>CAYWXY010000227.1:0-2508 GCA_964462555.1 uncultured Pseudomonadota bacterium | reverse complement strand
GACGGTGATGCCAGTGTAAGAAGATATGCAGTTGGTGTTTTAGCAAGAACCAGAAATCCAGATTGACGTTATTTAATCAAAAGTGACTATATATAGTCACTATATTGCCAGTAATTCATTAAAGAATATTATTGTAAAAGTTAGCATATATGCTCACTTTCTTCATAAAACTAAAAGTGCCTGGAAGGACGTTCACCACTTGATACACTAATTATTTTAACAAGTTAGCTGATACCCCCAAAAAGGCATTGATAATACTGGATTATAATGTGGTGAACAAACTACCAGGAAAGAATTTACCAGGTATCCGGTTACGGTTACGGTTACGGTTTCGTAACAACCCCATTCGGACGAGGAATTTCGAATAAGTACCAGGTTACACTTAGAACGCTATGCCGCGTGAGACGTGTGAGGGAGCACCTATATGAAGAACGACTATTCACGAGGAGTTCAGCTTACGGAACCTGGACTTATTCGAAGTTGCGAGTGAGTTTTTTGGAATAATTTCAGGCTATTGCATGGTCTGACTGACCAGATGGACCATCTGGCCTTCGACTTTACCTAATCGGCCTTCAACCGTGCCCATTCGACCTTCAAGAAGTTCGATCCTCTGACCATTTTGGACAATTTCAGTTTTATTTCCCCGTATAGCCATTTCTAGAATAGACATCTTCTGGTTCATTTCCTGCTTGAATTCATTGATTCTGCCATTTGTCCGTTCCTCTGATGCCTGAACTGACTCAATCACAAGCTCGATCTGGCTATGAAACTTCTCATAGAGGATCCCACCGAGGTACTCTAACTCCTGTCGCTCTTTTTTTGTCATCGCTAGCTCCATTTCTGCGCACCCTCCGGATGGACCCGTTCTTTGCTCCTAACAAGGTAATCAACTTGAATCAAGTAAAATTGAATCTATTTCCCGACCATGTTCACTGTTGTGTAATCATTATCAGCAATAATCCTTCGCGCAACGCTATAAAACCACGCAACTATTTTGAACACGTAACGATAATAGGTCACATATCTATAAATGAGACATTCAGGGTCTGCTTGTCCGCCGAAGCTCTCGCCGCCGCGTAGCCGCTTTGGCGAAGCGGGGTCAGCGAAGGCGGAACCCGGAATGTTTCAAATCAAATGTCGCAGCGGGCATTTTGAGGAGTATTCGATGAGTACACCTAAGTCCGTGCGCGGCAAGACTACTGCCACAACAAGTAAACTCGCATTCCTCAAAGAACTGCCGGGGAAATTGCGACTGCCAAAGTTGACAAATATCTTTTTTCCGGCCGATTGCTATCTTGGAACGGTTAAGGGTGGCGCTAGATCCAAAGCGGTGAGCTTCAGTCCTTCTGCAGACCCATTCATGGCCACAATGCGATTCTCACTGAAAATGCCGCATCCGGGTTTGACACTTTTGGCTTTGAGAAAAGTTGATGAAAGACCGGAAGAGAAACCCGATACGGTTCAGGGAGAAAAGGCACCCGCCGCTGTTGAGACAACCCCACCAGAAACTCCACGCGCCACTGAACAACCACTCACCGGCTTTAACGGAGTGGTCATGTCGAGTCTTTGGCGTGATCGAGCCTATTCAGGACCTGTCCTCCATGAATACAAACCTCCTGCTCAGGAAAAAGAATGGCCTCACGCCTCGGCACCTGACGTCCACGGAGATACCATGAGGCTTTTGGACAACAGGCTCCCTGGTGACGTTCTACTTGGCCAGTTCGAGGCCCTTGGAGCGCTTAGGGGAGGTGGTTTTCGACAGGTTGTGGAGGGAATGCTTGAAAGCGGATCAGCCGCTATTCAACCAGATCTCATGCTCCAGGATATGATGGATCGATCTATCCGGGATGCTGAAGGCGCCCTTAGGAGAGGTGACTTCACTGCATTTGACTCGGCCATTGCATACTACCGAGAATGCGCAGAAGGAGCAGCAATTGCTGTCTCTCAAGCTGAGGATCAAACTCGAGCGGGGATGTCATTTGCGGCGCGTCGATTCATAATCGAAGACCTCATACGAAACCGTCTCTATATCGAAGAACTCCACAGCGCCCAAACGGGACGAGACGTCCAAGACGTCCTCGTTGCGATCGGACGCTGGATTAAAGAGTCAAGCCCGCATCTCGTTTTGATTGGGGAGACAAAAGATATCTATCATCAGGTTCTTAATTCCAAGCGTCACACCGAGCATGTCGCGACCGCCTTTGACGCTGAAGTAGATATTGCAACCCAGCTTGCAGAGGTCCCAAGAGATCCGGTTCACATTGGGCTTCTTGAAAAAAATCTTGAAGATATAGACCTTTATGAGTCGGCCCTCCGCGAGCTTCGCTATAAACATATAAATCCAGACCTTCAGAGGAAACGGGATCATATCCAGGCGATTCTGACATCACTTCGTTAATAAAGTGAAACATTCTGTGCCTGACCCGGAATGTTTCAATAAGTAGGAGTTTGAAGATGACCGTACCAAAGACAAATCGAGGCAAGACAGCCGGAGCAACAGGCAGACTT
>CAYWXY010000226.1:0-2589 GCA_964462555.1 uncultured Pseudomonadota bacterium | reverse complement strand
GATTGTCGGATCTTCGGGATAACGTGAACCGCGTAATTAATGTGGGGTTCGAATGTTAAATATTTTCCCACCTTCCATGAAAGGGCAAGCGTGAATGAGAAGGCGTCGATATTGGCGCCCATTGGTTGATATGATGACGTTAGAAATTTATCGTTTCCAAAACTCATCAGCATAGACGGTGATATCGTGATGCCACTATTAAATGTATGATCGAATGATGTTCCAACATGTGCATAGATGCTTCCCGGTGTGGTTCCCTTTACCACTGCGCGCATCTGCGTAAAAAATGTAAATTTCCATAGGGTATAGTCCATATAGAGATCGGCTTCGATCGTCGTCATGGGTGTGTAGTCAAGCGATCCCGGATTTTTGTTTGGAAAAAGCATGATTAGTGAGTAGGGGTGGATCGTTAGGTTTCCAATGTGGAGAGTGTAATACGGGGTGAGATCCACTTCGTTAAATTCTCCCTGGTTGGGCTCGTCATATAGCACAAAGTTGCCCCAGGCGTTGAAACCAAAACCATATGCTTCAATCGTAGCTGATGGTTGCCAAACTGGTCCAATTGAATCGGGGAGTTCCTTCGACATGTAGCGTGAGCGGACGTCGGAGTAAAAACCGATCATTAGGTGTTCCTTGAGTCCTTTGCGTTTTTTTCCTTTTGGAACCTCCTTGACATATGAATCGGGGAGTTCATGTTTGGTGCCAGAATGTTGAAAGTCGACATCGTATTTGCGCTTAAAGTGGTTTCCGCTTCGCTCACTGGTGGTCGGAAGATCACTTGTTACCTCCTCTGCCCATGTTGAAAGGGGGAGAAGGAGGATAAATGTTATGGCGAGTAGAAGGAACTTCCTCATGGCATCTTTTGTATCATAATAAATGAGTGGTTAAAAGGAGTAGATATTGGGGAGCGGAAATTGTGGAAAAGTGTTTTAATCTGTGATAGTTAGGTATATTCATCTGCAAGGATCGAAAAAGGGGATTTCTTGAGGAAGGGTCGGCTAAAAGGGATGGGACGCGTGGTCTTATTGGGCCTGTTCGCTATCGTCCTTTCGTCATGTATGGTCGATCCCCCACCGGAGTTCAAACCAGCCAAATATACGTCAACGGCAGCCGATAAGGAGTGGATTCCGTCGCCTGATCGCGTTAGTGGCCAACCTCTGGAACGCCAGCTTAAGGCTGAGGCACCACCGGAAATTGGTTATGATGGCGAAAAGACTCTTTCCGAACTGGTCGATATTGCCCTTCAAAATAATCCGAAGACGCGTTTTGCCTGGGCAGCGGCTCATGCTGATGCGGCGGCGTGGGCGGCAGCGCGGGGAGCATATTATCCTCAAATTGATGCAGATGCAGCTGCCGGTTATCGCAAGACGGCTCTCATGCCTCGAGGGCGATATTTAGAGGGTGATATTATGGCCAGCTACCAGATCCTCGATCTCGGTGGTCGCGGTGCCCAGGTAGAGGCGGCACGTCAAGCAATGGTGGCTGCCAACTATAATCACAATCAGGTCATCCAGGATGTCTTTCGCGACGTAACACAAAATTATCACAAACATTTGGCCAGTAAGGCGCGTGTTAAGGCGACGGAGCAGAGTCTTCGTGAGGCGCTGACAAGTTTAGAGGCGACACGTGTGAGGAAAGAGGTTGGTGTCGATACACTGGCTGATGTCTTGCAGGCCCAGTCTAATGCTGATCAGATCAAATTTGATCTGGTTAAAAATAAGGGGGATGTCTCGATTACGGCAGGTGATATGGCAGTCTCTGTTGGTTGGCCTTCGGACACGCCCATTAAGGTGATGGGTGAGCTCCGCAACTTGCCGATGAAAAAGATTGATAAGAATGTTGATGAGTTAATTACTGAATCTAAAAAAAGTCGTCCAGATATCGCAAAATCACTGGCGGAGCTCAGGCAAAGAGAGGCTGGCGTAATCAAAGCTCGTTCCGATCTCTTTCCCACTCTCAATGCGGCGGCAAGTTATCTATGGGATCGTGATCGTCTCGATACAAAAACCTATGAAGCTGGCTTGAAGTTGAATATCCCAATTTTTCACGGTTTTACGCTTCGGAATAAGCTACGTAAAGCCAAGGCGGAGCTGGAGGCAGCCCGGCAGCAGTTCAAGGAGATGGAACTTGGCGTCATCTCAGAGGTTTGGAATTCCTTTTTTTACTTTAGGACGGCAAGAGACCAGTTTAAGGCGAGTAAAACGCTCTTGGCGAGTGCCTCGGAGTCATATAAGGTCTCTTTGGGGAGATATCGCGCGGGGGCAGCAGACATTGTTGAGCTTTTGAATGCACAATCACTTTTGGCTGAGGCGCGCTCGGAACATGTTGATGCACAGATGAATGTCTATATTACATTTGCTGACTTGCTCCATGCAGTGGGGCGTGGGCTTCCGAAAAATTACTTTGATGCGGGGCCATCTGTTGAACAAAATAGGAAGTTGATGAAATGGGAAAGATAAAAGAGCTGATTCATAGACTGAAGTTTTGGATCCTTGAGGGGTGGCGTTACCTCAAAGAGTACGCAATTAAGGCGTGGAATTATCTTGTCGAAAAATTTCCGTGGCTCAAGGATATCAAGTTTAGTGATAT
>CAYWXY010000225.1:0-2590 GCA_964462555.1 uncultured Pseudomonadota bacterium | reverse complement strand
AGAGTTCAATTCCGGCAGCGATCACGTTTCGTAAGAATAGGGAGTGATCGTTCCATCTCGGTTCTCCGCCCGTGGAGGAGGGGAGTTTGATATCCATGCTCACAACATTTATGTATGGAAGAATTGTTGAAACTCTCTCATGGTGGATGCCATTCGTCTCCAAGAGAATCTTGTTCATAGATGTCTGTGAAGGAAGCCATTCGGATAGGAACTCTATCTGTTCGAGGGGTTCTCCACCTGTCACGCTTAAAGTTCTATCATTGAAATCACCTAAAACCTCGCAGAGCTTTGTAACCGAAACTGGGTTTTGTATCTCGACGAAGTTTTCAGAGCCGACCGGTGATTCGACGCGACAGACTTCATGATGACAAAGACCTTGAGGTGTGTCGCAGTATTTGCACTTCATATTACATCGTTGAAAACGGACAAACGTCATCCGCTCCCCGACGTAAACCCCCTCTCCCTGGGGGGAACTGAATATCTCAACTATTTCCGCTCTGTGTTCCATAAGTGTTGAATCCGAGTCTGCCTCTACAATAATAAAAAAAAAGAAAATACTTGAAAATTGATTTTACTTCAAAATCATAGGGTTACAACACGGAACGAACCTTGTTGCAGGCGTGATCCATAGACGCAATTTCATCCATATATATATTCATCAGTTTTTCTGAAAAAGCTTTTGGTTCGATTTTGAAATCAGCGAGTCCTTTCGTCGGTAGTGGTGTGCCATCGCTTAAGATGTTTATCGCAAAATGTATTAAACACGATGTCGGCGATTTCGTTGCGATCGATACGGATATTTTTTTGTCGCCGTCAAAGAGATCGTCGCCTCTTCTTACAACATTCTTGCCGCTTTCGAAATCGTGAAACAGTTCGCAGGCGATAGTTGTAATGATGCGCTGTCTCGCCACCGCCAACTTTAAATCACAATCAGGGTGTTCGATTATGAAGTGCAGCATCGACCTTGAAAAGATCGGTTCGTCGTTTGCAACGTCATCCATGTCGACCATGTTCTCGATGGGAACATAGGCGGGACCCATAAATGACACGATCGCATCGCCTGTAAGTGTAGCTATATCGGCAATCCAGCCCGACCTTAGCTGTAGGCCGTCATAACATATCTCATCATCCATCCATTTAGACTTCATAGAGTCTCAAATCTTCCTTTGAAATTTTTCCAAGCAGCTGTTCCCTTAAATGCTCTTATAGTTCTCAAACACGATTCGCATCTTCCGCAGAGTTTGTCTCCGCCATGATAACAGCACCAAAATAGATCGAGGGGGATGTCGTATTCCAAAAATATCTTTGCAATTTCTCCCTTAGTCATATCGATCGTCGGGCCGATGAGTTCGACATCCTTCAGGGTGGAAAACTTAAGCGTTTCGTTGAATTTCTCGACGAATTCCTTAGAATTGTCAGGAAAGGTTCTCGCCTCCTCGATGTTGAAACCAGCGATGATGAATGAGGCGCCCCTCGCCTCGGCGTACGATGCGGCTATTGAGACGAGGAGGCCATTTCTATTTGGTACCCAAACCTGCGATGCCATATCGGAACCGGCTGAGTCAAGTTCTTCAAGCTCAGGTTCCGGCACTCCACATGAAGTGTCGACGAGTGCAGTTTTAGTTTCGCTCTTGAGCCAGGGCAGTTCGATGACCTTGTGATCGACTCCTAATAGTTTACACAGGGCTGCTGCTGAATCGATCTCCTTTTTAGCTGCCCTCTGACCGTAGTCGAACGTCAGTGCGAGAACGATATCGTGCGAATCGATCGCTATGCGAGTTGCTACGGTGCTATCCAGTCCCGAGGAAAGTAATGTTATGGCTTTTCGTTTCATATCTAAAAATGACTACTTCAACCCCAGGGGTTTGGAAATTGGGTTGCGTGTTTTAACCCCTGGGGTTGAAGTAGTTATCAATCGATAAAATATCTTACAGAATGCTCCGGATCTTCCCATACTGTTACCGACGAAACCTTTACCTCCTGCGTATCGATAACATCGGATGCTTTATCATATATATACTTCGCGATATTCTCTGCGGAGGGGCTGATCTCGTCGAAGGGTTTTGTCGAATTAAATGGTGTATTTCTGAATGGATGAACGATCTCATCGATCAACCTATCGATTTTAACGAAGTCAACAGCGCATCCGGAACTATCCAGTGAATTTGCTATGGCCGATATTTCACATTTCCAATCGTGATCATGGGCCTGTTCATCAGAACCATTGTAATTCCTAAGCGCATGTGCGGCTTTGAATGTACGAGAGACGTTTACCCTGAACATGGCTTGATGTCCTTTATCTTCAGCTGTATCGATGTGTTGCCGTTCCACGTGTTGTACTGTGGAATGAAGACGAATGATGCACTTTGAATATCCTGATCCAGCGCATCCGCCATATTGAAGCCGATCGTATCGAACCTGCATTTGGCATCGCCTATACAGAGTTTTAGATGGTTATCACCTACGATTCTGTGGTCGAATATAGTTGCGTCCATCACGGCGAACCTTGGTTCAGGGTTGCCCTCACCGAACGGTTCCAAGATTGATATTTCATCTATGAGTTGGTTGTTGATATCGTCGATCTTCATCA
>CAYWXY010000224.1:0-2608 GCA_964462555.1 uncultured Pseudomonadota bacterium | reverse complement strand
TCACGCTTGATTAGATGCTCGGCTGAGTTGCCAATGTATTCATAATTTCCTGATTTATCTGTGAAGTAGCTGCGAACATATTCGATGGCAACGTTGCTAGCAGAGATAAAATAAAGGCTCGAATAACCCAGGTTCGTTTCAAGGAGACCTGAAGAATTGTGCCAAGGTTCAGTTGTGGGATATTTGCTGTTATAGCTTCTGAGGGCAAAAATTGCCTTGAACATGAAGTCGGGGAGGGTGTTTTTAAAAAGAGAGCAGTTTCTTTTGAGATCGCAGGCCACAAGCCGCCACTGTCCTTCAAGCTTAGCAGCTTCTTTAAAGACCTCGACACTCTGCTCGGTCTTTGTGGCCACTCTTTCAAACTCGATACAGGCTGGGCCACCTCCACCAAAACAGAGTTTTGCCTTGTTGACGTTGTGTGCCCCCATAGTAGGCTAGAACCTCCTGAGCATATTATCGGCATATTTTAAAATATGTTGTTGAAATTACTAGAATTTTGTTTCCTTTTGGAAACACTCTTTACATATACCGCTAGCGGTAATTATTGAGTCACACCTTAAATAAGTGAATAATATCAATCTACTAGGTCATGATCGGATGGATAATAAGTTTTGACAATCGCCAACATTTTAGATATAATATTGGCGATTAAGTGGCGAATAGCTTGGCGATTATGAGAGGACCTTATGAGATATCAATATGGAGATCATCCAACCAAAGAAGAAATATTCATAGAGGAAAAAGATTCAAAAAAGGCAGAAAATATCTGGTTGGAAAAACAAGATAAATGGATGAGCAAGTCTGAAAAACTAGAATTGAAAAGCAAGGATGGCAAGCAATTTTGGTATGTATTAACGCCACACATTTTAGATCTTATAACAAAAATCTCAGAACAAAGAGGGTTTCTAGAGGGTTTGTCAATTAGTGAAAGTCAGAAGAAAACAATCGTTGATAAAGCAATAAACCATGAGGCTTACTATTCAAGTCATATTGAGGGCGCTCGCAGCAGTCTTGAAGAGGCTCTGCGTTTTATCAAGATGAAGAAAAGATACACTCAAGATGAAAGCCTGCAGATGATCGGAAATAATCAGAGAGCATTGAAATATACTTCTAATCAGACTTCCAAAATCATTACGCATGAATTGATATGTGAGCTGCAGAAGATATTAACAGAAAATACTCATAAAGACCGTCCTATCACTATGGGAGAATATCGTCATGGTCCCGTATATATTGTTGATGGACGTGGACAAGTTGTCTACGAAGGACCTCCGGCCAATGAGGTCCACAATCTAATGGATCTCTTTGTTGAATGGATTAATAAGGAGCAAGGTATTAATTCATTAATAAAAGCCGGGGTAGTTCATTTGTATTTTGTCCATATTCATCCATTCGACGATGGAAATGGAAGGACTGCAAGAGCTCTATCAAACCTTGTTTTAGCCAGTTCGGGGTTTCAGTTTATAAATATGCTGTCTTTATCTAGTTATTTTGATCATAAGCGCCCAAGTTATTACAAAGCAATTCAGGATGTAAGAGAACATAATTGTGACCTAACATATTTTTTAATATTTTATTTGGAAGCTCTTTTATCAAAAATATCAGAAGCAAAAAAAGAGATTGAAATCAGTTCAAAAGTTAAAACTATCAAGGAAATAATTTCAAAAGACATATACGCAAAATTAAATCGAAGACAGATTAAGGCACTTAGGGCGATGCTTCAAAAGTGTGAAAATATTTCCACTCGAAAATACTGTAAAATTAATAGCTGTTCAGATGAGACAGCCAGAAAAGACTTTAAGACCCTAATGGAACTAAGGCTGATTGTGCCGGTCGGTGAAGGCAGGAGCAGAGCATACATGCTATCTGAAGGGATAATATAATGGATGTGGGATTCTTTGATCAGATCAATATGGTTATGCGTTTTTCGTTATGGGGAAGAAGTCATAGATAAATAGGTTCGATAGGAGTTAAAATGAATCCAGAGATCTTTGAAGCGCTAATGCTCGTCAGCTTGGGGCTTGCCTGGCCATTCTCTATCTATAAACTTATTAAAACAAAGAGGGCTCACGGCAAGAGTTATCTGTTTTTAATAGCTGTTTTTATGGGATATTGTTTTGGTATGCTCTTTGAGTATTATGGGGAACGAAATGCTGTATTTTTTCTCTATATGTTGAATGCTGGAATGGTTCTTACAGATTTCTTGCTCACTCTCAAGTATCGTAAAAACAGATAAGTGATAAATATTTCATATCAGCGTGTGAGAATTCTCAATATGAGGAGCAAACGCTGAAATTTCGCGGAGATAAAATTCCTGTGGACTAGGGGGGTGTTTCATGGTTATTGGATGTCCATGAAAAAAGATCATGAAAGATTGGGTGTGAAGGTTTCGGTAGTCGGAAGTTCCCTCCTTGCATCAAGTGCCATCGTAATGGCGCTGATAGCCAAATCCCAAGCGATCCTTCTCGATGGTCTATACAATTTCATTACTCTTGCGATGGCTCTTGTATCACTTAGGGTGATCACTCTGGTTGAGGCTCCGGAAACAAAGACTAGGCCATTTGGATATATGGCACTCCAGCCGTTTCTCAATATAACTAAAAGCGTG
>CAYWXY010000223.1:0-2640 GCA_964462555.1 uncultured Pseudomonadota bacterium | reverse complement strand
CGTCCCCTCAAATGGTGAGGCGTGGTGTCTCGATTGGTTAACAGGAGCCGGCGGTTATACGGATCCAAGCCCATTTCCTGAACCAATCCCAAGTGGTGGTGGTCCAGGACCCGGCGGTCCAGACCCAGAACCCCCCTTTCTACCTCGAAATGCATATTGAATCATTTACAAAATAGCCTTACGAGTTTCATTTAAGACGAAGGGGGTAAACCAAATGAATATTAAGATACACGTCTCAAACCGTTGATTTAATTTGGAGTCACATCCAATTGTCTTCAAAGACCATACAGGCCTTAGATGCCCGTCATTATTCGCGTTAATGTTTGGGCCTTGCTATAACGACTTCAATGATATAAGTAACATTTTATGCTGAAGAGAGAACTTTCCAAGCTTGAGAGCTATGCTACGCTGGTAGGTGCAATGGTCGGTGCAGGGATATTTGTGGCCATAGGCCAGGCCGGTGAAGATACCGGCCCCTCTACCTTCTTGTCGTACATAATCTTGGGGCCCATGACACTTCTTACGGCATTGCCCTACATTATCTTTCACAGCACACCGCTTGGCAATCTTTCCGGCGGTGCCTATCTCCATATAAGTCGAACCTTCAAGAGACATTTCCCTGGTTTCATCACAATGTGGCTGACCTGGATAACCTACCTGGGCGTAATGAGTATACTTTCGGTTTCGGTCGGAAAATATTTACAGGCATTTATACCAGGCGTCAACCCAAGGGTGGTGGCCACCTTCTGCCTCGTCCTATTCTTTGTGGTTAATCTGTTGGGGGTAAAAAAATATGGCAAATGGCAAAGCACGCTCTTTTTTATCCTACTGGCCAGCATCATCTTGTTGGTGATCCCAGGTGTGATGCACGTCAGATATGAAAATTTTACCCCATTTTTTCCAAAAGGCGTCTCAGGTCTTCTAAAATCGCTGCCCGTGTTGTTTTTTGCATATGCTGGATTTGATGCCCTCGCCCAGACTGCTGGAGAGACGAAATCTGCCTCGAAAACTCTACCGCGGATCTTCTTCCGTGGTATCCTTATATCGGTCTCCATTTACGTGGCAATCTCCTTTGTCACCTTTGGTGTGGTCCCATATACTGAGTTGCTCGGCTCCGGAAGACCTGTCGCGGATGCGGCAAAAACATTCCTACCTTTCGGCTCCCAGATAGTTGCTATCGGCGCCATTGCAGCATTTCTCACCACAATAAACGCCTGCATGATGGTCCCCTCAAGGATCCTCTACGTCTTTGCGGAGGACCGAGTTGCACCAGCGATACTCGCCAAGGTCAACCGAAGATTCATGACCCCTCATATTAGTCTCGCCGCAAATGTTATCATATCGATCTTTCTGGTGTGGACGCACACCATAGGTTATTTGATTTCCATATCAATGCAGGCCCTTATAATCCTCTATACTACTGAATGTCTTGCGATGACATTTCTCCCTATAGTCAACAAACCACTATGGCGACAGGTTCCATACAAAATAAAGGCAGGCTGGGTTACAGCGGCTGGCGGACTTGCATCTCTTTTATTGGTCGGACTCTTTGCAGTAATTCCAAACCCTTTCTCCAAGATACTTATCATCTGGTTGGCCATCGGAATACTTTTTTATTTATATGAGCGGTATATGGGTCGCAAAGAAGGTTTCAACTATTCTGAGAATCTGGCGATTCCGATGCCAGTTGTTCAATCGATCACCGACAATGTTGCCTTTAATACTCTTCAGGCCTCACTCGACCTATTAACCACAGGAAGTGAAGCAACATTATTGTCCTCTTCATTTAAGACTTTTCAACATGAGGAACAGGCCGATAGTTACACTGACATAAATTTCGACCCACTCTGGGTTCCTACATCCTACCCCGAAAAAAAGGCCGACTCATTTACAAAATAGCCTGGCGGGCTTCTTTACGAATAGATTCGTCGGAGTCGTTCAGAGCAACTTTTCGTAATATTTCCTTCGTTTTCTTACCGATATCCGATTGAGAGGCGATCCATCGGATGGCATGTATCCGTTCATCAACAGAAATCTCGGGGTCAGTCGCAATAGAGATGGCCCCTTGAATCTCCTTAGAATCCGTTTGATCATGACGCACAACTTGAACATCTGTGTTACCAATTAGTTTAGCAAACTTTTTTCGGTTAATCAGGTGGGCCGGAACCTTGCCCCTATCCCAGTTAAAAGAGGCAATCTTCGAACTTACTCGATCAGTATAACCCCACCGATATTTACACGACTGCAACAATTCCTTTTCTGAAACACTGAGAGACTTGGCGGCAATCATCCGTTCAATCAGCGATGCTTTCGTGCTATACCAGACTATCCACCTAGCCGCCCACTGGTCCTCTGTCCGCCCTTTCCGTTTGTTGTAATCGAGTGAACACGGAATACAGGGGGGACGAGTACAACTACATCCATTGGATCCGCACTGCATGCGGTCCACACGTTTCGAGATGCCCTTCATCAATCGATCCAGATTGGCAGTACCTGAAGCAGGTAAGGCCGTCTCATCTCTCTGCGGTGCTGGCAGTCTCACCTCGATATGCGTCGAGAGTGGTGGTTCTTCACTTGGCCCATTTTTTACAAAATTCTTTCTGGGGGAAAGGCTTTTCTTGACAACCAACATTCCTGGAT
>CAYWXY010000222.1:0-2668 GCA_964462555.1 uncultured Pseudomonadota bacterium | reverse complement strand
AATGAGCGGGGTATTGCCCTAATGATTGTTCTGGCCGCAGTGACACTCTTGACATCACTCGCCACAGAGTTTGCGTATAACACCAATGTAAATTATCATTTAGCCCTGAATGAAAAGGAGCGACTTCAGGCCTCCTTTCTGGCCGAATCGGCGATCAATCTGATGACGCTGGAACTCAAGCTCGAAAAAGAGATGCGGGCCAAGATGCAAAGCTCTCCGGTTGCGGGTGCCGTTCAGGCAGATCTGACTGGACCGCTCTGTCAGCAGTTTCCACTCTCAACGGGACTCATCCGGGGCGTCTTTCTGGGACAAATATCAGTAGATCAGGCGATGGGAGGGGAAGAAGAAGGGGGAGAGGGTGAGGAGACGTCTGAACCGGCCGCCTTTGTCGGAGGGATGCAGAAAGATGTCGCTAAGGAATTTCTTGATTTTGAGGGGGATTTCGAGGGGACCTGTGCCGATGAGTCGGCCAAATTTAACCTCAATATGTTTTTTGGAAAGAATCCGATCCAGAAGGTGATGTCGGGCTATAATAGTTACGATCAGGCCAAGCAGATGCTGACGAATATTTTGCAGCGCCCGGAATATAAAAAACTATTTCCGAAAGAATCCAATGAAAAGATCGAAGAGATTGTTCAAAATATTGCGGACTGGATCGATAAAGGGGATCGCGTCAATGAATTTGGGGCAACAACAACCGGAAACGAGAGTTCCTCATATCCCGCCGGTCTGACCGACTACTCCATCAAAAATGGAAAATTTTTGACGATGGATGAGCTTTTTCTGGTGGCTGGCGTGAACGATGACTGGTTTCGGCCGATACGTGATAATTTTACCGTTTATGGCGGAGACAAGGTTAATGTTTGCCTGGCCTCAGATGAGATGGTGGCGGCACTGATTGTGCAATATGCCAATTCCAATCAAAAGGTTCCAAATATCAATCCAGCCGATAAAACGAAGATGGCAAATCTAGTTTCTGTTGTTCAAAATGGTTGTTTTGGGGTGAAACCGGATGTGAACCAAATTGCGGCCGCACTCGATTCTGCCTTGGGGGTGACGGGATCTACGACTACATCGTCAAGCGGGACTACATCGTCGACGCCATCGACCGGCAGCAGTTCAACGACATCGACAACGAGTTCGTCGAGTAGCGGTTTTGCAAATCTTATCACGACCGAGAGTCGATACTATTCGCTGAAGGGAAGTGGTTTCGTCGGAAATACTGAGGTCAAAATTTCATCAATTCTCGATACCAAGGAATCTCTACCCAAACGATGGCGGAAGGTCTATTGGCGCGTCGAATAACGTGTCGACCTGATAATCGTCTGTTGATCATTATTAAATTATAATGTATTATCAACCGATTGGGAGAGATTTATGCCTCAGCGGATAATCGGTCTCGATGTGGGGAGTTATTCGATCAAGGTGGCGGAGGTTAGCCGCAGTTTTAAATCGTTTGAGCTTGTCCACTTCTATGAACGGCCGGTCCAATATAATGAAGTTTTAACGCCGGAGGAATCGCTTTCTGCGGCGATTCAGGCGGTCCTTGAGGACAATGCCCTGGAGTGGGATGATATTATCTGTGCTCTTCCGGGGGGCAAACTCGCGACGCGCCTGATTACGCTTCCCTTCGGAAATACCCGAAAGATCGATCAGACCGTTGAGTTCGAGATGGAGGACTACATTCCTTTTGAACTCGATGAGGTTGTTTTCGACTATCATGCAACAATTATAGATAAAAACCTCTCGAAGGTCTTGGTGACATATGCCAACAAGGGGGAGTTTGTTAAATATTTGAACCTCCTTAATAACGCTGGTGTTGATCCTCGTGTCATCTGCGCTGAGGGGACTGAGTTGATAAACTTGATGCACTATGGCTTGGTTCCACCGGAGAGTTCCTATGCCATTGTCGACGTCGGTCACTCCAAGACGACGGTTACCATTGGCAAGGGGAAGAAACTGATTGTAACGCGGACGATTCCACTGGCCGGGCATCACATCAATGAGGCGATTCATCGAAAAGTTCACCTTCCGGTGGAAGAATCTGCGAGACTCAAGGTGGAGGTCGGACATATATCGACCGAAGATTCGGGTTATGTCGATGATCTAACAAAGGGAATCAATGAGGCAATCAAAGAGGTGATCGACGAACTTTTAATTCATGTGAGGCAAACATTTTTCTCTTATCGGGACGAAGAAGGAGAGCCGGTCGCCGGCGTTTATCTTTCCGGAGGAACATCACGTCTACCCGGTTTGGATCAATATATCTCGTACAAAATGCGACTCAATGTGACGTACCTCGACTGTACCGATTTTCATTTTTCGCGGATTGATAAGGCCGAGGCCCACCCAAGCGTCGTGGCCCAGGCGCTATCGCTGGCCCTACGCGGGGTTTCAATGGGGGGTGCCTCCGGAATCAATTTTCGAACAGGTGAGTTTGCCTACCGCGGAAATGTGAAAAAGATTGGCGGAGGTATCAGACAGGCTGCGATTGCAGGCGGCATGATCGTTTTTCTGGGGGTCCTCTATTTTGGCGTTCAATATTGCGCCCTTAAAAAGAAGAATGAACGAATGACAGAAGATATTGCAGCTCTCGTGTCACAGGCGCTTCCAGATGTCTCCAAGAAGATGATCCAGAGCCCATCGAGCGGCGTTGCGATCCTAAAAA
>CAYWXY010000221.1:0-2692 GCA_964462555.1 uncultured Pseudomonadota bacterium | reverse complement strand
TATGGGAGGATAGAGGAAAAAGATGGCGTACAGGTCTCCGTCCCCTATATCTACTCCACAAAGGCGGAAAAAGCGGTAAAGCTAGAGAAGAACAACCTCAACCTGGCTCCCATCTTTTATTACGAAATATATCCTCCTCGTTGGATCTTTAATAGAGAGGGCATCACACTTGACGGTAAAAGGGCCTTCTTCTCGGCCTATAAGAGCGACTCAACCGACATGCAGATCTACTACGTCACTCTCTCCAATATTCTTGAAGAGAGTGATGAAGATCTTTTGCATCCTGCCATTGATATCAAAATTAAGATGGATACAACTACATATCTCGTTACCCTTTCTACTCTGGGGTGACGAAGCGGTGTGGTATAATGATGGTATTATCTATCTCAACCGTCCCTTTGGTGATGATATCGCCACAACCGAAATCGGTTCAGGTGCCAAAGACTTCTATTTTTATAACATCGATGCAACGGCAACAACAGAAAAGGTCCCCGAGGTGACGGAGAAGTGGCTATCGTTTGACCAGAGCCAGGAAAAGCTCTATGCCTGTAGCGCTGATAATAAGAATGGCTTCTGTTCAGGCACGTTTGTCTGTCAAAATGGTGTCTGTGAATATAAAGAAATTATCGATTGTGAAACCCACGAGGAGTGTAGCGATGATAGCCCAATCTGCAGTTATGGAAAGTGTATATACCACTATTGTAGCACCGAAAATGAATGCCCTCCCGGATCAGAGTGTCTCGAGGATCATTGTAAGGTTCTTGAACTTATGGATCAATGTGTTGTCGATGGCCAGTGCCCCGGCGGCACCTGTGAGCTCTCTGCTGAGAAAGGTTATCATATCTGCATGAATGTTCCGGAGCCCCCGGCAGGTGGGTCAGGTGGCAGCGGTGGAGCGGATCCCGACGATGGAGATGAAGGTGATGATGATGGTGGAGATGAAGAGCCAAAGTGTACGGCAGCGAGTTGTGTAAATGGAGTATGGTTTAACGATTTAGAGCAATGTATTCCAATGTTGACGGGCTTAATACATGGTGACCCTGTAAAAGATCAAAATGATAATTACAAGGTTCTACTGTCATGGGACGCACTAAATCCCGAATCATTCTGTCCTCTCCCTGGGCCAGGAGTCCAGTATTATATCGAGGGCGGCGTATCCGAAATAACAAGCGAGACCCAAATAGAAAAGAACATCAATCAACCACAATCTATTTTCACTGTCTATCCATATGCTAGCGGAAATGTAAACGACTATAAGGAAGAGGTAAAGGCTACTATCACGGTATTACTCCCAGACGAGGGAGACGGCGGAGAAGGTCCTGGAGGAGGTGGACCGGAGCAAGACTTCTGTCAGAGTGATCCTCATCCTTGCGAGGGCACCGAGTACTGTTCGTCAACGGCAAAGAACTGTTTTGCGAAGATTGCAAATCTAACATTTGATATCCCAGATGAGACTAATAACCCTACGTTATATTCTTTTACCTGGGATGCATACCCCGGTGCTAACAAATACTCATACCTAATAACGATACCTAACGAGGGTGATATTTCGGATGACACACCAAACCACACACTTATAAAAGACATTTCTACGACATGGGGGGACACGGAAACAGAAAAAATATGTGGAATAACCGTCACTCCTCAAGGAATCGCAGGTCTTGAACCTGGTGAAGAAACGCAACTCGCAGCAACAATACCTTTTACACTGACAAAACCGGAGGAGGAGCCCCCACCGTCGCCTGGAGGATCTGGGGGTCCGCCTCAATGTAATTGCAGCAAGGATACTCATATATGTGATGAAGGCCATTGTTATCCAAAGATTACCGGTCTAAAGATAATTTCTAAGGATAAAGAACCTGCCTTTAATGAAGCAGCTAATTCTTATGTATATATACTTGATTTTGTGTGGGATCAAGCATACGACAGTAACAAGGAACCTTTTGGTCTATATATTCTGACTCTAGATATTTCGGGCCAGACACCTATTACTATTCCAGTGAAGGAATCAACAGCAAAAGAACTTGGAATTTATGTCCCTGCTAACTCAGACACATTGCCATTAACGGCGTCGGTTCATCTTCGGGAGTCCAAAAAAACCGAGGTGTCCATCAAGGGTGAAGTCATCAATAAATATTCATGCCTCCATGGAGGCATAAATTGCCCCATTGGCCAGAAATGCGTGAAATCTGATGCTCCCGGCTCTCCACCACCCCAGTGTGTAGAATAGTAATGAGCAATTCGTGATAATATATAAGGCCCTGGAACTCACGTTCTGGGGCCTTTTTCTATCTTTTTTTCTCATCGCTTTCTCCTTCATCACTGCAAACCACCACTGCTATTTCATTCGGCTCGAGTCAATAATGAACTGGATTGCTTCTCCGCCTCTGGCGGATCGCAATGACCAAAACTGTTTAATCTTGAATTCGTCCGGGAAAACCTTTACCTTATCCCCCCAAGGAGGAAAGTAATGGATCTCTTTTTTAAGCCCAATAGTGTCGCTGTTATCGGCGTCTCTGAAAAACCGACAAATATGGCGCGAAACATTATCGCCAATCTACATGAATTCAACTTCAACGGCATCGTCTACCCCGTCGGTCCTAAGGGGGGGAAAATATACGGACATCGAATCTATCGCTCCGTGGCCGACGTCCCCGACTCTATTGATCTGGCGGTCATTTTAACACCGGCT
>CAYWXY010000220.1:0-2705 GCA_964462555.1 uncultured Pseudomonadota bacterium | reverse complement strand
AGAACAAAGTCGTTCACGTCATATTCGATTGGAACATCGCGCTTGATCGTTACCAACTTCCGACTCAGTTCCGCACTCTCAAGTCCTCCCTTGAGAGCATTCCGAGCACGCGTGTTCGTTACCTTATCTATGTTTTTGAAGAGGTTCTCCAGGTCGCCAAATTGCTGAATCAGCGCCGTGGCCGATTTCACGCCGACGCCACTCACTCCAGGAATATTGTCGCTCGAATCACCCATGAGGCTCATGACATCAACCACTCGGTCCGGCGGCACTCCGAATCTCTTCTTCACCTCCTCAGGACCAATCTTCCGCTCCTTCATCGTATCATAAAGCGTCACGCGGTCATCGACCAACTGCATAAAATCCTTATCACCCGTTACGATAACAACATCATAATTGTCACCCTTTGCACGTTCGGCAATCGTCCCGATCAAATCATCGGCCTCAAAACCAACCATGGAAAGGTTTTTTATTCCAAGAGCCTCGACGACCGGATTAAAATAGGGAAATTGTGGAACAAGATCTTCCGGTGGCTCCTTACGATTGGCCTTATACTCTTTATAGATTTCATCCCGAAATGTGGGTTCTCTTCGATCAAAGATGATGGCCAACTTGTCGGGATTCTCTTCCTTGATTAACTTCTGAATCATCCGAATAAAGCCATAGATTGCATTCGTCGGCTGACCGCTTGATGTCGAGAGTGACTGGATGGCATAAAAAGCTCGAAAGATATAGGAGCTCCCATCGACCAAATACAATTTCTCGCGTTTTTTTGTCATCATCGTTTTTTCACTTCTTGACTCATCCGAAAACCTAACTATCAACTTCCCCACTATGAACTTCCATACTCTTTATAAACTCCCCTACGAGATACAACGAGCCGGTGACAACAATCAATGGATTTTTAAAATGAAATGCAGTCGCATTTTCAAGGGCATCGAGAATACCGGCCGCCTGACGAACACCCTCCCCTTCAAGCATCAGTGCCAAGTCATCTGCCGAAACGGCTCGTGGAGAGTCAATCGAACAAAAGACCCATGCGGAGGCCATCTCGTCCAGTGATTTTACCATTGCCGGAAGATCTTTGTCCTGCATTCCACCAAAGATAAAAACAATATCAAAGTCATCTGCATTCTGCTTTAGCCAATCGACCAACCGACCAACGGCTGCGGGGTTGTGAGCGCCATCAAGGAGAATCGGAGGCTCACCCGGAATAAACTGCAAACGCCCAGGCCACCCAACACCATCCAATACCTCTTTTTTGATCTGGATATTAAAACCGAGTTGATTTAGGACATCGGCCGCTGTCATAGCTAAGACGGCGTTTTCCCCGAGGAAGGTTCCGGACACCGACTCGGGTTCTTCAACATCCTTTGGGGAAATAATCTGAACCCCCTTTTCCCGCGCATCCTTCTTAATGACCGTCATCACATCATCGAGTTGCTTCGCCACGACAACTGGAACATCTGTCTTGATAATTCCACACTTCTCCATTGCGATCGATTCAAGATTGTCACCCAGATACGTGGTGTGATCGATGGCGATCGGTGTCAAAACCGAAAGCTCTGGTTGAACAACGTTCGTTGCATCCCATCGACCACCGAGACCCGTCTCCAGAATGGCAACATCAACCTTCTCCTCTGCAAAATAAAGAAAGGCGATAAGAGTTAAATATTCGAAGTAGCTAAGAGAAATGTCGCCCAAGGATTCAGGCAATCGATACCTCTCAACAAGGTCAAGGATCCTCTTCTCGGGAATCAATTCACCATTGATCTGAATCCGTTCACGCAAATCAACCAGATGAGGTGAAGTATAGAGACCCACACGATAGCCACTCTCTCTTAACAGGGCCTCTAGAAACGCCGCGGTTGAACCCTTCCCATTTGTCCCCGCAATATGAACCGATTTGAAGGCTCGTTCCGGATGACCAAGAAGCTCGCACGCCTGAATAATCCGCTCAAGGCCAGGTTTTATGGTGCTTTCCTGGAGGGTGTCTAAATGATCTATGAAGTCCAAGTAACCCATCTTTAAATCCCAAATTCCAATCTCCAAATTACAAACAATATACAAATAACAATGACCAAACATCCTGTTTTGAACATTGTGATTTTGTTATTGGAATTTGTTTGTGATTTGGGATTTGTGATTTGTCATGCCTCCTCCTACCGAAACTTCAGAACTAAAAGGGTTACATCATCTTTAAGGACGCCTCTATTAATATATGTCTCAAGATCCTTGCATATACCATCTAAAATTTTTCCTGGACGATGACGGGAATGTTTGGCGATCGATCGTTTGAGACGATTGATCCCATATTGTTTTCCTTTGTTGTTTTTTGCCTCAACGATGCCATCCGTATACATCACCACGACATCCCCACGCGCCACCTTGGCCTTCTTGTCATAGAAATGCTCCCCCTTCTCAATCCCAAGAAGAGGCCCATCGGTAACCAGGTTTCGAAATTTATTCTTCCCCTGAGAATAGAGAAACGTCGGATGGTGGCCAGCCGTTGCATACCGAAGCGTCCGCGACGAATGAATATATTGCAGATAGGTCATCGAAATAAATTGCTCGGCCTTGAGAAGATCCCCATAGAGCACCCGATTGAGTCGACGAATAACGGTCGATGGCGGCAAAACAGGAATTCCCACTTCGCTACGAAGGGCACTCCGAAATGATGCCATCAGAACGGCCGCCCCAATATC
>CAYWXY010000219.1:0-2773 GCA_964462555.1 uncultured Pseudomonadota bacterium | reverse complement strand
CGAATATCTCTTCGATTGTTCAGCCTCCCAACCGCGACACGTTGAATCGGTTGAGAGAGACTCTTGTCTCTGCTGGATTCTTTGAGACGCTGACGTATAGTTTTGCCTCTGATAGTGAAATTTCAAATTTTGGTGGAGAGAGTGCTGTTCGCCTTGCCAATCCATTGATTGTCGATATGCCCAACCTTAGGTCATCATTGGTGCCGTCGCTCTTGACCGTGTTGCAGACGAATCTGAATCGCCAGATTGATCATGTCAGGCTCTTCGAAATCAATCGTATCTTTGAGTCCAAGGGTAAGGGGCTTCCGGTCGAGAAGCTTTTTCTGTCAGGGGTCGCAACGGGAGAGGTTATGCCGGGGCATTGGGATGGTAAGGGACGTCTTTTGGATATCTTCGACATCAAGGGCTTCCTTTGGCAGCTCTTTGATACATTGGGGATTTCAGGAGTCGATGTGGTCCCTGCGGAAAATATCTCTTTCCTCCATCCGGCCGATGGGATGATGCTCCTATATAATGATGCGGTAATTGGTCGTTGTGGGCGCCTCCATCCGGTCCTCGAGAAAGAGTACGATTTCGACCGATCGGCCCATCTCTTTGAGATTTATTTGGATCCGCTGATTGAGGCCCATTTGGCGCGTGAGACCGTTTATAAGGCCATTTCGAGATATCCTCATGTGGTTCGGGATGTAGCTTTATTGGTCGATTCGGGCATAACGCATAAGGAATTGCTGCAATCATTCAACAAAAATGTAAATAAAATAGTGCAAAGTGTTGAATTATTTGATATATACATGGGCAAAGGTATTCCAGATGGGAAAAAGAGTATGGCGTATCGGGTTACCTTTGGATCGGAAGAGCAGACGCTCTCTGATCAGGAGGTCGACGAGGCCTTCAAGGCGTTGATTGATAAGGTAAAAGACGAGATGGGTGCGACGGTTCGCTAGTCGCTATCTTTGACAGAATAGAAGGGAGGTTCTATGACCAAGGCCGATATCATTGAACAGATTTATGAAAAGATCGGATTCTCCAAAAAGGAATCGGCGGAGATCGTAGAGATCGTCTTCGAGACGATGAAGGAGACCCTTGAAAAGGGTGAGAAGATCAAGATCAGTGGTTTTGGGAACTTTGTGGTTCGTTCCAAGAGACCTCGGATCGGACGGAATCCTCAGACGGGTGAAGAGATTGAGATTTCAGCACGTAAGGTCTTAACCTTTAGACCTTCGCAGGTGTTGAAGGCAGCCCTCAACAAAGGGGCTCTCGAAACTCCCCCAATGGGTATATAAGGAGGCCGTGTCGTGGCAGGTGAGGCCGTTCAACAATTGCCAGACAAACTCTATTTTCGCATTGGCGAGGTGAGTGATATTGTCGGTGTCAAGCCGTACGTTCTTCGTTATTGGGAGACCGAATTCACGGATGTCAAGCCGTCAAAGTCCAAGTCGGGACAGCGTCTTTATAAGAAGAGGGATGTGGAGCTTTTGCTCAGGATTAAGGAACTTCTCTATGATGAGCGCTTTACGATTAATGGTGCGAAGCAACGACTCAAAGAGGTTATGAAATCGTCGGGAGGATCGGTACAGCCCGGAGTGGATGCGCCAGTCGTTTTGCATGAGGTTCAGAAGGATGATGGCCAAAGACAACTTGACTTTGAAGATGGTCCGGTTGAGAAATCTACCGACAAAAAGTTTCTGAATAAAATTAGGCAGGATCTGGAGTGGTGTCTGGGCGAATTACGTTCTGGAACATCCATTTAGGTATTTGTATCGGGGCGTGGCGCAGTCTGGTAGCGCACTTGCATGGGGTGCAAGGGGTCGCTGGTTCGAGTCCAGTCGCCCCGACATTTTTTTTGGGAGTTTAAAATGAGGCTGGCACCCGTTGCCGGCCCTTTTTCTGTGTGGGGACAAATGGGACGCTATAAGGCATTTAAGAGAGATGGGCTCAGTCGGGAGCAAAATAATTACTATGTTGCTAGGAAGCGGATGCTTGACGAACAGATCATTTCGAGAGGGGTTCGTGATGATCGCGTTTTGAAGGCTGTTGGAGAGATTCCTCGTCATCTCTTTGTTCCGGAGGCGCTTCATGATCAGGCCTATAAGGATCATCCGCTCAATATTGGTGAGGGACAGACGATTTCACAACCGCTTATTGTTGCTATGATGACTGAGGCATTGGAGCTCACTGGCAGCGAGCGCGTTCTGGAAGTTGGAACGGGTTCGGGTTATCAGGCCGCGATATTGTCATTGCTGTGTAAACATGTCTACACGATAGAGCGAATTCGAGCGCTCGCCAATCGGGCCCGGCGGATGCTCTATGATATTGGGATTACCAATTTTACTTTGCGCGTGGGGGATGGTACAATGGGCTGGCCCGATGAGGCCCGCTTCGACGGTATTTTGGTGACAGCCGGGGCGCCGAGTGTTCCGAGTGAATATTGTGATCAACTGTCGGAAGGTGGGAGGCTAATTATCCCTGTCGGTGATGAGGTGACACAACAATTGGTCGTTGCCAAGAAGGTGGATGGAAAGTTGGTCGAGCGGGTAGTAACGGGTTGCCGTTTTGTTAAGTTGATTGGTAAACACGGATGGCAAAATAGAAAATAGCCTATGATTCAAGGGAATCTCAAATTAGCAGAGCGGTTTCTTCTGATTCTTTTTCTCGCCGCGGTGCTCTCTGCGTGTGCAACGGGATATGATAAAAAGGGCGTCTATCACAAGGTGCGAGGCGGAGAGAATATTTGGAAAATTGCACGGTATTACCATGTTCCTGTACAGGATCT
>CAYWXY010000218.1:0-2842 GCA_964462555.1 uncultured Pseudomonadota bacterium | reverse complement strand
ATCAAAATGTGCCGAAAAGATTTCCTCAACATATCGGGGGACAAAACCCAAGAAATCTCGCTTCTCTTCAAAACCAGAAAGAACACGCTCCCCTTCATCGTGCCGACCCTGCAACTTCCACAAACCGGTAAAAAGCCACTTCTTATCAATGAGTGGCCAAAGATCTGAGACAGAAACATTTCCAACATTACTCACCGAACCAACTCCTCACAAATCTTGAGTCCATGAAAGGCATCTCCCGCATAATAAACATTACCGGAATAGACCGACGCCAACTCTTTTTTCACATAGGCCTCCGTCAACGCCGCACCACCACAAATCACCGGGATCTTCACACCACGATGTTCCATCTCCGCCAAATCATCTTTCATGATCAATGCCGACTCGACCAAAAGTCCCGACAATCCAATAATATCGGCCCCATGATTGGTTGCCGCCATAATAATTTCTTCAATCGGTTGCTTCACACCAATATTGACAACATCATATCCGTTGTTTGAAAGAACGATATCAACCAGATTCTTTCCAATGTCATGAACATCGCCTCGAACCGTTGCCAAGACAACCTTACCCTTCTTTTGCACCTCACTCTTTTCAAAATGAGGCGCTAGATGATCGGTCGCACGCTTCATCACCTCGGCCGACTGCAAGACAAAGGGCAATGGGATCTCTCCGCGATCAAAGCGCCTCCCGACCTCCCCCATCGCGGGCATGAGATGTCCATTCAAAATATCCCTAGGCTTCGTCGTGCCAAGCATCTGATCAATGAATTCGGTAATTGCCGACCGGTCTCCCTGCAAGATCGATTGAAGAATCCCCTCCTCCGGCAATAACCCTTCAGCCACCTCTCCATACTTAAATGACTTTCCCTCAAAGAATGCAATAAACCGATCTAGGGCATCAGGCCGCCGGTTCCAGATCAGGTCGAGTGATGTCTCGACGACCTCTTCATCCAACGACGCCACCGGTATAATCTGGCCGGCATGAACGATTGCCGCATCGAGCCCCGCCTTGATTGCCTCGTTCAAAAAGACGCTATTCAAAATCTTCCGGGCGCTCCGCTTAAGGCCAAACGATATATTGCTCACACCGAGAACCGTTCCGACATTTGGATGTTTTTTCTTGAGCGCCTTGATCGCTTTAAGCGTCCGGGCACCCGAACCAAAAGACGCGGCTCGCGGTTCGGCAAGCGTAAACGTCAAAAGATCAATTAAAAGATCCGACTCATCAATCCCATGATCCTTAGCCAATGTGATAAGCCGCTTCGCAATCTTGAGTTTATGATCCTTCTCCCGCGCCATTCCATCTTCATCGATTGTTAACGCAATCAGTGCGGAACCAAACCGTTTGGCAATCTTCAGAATCTTTGACGCCTTTTCACCACCATCTTCTAAGTTGATCGAGTTGATAAGCGACCGACCCGGAATAAGTTTCAGAGATGTTTCAATGGCATCAATACTTGTTGAGTCGATACAAATAGGCAACCGGGACCGACCCACCACGCGACTCAAGATCGCCTGAAAATCAGAAATCTCATTACGTCCGGCGTAGGCCACAGAGATATCGATCAAATGAGATCCGCCAGCCTCTTGATCAGCAACCATCTGCACCGCCTGATCAAAATCATCTGCAAGAACGGTCTCCCGAAACTTCTTCGAGCCATTCACATTCATCCGCTCGCCAATAATTGTTGGCGCTGGCTCTTGTTTCAACGCCCGCGACTGAAACAGTGATGACACAGAGGGACGCCATCTTGGATTTCTCTTTTTGGGTCGAAGCTCATTCACACGACCAATGAGTGCGACCATGTGATCGGGTGTCGTTCCGCAACATCCACCCACAATCTGAACCCCGAGTTCTTCCACATAATAAGAGAGCTTCTCAGCAAAATCTTTAGCCCCCAGATTATAAGTCGTCTCACCATCCACAATCTCGGGAAGGCCCGCATTTGGAATCACCGCCACCGGAAGAGGAGAATGTTGAACCAAATAACGAACGGCCCCTTCCATCTGTTCGGGACCTAAACCACAATTAAGACCGATGATATCAACGCCGAGAGAAACCAACGTTGCAACAACCGCCTCCGGCTCCGTTCCCAATAGAAGCTTTCCGCCCTGATCAATCGTTACCGTCACGACCAGTGGTAACCGCTTCCCCGTCTCCTCAAAGACGCCATTACACGCAACAACGGCCGCCTTCGTCTGAAGAATATCCTGACACGTATCAATCTGAATGGCATCGAGCCCCTCATCAACAAAAATGCGAACCTGTTCCTTATAGGCCTCACACATCTCATCAAACGTAATCTGCCCCATGGAGGGAAGTTTTCCGGTCGGACCCAAATCACCCGAAATCAAGACCTTGGAACCTTTGCGCGCCCGCTTCGCAATCTGGACCGCCGCACGGTTGATCTCTTCGACGTGATCTTCTAGCCGATGCTCGGCAAGCGATATTCGGTTTGCATTAAATGTGTTAGTCTCAATAAGATCGCAACCAGCTTCAATAAAGGACCGGTGCACAGCCTCCACAATCTCTGGAGCATAAAGGTTATATGCTTCACTACAGATTAACCGATCATCCTGTTGGGTGTTTCCGCCAGAGGCGGATCCGCCTTCGGCGGAGGGATTTGTGATTTGTAAATTCCGAGCAACAGCGAGGCTCGTCCCCATCGCACCATCAAAAACCACAATCTTCTTTTTGAGTAGCTTAAGTAATGACATAATATTCTTACGTCATCCCCGACTTGATCGGGGATCTCATGTGTTTACTCTGGATCCCCCGGTCACGCCGGAGGATGACACATTCTAATGGCTACGTGAGTCGTTCAATCTCCTCACGTGCA
>CAYWXY010000217.1:0-2855 GCA_964462555.1 uncultured Pseudomonadota bacterium | reverse complement strand
GCTTGACGTTCAGTAAGTTTGAAGGGGCCCTTTGGATCGGAGAGCGCCTTTCGGATCGACCACCAGAAACCACCGTAGACGCGTCCGCGATCGTGAACCTCTTTGGAGACGTCGTCAAGCGTGAGGTCATTATTAACGTTGCGAAGGCCATCGGTTTTGCTTTCGGGGCGGCCCTTTTGGGGGGCAAAGTCTTCGCTCATCTCGGCATCGTTAAAATATCCAGCGGCCATTGCATCACCGTAACCTTCGTGGATAGCGCCGCCTTCTTTGGAGTACCAACCGACGAGGCCGGGATGAAAATGATCGAGCAGGAGATGGCCGAACTCATGTGTGGAGACGTCTGAGTCGGATGCGAGATGCCATTTGTCACTGTGGGTTCCGAACGTCATTTCTCCATTCTGAGGAGAGTACCAGGCGTTGAGGGCTGTAGTGCCATTGGCGTGGCCGGTAATTTTGAATGTGTTGCCGCGACGTCCAGCAATGACCTTTGGAATATTGAAACCAAAATCCATCAGGTATTTTGTGGCGCTCTGAAGGGTGTGATAGAGAACGGTCTGATCAAAACCATCTGTCGTGACTTTACTGTCGGGTTTAAAGGGTGCGTGTTTAAAAATTCCGTTAAGTTTAGTGAGTCCGTCGACCTTGATCAGTCGGCCGATGAGTTCCCGGGCGTTGGGAAGAAGTCCTCCGAGACAGGACTCTTTTGTTTTACCGTCACTCGAAATGCGATTTTCATGTGTCCATACATTCGCAGAGTGAGAGCAGTTTGCGACACGTAACATGATAGCCTCCTATATTTATGCATTTGTTGTAAGGGACGAAATTGGCTGGAGTATTACACTTGGCGTGAAAAATACTAGGTTGACAATTTCATTTTATTCGTTCCATGCATAAAACGTGGGAGGTTTCCGGATATTCGTGGATACGTTAATAATGATGCAAACTTTTTTTGCTATTTGAGCGAGCCGGTGCGCCCCCACATGCGGTGAAAACGGCCGGCGCGGGCGTCGGAACTTTGGCAGGTTTCGCGAAGGTTATCATCAACGCGATGTTCGTCAGCACATTTGATACAGAGCCAACGTTTGACGATGAGTCGATTGTTGTGTTTGTAATATTCTACATCGGGTGCGTATTGATCGCAGAGTTCGCATATTGTCTTAATTTGATTTTCATTAAATTTTTTGAACTCTTTTTGGGGGACCTTGCTGCTCTTGGGTTTTTTCCCGGTCTTTTTTTCAGCCTCTTTCTTTGTGACGAGGCCGGCTTTGAGCAGTGCTTGTTTCATCTGTTGCATGGGCCGAAAAATAGCGAGTTTCCTGGATTTGTCAACAAAAAATGAAACATTCCGGGTCAGGCACAGAATGTCTCATTTTTGTGCGATAAGGATGTCGTAGAAGCGGCGGATGGCCTCGGAGAGATGTGCGTCTCGCCTGCGGGCGATGCAGATGGGGCGCCATATTGGGTCTCCTTGAATTCGGATATGGGCAAACTTGTGTGTCCGTATTTCTCCGCCGATCATTGTTTTCGGGAGGAGGGCGACACCGATACCTGCCTCGGCCAACTTGATTGAGGCCGAGTTGAAATAGACATTGATGATCTCTTTCGGAAAGATTTTCTTCGAATGAAAGGCCTCGTCGATAATATGGCGTGTGCGTGACCGTCGGGGATAAATCAAGAGGGGCCACTTTGCCAGTTCTTCGAGTGAGATGCGTCGACGTTTGGCCAGGGGGTGCTTTTTTGAGACGAGGGCATCAATGCGGTCGTAATGGAGGATCTTTTCATCAAGGCGTGGGTGCGTTTTGATTCCGGCGGTGACGACGCCGATGTCGTAGTGTCCGCGAAGGATGTCGTCTTCGACTTCCTGAGAATCATGGACATCCAGGTTCATCTGGATGCCCGGATAGAGTTCCCGAAATTTTGTTATTGCTGGTGGGATAACCGTGAGGGCGGATGAGTCGGTCATGCCGAGACTGAGTGATCCGATAGGGCAGATTTCGGATGTGCTCATTCCCTTCAGTTCTTCGACGTCGTTCAAGATGCGGCGCGCCTTTCCAAGAAAGAGGCGGCCAAATTCATTGAGCTCCAGATGCTTCCCGATGCGATCAAATAGTTTTTCCTCAATCTCATCTTCCAGGCGGGCCAGGTGTTGGCTGACGCCCGGTTGCGTCATCGCAAGAAGCTCTGCAGCACGAGTGGCGGAGCCTTCCTCGGCAACGGTTACAAAAATTTTCAGGTCCGAAAACTCCATATGTATATAATACAGAATTATAAGAAACATAACAACTCATAATTTTACATTATGTGCTGGAGGTCCCATAATAGTGGTGGATCGAGAGAAAAGAAGAAAGGAGGGCAGAAGAAAATGGACTAGAAAGAGGTGATACGGGTTGTTTGACAAACATCAATAACTAGGAGGTTCAAAATGAAAAAGGTAATTCTACCAGCATTGTTAGCGGTCTCGATCGGATCGGTGGGGTGCGGATCCGGCCTAAAGGGGACCCCTACGACAACAGGCACCCAAGATGATGGCGAGATTGCGACGCTCGTCATGGTCGGTGGCGGCGAAACAACGACAGAGGCCGCCGAGACCGAAATGAATATGAACTATCGCATTGCTGAGGTTGTAGCAGAAAAAGTAAGGAATGAGTTGGACGCCCAGTTGGAATCGGGAGACTTGAGCAGCTTGGTGGATCAAGATGGAGCTCTTCTTTCCGAGAAGGATATCCGGTTTGGACTGGGTAATCGTGGCCTGAGTGTTTTCATTGAGGATGAAGAGGTTCCCTTTGCCGGTGGTACGATGATTCTAAACGGTGAAGTTGGTCTCAAGTTGAAGATTCATGGATTCCGGAAACTCG
>CAYWXY010000216.1:0-2855 GCA_964462555.1 uncultured Pseudomonadota bacterium | reverse complement strand
AATCACAATTTAAGAAAAATCTTTGTATTCGCCGAGCGGATAAAAGGGCATCAGCTTTTCTTCAACATACTTTACAGACTGAAGCGGTGTGACCTTCCAGTCGGTTGGACATTGCGATAAAATCTCGACCATAGAAAAACCCTTCCCATCCAGCTGATGCTGAAAGGCCTTTTTAATTGCCTTCTTCGTCTTGATCACATTCTTAGCATCATGAACCGATGTGCGTGTAATGTAGGCCGGTGCATCGAGAGCCGAAAGAAGCTCGCACATCTTGATCGGATATCCCGCAAGTTTCGGATCACGCCCAAGCGGCGACGTCGTCGATTTCATACCCACAAGTGTCGTCGGCGCCATCTGACCACCGGTCATTCCGTAGATCGCATTATTAATAAAGATGATTGTTATATTTTCCGAACGAACCGCCGCATGAATCGTCTCGGCCATGCCGATCGATGCCAAATCACCGTCACCCTGATAGGTGAACACCAAACAGTCAGGCTTCGTTCGCTTCATTCCCGTTGCTACTGCCGGTGCACGACCATGGGCCGCCTGAATCATATCACAATTAAAATATTGGTCCGAAAAGACCGCACAGCCAACCGGTGCCACGCCCATCGTCTTCTTTTGGATGCCCAGCTCCTCTAAAATCTCACCCACAAGACGGTGGACCACACCATGCCCGCAACCGGGACAAAAACGCATCCGAACCTCTGTCAGTCCCTTCGTCCGCTCAAAAACCTTCTTTTCCATCTGAAACCTCCAGAAACTAGCCCTCAAGGGCCAATTGTGCTTTTTCCAAAACCTCTTCCGCGGTCGGAACCGCACCACCGGGGCGTCCATAGAAGAAGACGCGACATTTACCTTCCGTAGCCAACTTCACGTCTTCAACCATCTGTCCCAGGTTCATCTCGACGACAAGCATCCGATCAACCTTATCAGCCAGCTTATTCATCTCCTTCATTGGAAATGGCCAAACGGTAATCGGACGAAAATAACCAATCTTGTAACCCTTCTCACGACCCAACATCATCGCCGACTTACAAACACGTGCCGCCGTTCCAAAACCAGTCAATATAATGTCGGCATCCTCACAATTGTGCGACTCAAAACGAACCTCGTTCGCCTCAATCTCTTTATATTTCTTGTCCAGACGCCAGTTATGCTCTTCGAGCTTACCGGGCCTTAAGTCATATGACCGAACCATCCGACGCTCTCTACCTTCGGCGTTACCCAGAACATAATCAGGTTCTTTGATTGTCGATGGATCAACCGGATCAAAATCAAACTCAACCGGCTCCATCATCTGGCCCAACACACCGTCGGCTAAAACTGATGCCGGGATCCGATACTTCTCCGCTAGATCAAAACAGATCTTAGGATGGTTCGCAAGTTCACTCACTGATGCCGGCGCAAGCACGATCGTACGATAGTCACCATGACCACCACCCCGCGTCGCCTGAAAATAATCACTCTGCGACGGCGCAATATTACCAAGACCGGGGCCACCACGAACCACGTTCGCAAAAAAGATCGGCAGTTCCGCTCCCGCAATGTAACTGATTCCTTCTTGCTTGAGCGACATGCCGGGTGACGACGACGATGTCATCGAACGAACACCACAGGCCGCCGAACCAAAGAGCATATTGATCGCTGAAACTTCACTCTCTGCCTGAATGAAAGTCCCGCCCACCTTCGGAAGTTCACGCGCCATATATTCCGGAATCTCATTCTGTGGCGTGATCGGATATCCTGAAAAAAAGCGACACCCCGCCCGAATCGCTCCGGCCGCAAGGGCATCATTTCCCTTCATTAATGTCTTTTCACTCATATCATCACTCCTATTTCTTTTCGGTGACTTCCCGAAAGACTTCGATTGCCATATCCGGACAAACCTGCGCACAGAACCCACAACCCGTACATTTGTCGGGGTGGATCAGCATGCAGGGATAGTAGCCGGATGCATTGAATTTGTCTGACAGAGCGATCGCCTGACAGGGGCACTGCGCAATACAAAGCTCACACCCCTTGCACCTGTCAACGTCAACTTCCATTCTACCAGCCATGAACCCCTCCAGTCTAAATGGTATGCATTGATAAGACTCAAAATATCTATTTTAATTCTGAAAACAAGGCAAGAACTCTCTATTTTTCGATAACCTCTTTATTTTTTTTGGATTTTTTGGATGATTTAATCTCGCGTCCAACAATCTCTTGGAGAATGTAGGGATTCCGCCAAAACCTCAGATGACGGTCATTAACAAAGATCGAGGGCGTCCCAGTAATATAGATCCGACGAGCCGCCTCGATCTCATTCACAAGTTGACGCTCGGTCTCAGGATCATTCAGGCAAGTATCAAAATCCTTCTCGTTAATCTCGAGTTTCTTCGCCAGCTTGTTCACCAACTTGTCATCGATCCGCCCTTTACTCTTGAAGAGCAAATCGTGATATGGCCAGAATTTACCGACCTTGTTGGCACAGATTCCGGCCTTAGCACCTAAACAAGCACCCGGGTGCATCTGACGCTTCATATAATGGTTACAGGTCGAATCAAGCGGATAGTTCACAAAATAGAGGGCCACATCTCGCTTAAATTCCGAGAGAAAGGGCTTCACCATAAAGGCGGCAACCCGACAAAAGGGACAACGATAATCACTAAACTCAACAACCGTAACCGGAGCATTCTTCGTCCCCCACATCGGGAGAGTCTCTTTATCAATCTGAAGATCGTATTTGGATTGCCGATAAAAACGACTGATATATTCATTCATCTCTAAATCACTAACTTCATTGATCTTACTGGTCGAAGCAGAAATAAAGACAAACCCCACCGCAAAAAAGATCACCGTCACAAGCA
>CAYWXY010000215.1:0-2966 GCA_964462555.1 uncultured Pseudomonadota bacterium | reverse complement strand
CGTATCAGGCTATCTGAAATCAAATACACCATTTCCGTATTCTTCCCTCCCCAGTGACAGTAGAACTACGGTGGATATTGGCATGTATGAGGGTAGTGATGGTGATGATGGCAAAGGTATCTTTCCATCAAGTGGTACACGGAAAGAGAGCGGTGGTAGTGTTAATAGTAATTTTAATGGATGGGCCATTGGCGCAACTTTTGGCAATGATGATGTTTTTGTAGTACCTACAGGTGGTGGTGATTTTTCCTCTATATCTGAAGGTTATATGGCCCCCCTATATTACTGTCTAGTGCGAAAGGATAATGTGGTCACAACCTATGTAAGTACGGATGGTTTAACGTTCACCGCAGCTGGGACTGGAAATATGGAATGTGCTGAAGGAAGTTCATGTACAGTTTCCGACTCCACGAGTTATTCACTTACGCCTTCAGCTCTTACATTTTTTGTATGCTCTGAGAATGATGTTGAGGGGGAGGAAACTTCATTTACCTATCGCTACATGAGATTCAACGTTACAGATATCGAAGGTTCGGCGTCGGATTGTCCAGAATTATGAGTTTAGAGTTAAGAAAACCCCAGGGGTTAAAGTTTGGACGTAGATTTCGAAACCCCTGGGATTTGGTTATTGTAGAAAATAATATTCACCCTCACTATCCACTTCGACAATCACATGACCGTCGCTTGTCTCGTGAATATAAATTTCATTGTTTGTTAGCCTGTTGATCACCTCTTCATGTGGATGGTCGTGATCGTTGTCCTCTCCGTAGGAGATAATTGCTACCTCAGGTTTTGTATGATCGAGGAAAGTTTGATTCGTACTCGTCCGGCTTCCGTGATGTGAAACGCGGAGGATGTCGATATCGCCGATGAGCGGGGCGAGGGGGGATTCGATATCTGGCTTATCGATCCCGCCTCCGGTGAGGTCGCCGCCGATGAAGAGGGTGAATCCACCATACTCGATCAGCATGGCAATGCTGGCGGCATTTTCATCGACGGGGTCTCCAATATTGATGTTGTTTCCATCTATTAATTCACCACTTACAGCTACTACCTCAAGCGTTAAATCATCCGATATGATAAGGTCTCCATGGTTTAAAATGGCATGATAGTCACCTGTAACATCGGCATATACAGGATAATATGCCTGTTCGATAGCCCCTCGATCCTCGCCACGATCATAGACGAAACCGGTTGGGCTGAGATCGTCATTCGTATCGAATTCACCATCAGGGCCAGCGATCACCTCAGGAATGCCGCCGATGTGGTCGGCGTGGTAGTGTGTTGCGATTATATGCGTCAGCTTATCCAGATTTTTCGACTTAAGGTAGGGGAGGATGACATCCTCTCCAGTGCCAGGAGGTCCTGCATCGATTAAAATAGTTTCTCCGTTCGGCGTTTCTATGAGTGTCGCATCACCCTGGCCGACATTCAGAAATGTAATGCGCAATATTCGACTCTCTTCATCCTCTTCGTCGACAGATGGATTGAGATCGTTATCGTGAATTCTATCCAGGACATCTCTATCGAACTCCGGTGTGCTGCCGCAGGACGTGATGAGTAGCACTACGAGCAGTGGGAATAACTTCCGCATGGTTATCTGGGAAGCAATTGCCGTGCCAGTAATTGTCCTTATTTTAAGCCGTGGAGTGACCTCTGACTGCATCGTTTTTAAACAGTTGAGTTAAAATCACTGCAGTGGCTGAAAGTATATAGGCGAAAAACAGTCTCTTTTTTATGGCACGCCGATTGCTTTAACTTCCTAGCATGAAGTTCGGTGCGATCGTCCTCGGCGCTGTAATTACCTCCTTTATGTTTCTCACTTCCGGTGTGGCGGGCGAAAGTTGTGTGCCTTCGATAGTTGAAGTTCAGAAGAGGGCGATCGCGCATGCCCGCCTTGATCCATCCGAGATTTCGAGGTGGAAGAAGAGGGCGAAGCTCCAGGCTTTGTTACCGAAGGTTCAGCTGGAGTATGAGAGGCGGGTTCGAGATCTCATCGATATCGACATCAACGATTCCGTATATGTCGGCAGCAACGGCGTGGTGGTGGGTCCAGAGGAGGGGAGTTATTCGTACAACAACAACGCCGATCAGAATATCGGCGTTAAAGCGGTATGGAGCTTCAACGAGACGATATTCAATCCGGATATGCTGAACGTGTCGGCTGAGGCGAGGAGGCTCGCGCGCGAACGACAAGCCCTGCTCTCGGAGGTTACGAAGAACTATTACGATAGAGAGCGACTCGCCTCTGATAATGAGCGCATGAAAGTGATATCCAGTTCCGCTTCCAAGATCGAGAGACAAATCGTCCTGAATAGAATCGCAATAAAAGAAGCGAACGCTAATATAGATTCCTATACCGGGGGGTGGTTTAGTGAGCAGGTGGCCGAGTGTAATAATATAATTAAGAATTAATAATTAAGAATTAAGAGTTGAATTAAGAATTAAGAGTTATTTTGAGGTAATATTGGAATATTGCGAGAAAATTAAATATCGTGCTTATAAGTATGCCCTGAGAGTTGTACGCTTTTTGGATTCTTTATCAAAGGACATGTCTTCCCAAATTATTGCTAGGCAACTCTTGCGATCCGCCACTTCGGTAGGTGCAAATATCGTTGAGGCTCAGGCGGCGAGCTCTAAAAGGGATTTTATCAATTATCTTAGACATTCCCTTAAATCTGCAAATGAAAGTTCATATTGGTTCGGCTTACTGTGTGATGCAAAACAAATACAGAATGAAGAACTGGATAGCCTTATAAGGGAGACTCGTGAATTATATAAAATACTTAGTTCAAGCATCTTAACACTTAAGGAAAAAAGGCGGGGATGGAGCAGGTGAACCTATGAAATTCTTAATTCTTAATTTAATTCTTAATTCTCAATTCTTCATTCTTAATTCTGAAAGGAGGCCTATGAAAATCATTTTAACAATCTTCCTCGTGATAAACTTTCTGGGCTGCGGTATC
>CAYWXY010000214.1:0-2978 GCA_964462555.1 uncultured Pseudomonadota bacterium | reverse complement strand
GATGGGTATTATGACTTCCCAACTACCAACTTCCACACTTCATAACTTCCCCACTGCCCTTAATTGTTTTTGGTGTTACCATTTATCTATCCTTTCAGGAGATAATTAACGTCCCCATTTTTCGGCGGCAAAAACCGCAGATTCGATTGTTGATCGATAGGCCTCAAGTTCAACTGGATGCACAAAATTTTCAGCAATCCCCATCAGTTTTTGGACTCCTCTGTGGAGCCTGTCGAATTCGGCAACTTCGCTTTGAACAGAAGCTCCCATTCCGGCTGTCATTTCTATTTCAAGTGCAGTCAGTGTTAGTTGTCCCACAGCATGGTCGACCTCAAAACTCAGGACCTGTCCCGCTCGTGGAAAATCATCTTTAATTTTCTGCCATTCGGCGTCTGTCGGGATCAATAGCATCGCTACCTCAAGTGTTCCGAGGATCCTTCTAGGGTGTGATGCATGCGCAGTAAGCTGTGCATGGATCTTCTTCATCGGGTCACCAATTCGCGCCGAGACACGCCGGACAAGATTGTCAAGGTGACGCTGAAGGGGTTGAGTTTCTTCATTCTTTCCTAGGGCGCGCAAGACCGGTATCAGCCGGGCAACGATCTTTTGATTTTTCCGATATCGACTAAATACCATTTGGCCACGAGAGTCAGGAGACCCTCGATGGTCTGCAACTTGAGAGGCTCTTTCCATCTCTTCCAGACCTTCGATGATGCGGGTTGTGACGACATCAATCAGCATGACGTTGCTAGCACCAATCTTTTGCCAACCGTCTTCGGTTAATGGATAAAAGCGCGTCTCCCCAAGGATCTTAATAATTCGTTTGGGATTCGTGGCTTCATAAAGGCGCGAGGCAATAATGCCTGGCACTGTTTCGCGATTTTCAATAATTTCAGCCGGTGTGACGGTTGGAAGGATTGATGGGCGAATCCCGATGATTGTATCGATAGCTCTGCTAGTTTGGGTGACCTGTTGATCAATTGCGGCGGCATCACCGATTAAACCAAGAAAGCGATAAGCCTCTGCAAGGGCCCGTGAATCTGATAATTTGATTGTAATCTGCCGCATGACCTGTTGCAGTTCAATGTCCGGAATTGCCAGTCGACCCGGCAGGCGGGAGACATACTCCAATATAGTCGATGCCTCATCAGACAAAAGTTGTCGAATACCCTCAAGGGCGCCGATGGCCTCAAGTTCGTGAACCAACTCATCTGCGCTAGCCACTCGATCGGGTGAGCGAAAAAATTCTACAAGTGTATTGATAACGACACCCAGATTGGAACGTTGGAGGCGACGTGCGATATCGGCCATGCTCTCTGTTGGAAAGAGGAGGACGCTAACGACACTTAACATGTCGGCTGACGCCTGCATTGCGTTGTCAGGTTTGTTCGGACCTAAAAGAGTAGTGCCAGCGTTTGAAGTCGTTCCTGCTGCCGCAAATGCTGGTGTCATCGGATTGGTTTTGTCTCCCAGCAGACGAAATGGGACCAAGTGCGCATCGCGCTGTGCTGCGCTCACGAGATCCGTTGCCCAGGTCTTTCCTACTGAAACATCAAAACGCTTGGCATCACTGGCCACAGATCGCCCGCCAACTTTTAGAGTCGTTGACTGCATAACCTGAATCGAAGTCGTCGTCCCGGGCATCCTCGTTTCTAAACGAATATCGGTTTTTCCCAGAGCATCACGGATCGACCCCGTCTTAGGTGTGATTGCCGCTTTTGTTTGTCCAATCTTTGGTGTCACCATCCCTAACTCTCCTTTTTTGGTTTTGGCCTCCGGGCCGATTCTAGGATTTCACCGATCCGTGTTCTCATTATTTGAATGGGTGTAATTAAGTATTCAAAACGAAGGGCGCGAAGGGCCGATTCGTAATGGATGATATCTTCAATGTGTTCTCTAAGAATGGGCACAGCCCGATCGGGGGCTATTTCTCTGGAGCTGCCAATGCGTTCTGCCGACTCAAGTTCAGCCTGTCCCGTCATGTCGACAAATGGGCGAAGCCCACGACTAAGAATAACCTGGTGATAAATAGGTGCTGCCCGGCCAATAACAACCTGGTTTTCGTCAGTATTGGAAAGTGTGCGGCCGATCTGTAGGAGCACTTCATGAACATCGCGATTTGTCCGGGCACGATGCAACATTTCGATGTAGGGACGATTTCTTGTGAGGTCGGCAATGTGCCACTCCATTCGATCAAAGACGATTTGTACCTGGTCCGGATGTTGAGCCTCATTAATCGTCGCTTCTCTGGCCTCTCGATACTCCAAGCAGTGGGTAATGGCACCACTAAATCCCCCCATGTCACCATTGGTGAGTGCCTGCTCGGCATCCCTAAGAGCATCTTCCATGAGACCGATGACGATCTGTTCTTTTGGCACAACAACGGGGTTAGAAAGCTGGTCCCATCCACTAACGCCAATCGTGACACGTTGAACCAGCGTTTGCATTCTGGTGGATGGATCCCCATATCTTGGGCCATCAAACGAATCTCCAACTCCCATTTCTATGGGGGTGTAAGCTGAGGATCGACGCGCCTCTTGACTCTGTTCCAGGAGCTCAAAGATGGTGGGCATCGCTTCTTCAGCCGCTGGCGTCTCTTCTCCCTGAACCGTATCGGTTGGCGGCGTAGGTTTAACCTCGACCGGCTTTTTTGGTTTAACGCCAAAAAGATCGGGGTGCATGCCGTGAGTCTGGTAACGCATTAAAGGGGTCAACTGTCTGGCCTTGCTTTGAATTTGTGTTGGCGTCAGCGGAGACGGTTCTTCCTCCTCCGGTTTTTCATCAACACGTCTCAGAACTGCAAACGTAAGTCCTGGATGCGGCATTTTTTGCGAGAAACGCATGGCCGCCATAAAGGGATCACTGCTCACGCCAAAGCGCGCGGCATTTTGTTGTGTGCCATTAGGTGTTTCAGCTCCCTTTGGAGTCGTTCCCAAAAAACAATCAGTCGGAAAAAGAAAGTTTGTCACTCTTCCAAG
>CAYWXY010000213.1:0-3072 GCA_964462555.1 uncultured Pseudomonadota bacterium | reverse complement strand
CTCTGGCTGACACGGGGATGACGTACATATAATTGGCCGGATAATGGATCACCCCCCTCCCCCTGTCAACCACTTTCAACCTACGGGGTTAACCTCGGAGGTTAAAAACGGAAAAAAATCCCCGGGACAGAGGTTGCCCGGGGATTAGAGACTAACTACAAACTTCAACCATGCCTAATCGTCAGAATCATCTTCCTCAACTTCGGCCTTACGAACATAGTTCGGACTCGGACGACGTTTCCAAATAGCCTGAGTAATGTTTCCACCCACCTGATCGATCATATATTGTGTCAAATCCTCATAGCGGTTTTCATTACCTCCATTTACCATTTCACCACTAATTCCTTCTCCTGCAACTCCCGTGGCATTTTTTATGTTATCATAATATCGAGCACAGTAGTAGTCAGTACAAAAATCAATAGTGATGATATTGATTTCGCAGTCACTATTCCAGGCCCAAGGTAGCCAATTCCAACCCTTACTATGCACTTCATCTTCGTGCATTTTGAGCTCAATCTCATCAATATCCTTTAGAGAAAAATTGGAGGGTTTGTGTTCACCTATACTCTCTAGATGCTTAGGCTTTTCACATTGCGAATCATCAACTGCATCATCACCACAGTCAGCTAGATCCTGCCTCGTTATCGCCACCATGATATCGTCAATGTAAATCCGTGTGGAAATATCGGTACTGTAATTGTCGTTATTCTCCCACGTATGCTTAACATCCTTCACATCCATCTGAACAAACATAGCATCGAGCGTCTGAGACTCTATTTCCGGATACTGCAGTTCAAAAGCCAAGGTCTTAGTAATATTATGAATGTCTCCTGCACACGTGTCATCCACATTAATATCCAGTAACTCCTTAGGAATCGTGCTATCATCAAGAACTGGAATACCTGAGTCATTATCACATCCATCCTCATTATCGAACATATGCGGCTGACACTTTTCTCCAGGCCTATAGCCGGGCACCGGCAGATCTCCATGGTATTCAAAGCTCCCACTCAATTCGTAATAAAAGGTATTTATCGGTGCACCCACCTCGGTCACCTCAATCCGTTCAATTTCCCATGTTTTATTTGTTGTGTCCTCTGTACTTGAAACCAAACTAGTCAATGATGAGTCGTTGAGCTTATACCCATTCTTCCCGGGATTCCCTCCGAAGACCCGAAACTGAATCTTATAACTACTTGCTAACTCTACACTCCTATATTCATAATCTGCATCAGAATTAGCGTCATTAAGATCAATCATTTCTCCCACTATTGCATCGGGTTCACCCCCAATTTCTTCACTAATAACCTCTATCGTGATCTCTGCTTCTGGATCGCATGGATTGAGCTTGAAGAGAAACGAGTAGGTTTTACTTTCGGTTGCTGGCAGATGATCCCCATCGACCTTTAGCGTAGTCCCTTCGAAGGTCAGACCATGCTGATCAATCGCGTCATCGTCAATCTGGAGAACACAGGCCACAACTTTCCCCTCGCCAACGGCATACAGGCCGTCGAGGTCTGTCTCATCATCAACCTCGAGGCTGACGGTCGGCTTTTCCACGGCAGTGATTCCCGTACCTAAAGAATTATCGATGGAGCAAGAGTATGAGTCGTCATGGCCAGTAACCACAACGACAATCATTTCCCCCTTTTCAATGATATTCTTAGATTCCTTAGTAAGCAGGTTTTCTGGAAGAATCTCGGAAGCAAGTCCATTGTCAAATGTTTTACTGACCCTATACAAGTCTACACCTGCCTCATCCGAGACCTTAACTGCCTTCTCAAAGGGAGCACTGTACCCCAAGACATTATCAACGACCGTTGTCTCAATTTTATAATTTCCAATCTCATGGAAGGTTATCGTTTCAATGTATTCGCCTTCTTCTTCACCATCTTCCTTATCTAAACTATAAACTGTGCCATCGTCAGCCACCTCTGTCTCTTCATCATCTTCACCAATGCGCGAAATAACAGTATCTTCCCAACTATGATTTTCTACACCACTTCCATCACTTGAAGATTTAATTATAACAACATCCGTTATACCAATGACAACGCCAGTGGCTTCGATCTCCGTATCATTCTCAAGAATATTCTTCTCAACCTTAAATGATGCCTCTTTGGAAAAGATCGTCTCAGGATTCTCTGCATCAATAAAACTAAATGTCACACTGCATGTACCAACACTGAGAGCACTAAGTGTATAATCAGCTCTCTTCTTCTCTTGGTCTTCCTCATCAATCTCTATCTCCACACAATCTTCGCCCTCTTCCGTCTGCGTCGTAATCTCCGGATTTTGAAATGTGACCTCACCAGTGAAATTTTCCAGTTTCGCCATAAAGGCCATCTTCTCAAGTTCCTTAAGAGGGTAGTGGCCATCTGTTTTGCTGATTGTTGTGTCACCTATCTTAGCAGCAAAATCGATCGCCACCATTGAGGGATTTCCCTTCTCATTCGGTCCCGTACAATCGGCAGGACAATTTTCTTTTGTTTCGCCGGTGTCACACTCACCATTGTTATTGCAATTTTCTCCACCTGCAGGATCATCATCCAGAAAATCACCATCGCCCGAACCGCCTCCAAAAATATCTTCGAGTAACTGATCGGTGGCCGGATCTGCTCCATCCGATTTACTTTTTTTACACGAGACAAAACCGATGAGTGAAAGTAGGCAAAAAACAACGACGCATTTCTTAATCATAATTGACCTCCAGCATATCGAACCCCTTCGTATTACAGTAGTACAACCCTTGAAGGACTTACCCCTTCGAACGTCACGCTTCCCCTTGGCGTCGGATAAAGAAGCAAAACTCGTGCCAACCTGATGTGTGTAAAATATCCAATAATTTCAACGATGTTTGATTTTGGCTCTCCCCGGAATTGTGGTCCAGGCCCCCAAAATTGGTGACTCTTTACCCCAAATTGGACATTTTCCTCATAAGAAATCCTCCGGATGATGAAATGTCATTTAGGTATCAATTTGAAAAGGGATACGGCTAACTTTTTTCCGAGCAACTTTAGGATCACCAATCACCGATAATGTTTTCACCAGGGGAAAAATCGGGGGAAGTTG
>CAYWXY010000212.1:2866-3075 GCA_964462555.1 uncultured Pseudomonadota bacterium | reverse complement strand
ACAAGGGGGCCTGTGGAGCATGCGAATTTCACGCTGCTTGCGGTGGCTGTCGTGCCCGTGCCTTTGAAATCCATGGTGACTATCTGGCCGAGGAACCCTATTGTATTTTCACCAGCAACAGCTCTCCGAGGTAACGCATGCTCGACATTCAAAAATTTGCTCGCATCCTTCAAAATAAATTCCCCCTCGTGAGTCGTCCCTTTCGCCAT
>CAYWXY010000212.1:0-2839 GCA_964462555.1 uncultured Pseudomonadota bacterium | reverse complement strand
AGAAAAGGAGGTCATCGACTATGTCAGGCGTTTAAAGGCCGCAGGGATCATCCGTCGGATCGGCCCACTCTTTAGCCCGAGGGCCTATGGCTATCAGACATGCCTGATGGCCATCAAGACCTCACCAAATACTGAGAAAAATGTCGTCGACTATCTGAATAGCCATTCAACAATCACGCATAATTATAAACGTGATGCAGAATATAATATTTGGTTCACATACGCCTACAAAACCGATAGCGAGAAATCCGACCTCATTCGTGAACTTCAGACACAATTTGACATCAATCACCTCATAGAACTTCCCTCAATAAAGACCTATAAACTTAAAACTGACTTTTCCCTGGAAGAAATAAACCTAGAGAACCTCCCTTCGGTTCATGGTCTTCCAGAACCAGCAGAGCCACTGATCGATATACCGATCACTCCGATGCCCTTTCAGCAGATCGGTGAATCTATGGGGATTGCCGAAGAGGATGTTATTCTTGAAATCATGCAGGGAATGGAATCAGGACATATCAGGCGATTTGGTGCTATTTTGAACCACACCAAGGCTGGCATGACGTCGAATTCCCTAATTGTATGGAAGATTCCTCAAGATAAAGTCGATACGATCGGTGAGATTTTTGCCGGACAACCATTTATCTCGCACTGCTATCAGCGCACCCCTCAACCCGACTGGCCTTACAACCTCTATACAATGCTTCATGCTCGATCGTTAGCCGAGGAAAACAAATTTATCGATCAACTCAAGGGTGAAGTGAAATCGCACGATTTGGATCATGAATACAAAAGATTGGATACAATTCAAGAATTCAAGAAAACGAGCTTCGTACCTTACGACGCTGGTTCTTCACTTTCTGGCAAAATTCGATTGAGATGATCCATCATTTCATTTAGCCGCCATTCCATCGACGTCATAATCCAGAGCTGAAAATGATTCACCTTGGCCTGACTGTGAACCAGGTAGATGATCTTTAGCGAAAGCAATGCGACGGCAAATTCGATCGATATCAGCTGAATAATACCTCCCGTCAACACCGAAATAATCAGACAAGCAACAATCAACGTAATAAAAACAATATTGTGAACCTTCTTTGTAAATGAAGGCATCCCGCCAATTTGCCCAACAATCGAGCGAACACGCTCTTTTTCTTTTTCAAATTCCTGAATCTTATTTCTGAGCTCGTTCAGCTCTTCTTGGCTGGTCATATGTTGGGCTGTCATGGAAACTCCTTTACAGGGCATCAATAAGTTCGAGTGTACGTTCGATGTCATCTGAAGTGTGAGCCAAACTCATAAACCCTGATTCAAACGGGGATGGTGCAAAATAAACGCCCCCCTCAAGCATGTGAATAAAGAAACGCTGAAAGATATGGCGATCACACTGCATCACCTCAAAGTAGTTCGTTACAGCCCCAGGGACAAAAAAGACTGAAAACAGTGAACCTACACGACTTACCGAATGTCTGATATTCTTCTTACTGAGTATTTCGTCAATCCCCTTCGTCAGACGCGATGTATTCACGTCGAGATATTTATAGGCATTGTCCTCGCTAATCCCCGCTGTTTTCTGGAAATCTTCCGAAAGTGGATCTCTGAGAATCTTGAGTGTTGCCATCCCGGCTTCGACTGAGAGTGGGTTCCCGGAAAGTGTTCCGGCCTGATAGACTAACCCGATCGGCGAAAGATTCTCCATGATCGCCCGATTTCCGCCATAGGCTCCAATCGGAAGACCGCCACCCAATATTTTTCCTAGACAAGTGATGTCAGCCTTAACACCGTAGAGTTCCTGTGCACCACCAAAGGCCACACGAAACCCGGTGATCACCTCATCGAAGATCAGAACAATATCGTTTTGATCACAGATTGATCTTAAACCCTCTAAAAAACCTGGCAATGGAGGAATGGTCCCCATATTCCCGGCAATCGGCTCCACGATAATCGCTGCAATCTTTTCCTTAAAATTCGCGACCAGTCTCTCTACCGAAACCAGATCGTTATATTCTGCCACGAGCGTATGTTTGGCAAAGTCCTCCGGGACACCCTCAGAATCGGGGATACCCATCGACATCGCACCCGACCCGGCCTTCACCAATAAATTATCGCTATGACCATGGTAACAACCATTGAATTTGACAATTTTGTCACGACCGGTATATCCACGCGCCACGCGAATCGCGCTCATCGTCGCCTCGGTGCCTGAACTCACGAATCGCAACAAATCTATCGAGGGGAAGGCCTCTTTGACGATTCGGGCCAAATCAGTCTCACGTTCCGTCGGTGCGCCGAAGCTTAGGCCTTGCTCTGCCGTCTCCTGAATGGCAGAGACAACGGCTGGATAGGCATGCCCCAGAATCATTGGCCCAAAACTTCCCACATAGTCAATATAGTCGTTCTTATCGACATCCGTAATATGAGAACCCTTTGCATGCGCAATAAAGGGCGGTGCAAAATGAAAATCTCTATATGAACGAACGGGTGAATTCACACCGCCCGCTAAATGATTACGTGCCTCATTAAACAATTTTTCGGAGAGTTTGAAACGCTTCATTTCGTGTCCTCTGGGGGTTGCTGATTCTTTGTGTTGTCTGTATCCTCTAGACCATCAATGATGCGTCTGGCACTCTTTGAAAATTTCGTCTTTGACTCTGGATCAAGCTCAATCACCTTCTTCATCTCCTGAACGACTAGTGTCATATCCCCAACGTCACTATACATCGCTTTATTATAATGTTCGATCCCCTTGTCATAGTGATACATAATTTTTGTCAACACATCGCCGCCCGGTTGTGCCAAATTTGTCTTGGTCATATGGCGGAAATAGAAGAGTGTTGCA
>CAYWXY010000211.1:0-3130 GCA_964462555.1 uncultured Pseudomonadota bacterium | reverse complement strand
ATTATAGCTCCTATAGCCAAGATTATCAATTGTGGAGAGAGATTTGAGTCGTTATGTGGTAACTATGTTCCTATTCAGAAGTGTCTGGGAGATGCGTGCCGAGATCGATACTGATCGAGAAATAGGGTCCGATTATTGTCGAGGATTCGTAGGGTGAGCCAACTGGAGTGCCGAATAGTGCTGTTGGATCTGTGTCATAATATTGCCTCGAGCTATTTGCTCCGTCTGCTGAATAGGTCCTGTTTGAAAAGAGACCGATCCCGATTGCGCTATTTGCTCCAGGGGAATATTGTAATTGCACGGTATCATGAATAGTGGTCTTGCACGATTTTCCATTTTCATTACAGGATGTATAGGTTTGGGATTTTCCAACCAGGGCCCATTTATTTGTCTTTTTTGGATTCCAATCGATGTCAAGCTGAAGGGATAGTTCTTCTCCGATATTGTATTCTGAACTGGTTTTAACATTCCTGTACTTTGCACCCGTGAAATTAGTATCCAACTTTAAATCACTAGAATGAGATTCTGTTTTTTCTGGTGCTTTATCTTCTTCCATTGCGTGTTGGTTAGTGGCCTTCGTAACTGGTGATACCATGGATAACCTCCCTATAGTTGTGGATTATGGTGATAAGAGTTCTGGGAAAAAGTAGTCTTGTAATTCCTTGTTTCATGCTGGTGAGAGGACTAAATTTGGAGTGATTGATTCGAGTATTGGTTGAAGATTTGCGAAAGATGGCTGGAAAATTTTGAGTATGTTTGAGGAACGACATTTTTCTGAACATATGGTAGGGCAAGTAGACAGTTACATATTTTCGGAATTGTTCTCTTTTTTCGGCTCTAATTACTGCGCTGAGCCATCTACCATATTGAGTAAATAAATATTTCTGATCCCATGGCACAGTGGTACGCCTTCTCATTTTTGGACCTCCGTCCCCCTGATATTCCATTATCGGTTTGGGTGGCAGTTTTGTTGCTCTCTTAAGGGTGAAAGCGTTTGCGGGAGTAAACGGGTGCGATCTATTCCATATGGACGATCGTGGAGCCGGTGTTGTTCATGTCGTGTTCGAGTTTTATAACGTGTGGGTATTCATCGAGCCAACTTTTTAGATTGTCTGCTATGACGCCGTAGCCGTGGATGATACGTCCATAGGCTTCCCCATGAAAATAGAGCGTATCAACAAATTTTAAGACCGCTTCCTTGGCATCTTCATAGTTGTATCCATGTAGATCGATTTCATTCATGCTGCGGGTTAGTAGTGCCAGTTTCTCGGAAATGCAATGGGAAAGTGGGGTTTGAATCTACCATGTCAAAATTCACCCATGATGTAGTTGATTTTCACCCATTTGGGTCGATTATCAGGAGCCGGATTAAGTAATATCTCAATAATTACAAGTAGTTATAAAGTCACGATAATGAAATAAAGTGGTCCAAAAATTGCACAGTAAGTCCTTGTTCGTATTGGAGGAGGAGCTGTGAAAGGTCTAACGATATCCATAATGATTTTGCTGGCAACGGCCTTAATAGCAGGGTGTGGAGGTGTGGGTCCTACGGCACCACCGCAGATGCCAGTTTCCGTCGAGGGTTTGACTCCCGCTTCTGTTGAGCCTGTGGCTGGGGTTGCGGAGGGAGATATGCCCGTTCAGAGTGGTAAGGCGGTTCAATTTGTTGTGAAGGATGAAAATGGGGATGAGATAGACGATCCAACGGTTGTGAATGCAGAGCTTGTTTTGCCGGATGGAACGGCGATTGAGAGTTTGAGTTCCGATCCGGGTATTTCGGTCTCTTCGAAGGCGGCTACAAATTCCGCTTGTTATGGAGCGGCTGATACGAGTGATACATATTGGGAGATAACACCTTCTGAAAGGAATTTTGATCCGGATAATAATAATACCATGTGTGTGAGGTTTACTAATGCGGAGTCTGGTGAAGTTTTGAATGAATATTGCATGTTGGTCAGTGTTGATCCGGATGACGTGGAGGATGGAACTTATGCATTTGAAGAGGTTGGCAGTGTAGAGGGCCTGACCGTTAACGTTGTAAATGGAAGTTATAATGCTGGGAACCCAGATCCCGACATTGCATCTGATGGCATCGCAGGTGTCTATATCTGTTATAATGACGGAGATGCAGTCTATACGATTAGTAGTGCTGATGGTGGTGAGAAATGGTCCGACCCGATGAAGATCGCAAATACAGGTGGAGGATGTGCTGTTTCGGCGGCGAAGGGAAGCGATATTGGAACAGTTGCGATTGGCTGGGTTAATAGTGCTCTTTCTAGTTTCGTTGCAGTTAGTACAGATTATGGCGTTTCGTATACGACGGAGACTGACCCTATTCCCGGGTCTTTAGAGGAAATCAGATATAGTGAGGTTATTTCGAGTTCAACAACTATCGCGTCAACTAATCTTAGTGAGAAGGCGGCAGAGTCTTCGTCACAGCCGGTGCTCCATATTATTGCAAGTGCTTCGGATGATTGCGATCCAAGTCCTGTAGCCGGTCTAAATATGTTTTATTTTACGTATGATAATGGGACAATTTCGGATCCTGCACAGGTTAACCCTGAAGCCTATAGCTGTTTGGTTAATACTGCTCAACGGGCGTCACTTGCCGTCGACAGCACAGAAGAGAACATCTATGTTCAGTATCGAGACATAAGGGACAGGCCGACACCCGACGCAAGGGTTAATGATATGGAAATGCTTGTTGCGCGGTTGAATTCTTCAGGTGTTTTCCAGAACGAATTTCAGTTGATTGGTGATGTAGACGCAAGTAACGACCAGGCAGCGGAAGGATATATAACAGTAGACAAAAACGATTTGGCAATTAATTCATGGGTCCACAGGGATTACGGATCTGATACTCGACCATTCCATACCTATTTCAGTATAGGAAATGATACGGGAACTACTTTTACAGATTATCTACTGCAGACGATTCCTTTTTCAGAATACGAATCATTTGTGCCAGGAAATGAAGTGTATTGGTGGCATCTATATCCATCATACGGGAGGACATATACGTTTGCCGATTATTCGAATGCTTATCATCTATTCTACAATGATCTAGAGGGCATGAAATATTCAGTTGGAACGTTAGCGGATAGTGAGCTCACAACAACCTCAGAAGTTT
>CAYWXY010000210.1:0-3144 GCA_964462555.1 uncultured Pseudomonadota bacterium | reverse complement strand
TTGCGATGGCGACGTCGACGAGGACGTCACCAACATGCTCTTCCCCGACGCCGAAGGCGACGGTTTCGGCGATCCGAATTACTCGATCGTCACCTGTGATCACGAGGTCGTCGACTATGTCGACGATGCGACCGACTGCGCCGATGACGACGCGGCGATCAACCCAGATGCCACCGAGATCTGCGACGACGAGGTCGACAACGACTGCGACGACGCCGTCGATAGCGACGATGACGAGTGCTACGTCGATCCGACGATCCACGAGGTCTGCTGGAACACCTGGACCGAGGACCCGGTGACCAACCTGGTCCTCTGGCTGGCCAACCAGACCAATCCCTCGGCATACAACGTGTGGTATCCGCTGAACGCCGCCGAGGCCATCGGCCAGGCGACTAGCCTGTGCGTGACCGACTTCGTCGGTGAGAGCGGTGACCTCGTCAAGGGCCAGGGGATGTACTACACGACCGAGTATCCGAACCTCGGCGGTGTCTGGTACACCTGCGCCTACGACGGCAACGACTACTACAGCTACGGCTGGTGGACGGTCGATGGCACCGAGGTCGGGACGACGCCGACGCTGAACAACATCGGCGGCTGTGACGACCTCTTGTTCCTGCCCTAGAGCTTCGGCTCGACGGGCTTCCGTGATTCTTCCGAACCCGGTTCGCTTCGTGTGGACCGGGTTTTTTTATAAAAAACTTAATCCTTTCAAGAGATCCCGGATCTAGTCCGGGATGACAATACAAGGAAAGGATTGACAAAAATCTAAAAACACGATAAAACAATAACGTACCAAAAAAACAAAAGGAGGCACCATGGAGCCACGAGTGCCTTTTCATGAGCGAAGGCGTGGTTTTTTTCTGAGAACAATAGTTCCTTTATTCTGGGTTATCTTGGGTCTTTCGCTAATTGGCGGCTTTGTAAATTTCTTCTTCATTGATCGTACCTCGAACATTGCCGTTGCTTGTCTATTCGGCCTGGCTGCCTGGATGCTCGTCATACCTTGGATCCTCGGCCTCCGAGGAATCAAGTTCCCTCCATCAGTTTAACGTGTAACCGTAGCTTCTCGCTGCGGTTTTTGTCTACGAATACGTATTCATTAATCGTCGGCCTCGCATTTTAATCCTGCCTCCAGCAGGATCTTTCTACAAAAACTGCATTTACCTTATACACATATTTCTACGAATAGCCACCTGAATTTTCGTAGCGTTCGTATCCTTTCGTAGGTTCGTAGCAAAGACTTGACAAATTTGTAAAATTATGATATCATATACAGTCAACTAAAATAGGGCAAAAAGTCCTAAACAGAAGGGAGGTTAGAAAATGCGGATGACGACGGGGACAGTCAGAATTTATCCGTGCTACCTACCTCCCTCGGAGGTGCCGCCAGATGAGAGGAATGATCTCTACGACGTTCTTTGATACTGAGATCGCCCACAGGGACGAGGCCAATCGAGTGGTTAGTCAAAATCCTGATCGGAATCCAATTAGATCAAAACCTTCTTTTATTCAGCGAGACATGCATTGCCCAGAAGGTGCATTACTTCAATAAATACCTCGGGTAATAAATACTAAAATAAAAAATAATCAACAATAAATATAACATTGTTGTAAGCAATACGTCGCGGATCGCCACTTGGTCGGTCCGTTTTGTTATTACGAAAACCAACTCATATAATCGAGGGACTCCGCCTTTTGCCCTTCGGGTTTTTTGCGAAAACTACATTTACTCATTAGAAAAAAAATCAAAAAGAAAAATTCAAAATTAAAACTTTTAATCTTTATACTGTAACTTTTAATTTTTCTCTTTGAATCTTGAACTATTAACCCCTATAGCTCCCTTAGCTCTTGGTATATAATAACTAACCATGATACCTACTACTTGCTACTTTTAAAAAACTATCCACACTCTTCATGCAGAATGAATCGCAAACTGATACAATGAAAGTACAATCAACTTTGGAGAAAACAATGAGTTATCCCAACTCCACTGAATGTGATTGTATTTTCTTAAGCAGTTGGCAATCCCGCCTTGCTGCTCAGCTACGTGCATCGATCCATGCACTGGCTATCAAACACAATACTGCTGGAGCAATCGTTGTTGCCGCGCACTCGATGGCTCTCGATTCGCTAAGGAGCGATCCCAGCTTTTTGCAGCCAGCATACATCTGTGTTATGGGTTCCTGACGACAAACAATAGGTTTTCGTCTTACAATGGGATGGAGATATTCCAACGATCTCCAAAATAAAAAAACAGCGTCTAAACGCTGATTCCCCGTTCGAACAATCGACTTCGTCTGAAGTCGATTTTATATTTGAAAACACTTACTATAACTACTACATTTACTACATACAAAAAACTAACCCTAATCGCTAAACGCTAACCCTAGTCACCAATCTCAAACCTCTCCGCTCCAACCCATGCAAGTTCAAACATTCCTTTTAGCGTATCAGCCATCATCTGACTTTCGATGACAACCCCGAAGATGTCGGTTTTAAAAGAAAAAATAAATATCCCGTCACCACGTATGCTGATTTCACCATGAATCTTCAATTTTTCTGGTAGAATAAATTTAGCTTCCATGGCTTCCGCATGATCACCTAAAAGCTCTTGGCAATCTTCTTTTGTTCCGACTATTAGAGTACGTGTCTCGGGTTTTTGTTTTGAAAATATTTCATCTTGATGCGGCTTCATGGCGCCTGGCTCGTGAAAGTTAAGAGCTTCGCGAGCATTAACCATGTTTACTAAAGGTCCTTCTTTTTTCTCGAATGATGACTGGGCTGTTGCCAATCCCTCACGACCTTCCAAGAATCGCACCTGTGGTTTTTCACCACCAACATTATGCAGTGCCATGAGTGACGGCAAGACCTCCTCGAGTTCGGTTTCTTTTTCTTTTAACTCACGTTGTTGCAGGCGAATAATCGAGAGTAGTCGCTCCGGGGTTTCAGCTGAGAAAAACTTCTTTTTTCCTTTAGCAAAAGTACTCATCAAGCCACGGGCCGAGAGTGATTCGATCATTACATAGGTTGTTGCCCGGTTTACCCTTGCTCGCTTGGCAATATCCTGTACAGGTGAGGGGCCGAGCTCTAGCGCTGAGAGATAAACATTAGCTTCCTTATCAGAAAGCCCTAGGTGTATTAATT
>CAYWXY010000209.1:0-3193 GCA_964462555.1 uncultured Pseudomonadota bacterium | reverse complement strand
TGCAAAGAACCCAACAAAGAGCGTCAAAAATGACCGAATAAAGATAGAGAGAAAGTCTTTAGTAAACGGATTGGTCTCCGGTGAATCGAGACGTCCCATTTTCTTAAGAATGACGGCACCAACAGCGCAAATGCCCGCAAACATGGGCACTAACATTGCGAAAAAGAAAAAGAGATAGTCGCCAAGCCCAGAGAAGACACTCGTACCAAATGCGGCTGACATAATGGCCGCACAAATGAAAAAGAGTATTGTGAGCCGCTCTTCGACTCGAATTCCCGGCCAACGGAAGGTTACTCCCCGACTGACTGCCCCTCTTACCGATTCCATGCTCACCCCATATAAAAAAAGTAGACAAAGGGGTCTGACCCCGATGTCTACTTTTTATCACTAAATCGTCTAATTTTTCAAGAAATGAAACATTCTGTGCCTGACCCGGAATGTTTCATTTTACTCGTCGTTGCATTTGGCATCGGCGAGATATTTGTAGAGTTTATATTGGTCCTTCACGAGCTTCTGGGCCTCGGTCAAGAGCTTCTCTGCATGCTCTGGATGACTCTTCTTGAGAACACGGTAACGGTTCTCACTATAAACATATTCGGCCAGATCGAGTGTCGGTTCCTTGCTATCGAGCGTCAACGGATTCTTCCCTTCGGCTTTAAGTGTGGGGTTGAACCTGAAGAGCGGCCAGTGACCGGAATCGACGGCCTTCTTCTGTTCGTCGAGACCATCGACCATGTTGATACCGTGGGCAATACAATGCGCGTAGGCGATAATGATCGACGGACCATCATAGGCCTCGGCTTCCTGGAAGGCCTTGAGGACCTGCATCGGATTGGCGCCCAGAGCAACCTTGGCAACATAGATATAACCGTAACTCATCGAGATCATGCCGAGATCTTTCTTACCGATTGGCTTGCCGGCCGCGGCAAATTTCGCAACGGCACCCATCGGCGTCGCCTTCGAGGCCTGACCACCGGTGTTCGAATAAACCTCCGTGTCCATGACGAGGATATTGACATTACGTCCCTGCGCCAAAACGTGATCGAGACCACCATAACCAATATCGTAGGCCCAACCGTCACCACCCAGCGCCCAAACTGATTTCTTCACAAAGTAATCGGCAACGGTTTTGATTTCGCGACCAAAGGGACCATCACAGTCGGCCAAGAGCTCTCTAAGCTTGGCTACACGACCGCGCTGTTCTTCGATGCCCTCTTGTGTTGTCTGATCGGCTGCCTTGATATCTTCCAAGACCTTCTTCACTTCACCCTGACACTCGCCACGTTCCAAAACTCGATCGGCTAGCTCATAGGCATATTCGGTATGCTTATCGACCGTGAGACGCATTCCATAGGCCACTTCTGCGTTGTCTTCAAAGAGGGAGTTTGTCCAGACCGGACCGCGACCATCGTCACGCTGACAATATGGCGTCGTCGGAAGGTTACCACCATAAATTGATGAACAACCGGTGGCATTCGCAATCAGAAGACGATCGCCGTAAAGCTGTGTGAGAAGTTTTACGTAAGCTGTCTCACCGCAACCGGCACAGGCACCGGAATATTCAAAGAGTGGTTTCACATATTGAATTCCCTTCATCGTCCCTCTCTTGAAAAGCTTTGGATCGGGATCTTGAATATCGAGGAAGAAGGCATAGTTCTTTCTCTCGGCGTCGCGCAACGGTGGCTGCATTTCCATTTTGAGCGCCTCTTTGGCGGCCGCTGGACAATAGCGAGCGCAGGTGCCGCAACCAGTACAATCTTCCGGCGCTACTTGTAACGTATAGGCATAACCTTCGAGGTCCTTGGCCGGCTTCGGTGCTGTATGCTTAAAGGTTTCTGGCGCCTCTTTAACCAGATCCTCCTTGTAGATCTTGGCGCGAATCGCGGCGTGAGGACAGACCATTGTACACTTTCCACACTGCACACACGTTTCAGAATTCCAAACGGGAATATGAACGGCGATGTTACGCTTTTCGTACTGCGTCGTCCCTACAGGCCATGTACCATCATCGGGAAGCTCGGAAACTTTAACGTCTGCCCCCTCACCCCGCATGATCTTGGCTGTCGTGTTTTTAACAAACTCTGGCGCATCGTCTGGAACGGTCGGTATCGGAGCGGCACCATCAATATTCGTGGGGACCGTTACTTCATGAATGCTCGAGAGGGCTTCATCGACCGCCTTGCAGTTCATTTCAACGATCTTATCGCCCTTACTACCGTAGGTTTTCTTGATTGCCTCTTTAATGGCGTCAATGGCGACACCTTCATCAATCACACTTGAGATCTTGAAGAATGCCGTCTGCATAATAACGTTAATTCTGGAACCAAGGCCGATCGCCTCGGCGATCTTGATGGCATCGATGACATAAAACTTAAGCTTCTTGTCCATGATCTGCTGTTGGACCTTGGCCGGCAAGACATCCCAGACTTCATCCTTGCTATACATCGACGTCAGGAGAAATGTACCGCCATTAATGGCGTTTGCAAGCATGTCGTATTTTTCGAGAAATGAGAAATTATGACAGGCCACAAAGTTTGCCTGATCAACCAGATAGGGTTTACGAATCAGGTTCTCACCAAAACGAAGATGTGAAACGGTAATCGCTCCGGCCTTTTTTGAATCATAAACAAAATAGCCTTGCGCATAGTTGTTTGTCTTTTCGCCAATAATTTTGATCGAGTTCTTATTAGCACCGACCGTACCATCGGCACCCAACCCATAAAACATGGCCTGAAAGACATTGTCTTCGGTTGTAAACGTTGGGTCAACGGTCAGGCTGGTCTTCATCACATCATCTTCGATACCGACCGTGAAATGATTCTTTGGCTTGTCTTCTTTAAGGTTGTCGAAGACCGCCTTGACCATTGCCGGTGAAAACTCGGCTGAACCGAGACCATAACGACCACCGACGATCTTCGGATATCCATCAAACGTGAACCAACCCTCTTGCATCGCTTCACCAACGGCCGTCCGAACATCTTCATAGAGTGGTTCGCCGAGGGCGCCCGGTTCTTTGGTTCTGTCGAGGGTTGCAATAGCCGTAACCGTCTTGGGTAGCGTCTCTGCGAAGGCCTTTACGTTAAATGGCCGGAAGAGACGAACCTTCATGACGCCAACCTTCTCACCCTTTTTGTTGAGATAGTCGACGGTCTCATGAACGGTTTCACCGCCGGAACCCAAGATAACAATCACG
>CAYWXY010000208.1:0-3269 GCA_964462555.1 uncultured Pseudomonadota bacterium | reverse complement strand
TTGGGCCGTAACCCAAACGGAGACGTCCCCGAGGAGCTCAGCTTACGGAAGCTGGCGTTATTCGAAGTTGCGAGTGAGATTACATATCAAAACATCTATAGAAAAAGGGCGTGTCGAGTTGACATACCCTTTAAAAACCTATTTCTCCTATAATCACCTACTAACCAAACATCCTTACCAACCATTGTACTGAAAACCAATCTTCTGTACTGGATTACCATACATTTGACCATTCACCCATCCATAAGAGGCAGCAGTCTTCGTATTCTGGATACTGGTCTCAGACTCTTTGCGTATCTGAAACTTGGCGACCTCGGCCTGAATCTCGGCAAGTTCAACAACGGTATTCTGCTTACCTTCCATAATATCCCGATTGATCTCCATACCACGTTCCTGGAGAACCATATATTTCTCGGCCAATCCCTCCATCTTGTTCATATATGTTTCCTGGAGCTCAACCATCCTGCTCTGAATAACGGCATTGACGACCGTGCCAGTAATGGCGCAGGCCGCTCCAACACCAGCATTGATACCATTAATCCAATTAGCACTGGTTTGAGCGCTCTTTGCAGCGTCCGCAGACGCCTGATCCGTTCCCAGGAGTTTCTGCATACCAAGCGCCTCTGGTGTAAAATCTCCTACCTTTGCACCTGCAGGTGCAATTCCATCATCGATATTTCCTTGAGTCCAAGTTTGTGAAGCAGTCTTATTTGCCGCCACCAAATCAAAATTATCTCCCAACGATATTGAATTAACCTTATTGATCAAACCGCCACCCTGCTGTGGTTGAATCAGTGGCGCATTATAATAACCACCCATTCCCATCGTGCCACCCATCATACCCACCGACGGTTGCAGTCGACCCATAAAGGGATTGACACCCACGGCTCCGCCCATAGCACCCATACCAGCACCACCCAGCATCTGTACCCGCTGCTCCAACTGTGCTATCTGAGCCCGTAGGCTGGCCACTTCATTCGCTCCACCATTTCCACCAAACATTACCATAATTTTCCTCCAATTAATTTATTGTATCGTTACACCGTTTAAGTCGTTGACGTCGAACCAGATGAACTGCCTCCAACGGCTGCCATAGCAGGTGATCCATAGTTATGATTCTGATAAAATTTGTCCAATGTTGCCTGCGCCTCTTTGGCCTTCTCCTTTGATAATTTGTAACGACCTTCGCCGTTCGTCGAAACCATATGTCCCAGCTTTTTCGTGGCGATATCTTTATCCATCCGGATCGCCGTCGAATGCGAGGCTGCCGATGCCATCGCCTTGATCACGGCCATGTTCCCCTTCTTCCGCATCAAGGTCTCGGCCTTCTTTTCTTGCTTCTTGATCCGCCTCTCTGTTTTTTTTGACTGGCTGACCTGCATACCAACAGACACCCCCGTTGAAATTAGGGTACAGGCGGCACCGATGATTCCTGCTATTGCTGCTGGTCCTGTCATAGTATTTCTCCTCACTAATAGTATCGGCTGGAGAGGACCCCAAACTTGCTTTTTTAAAAAATGAGCGTTCACTCCTGTAAACACCCTCTCACCCGGAGGAGAGCCTTCTGGAAGGGCACCTATTTATACGTTTCGAGCAAGGTAAAAAAAGAAAGGGCGTGCCAAAAAGCACACCCTTTAAGAACCTATTCCTCCTACAAATTATCTTTTAAAACTTTTACCCCTTATACTGAAAACCAGCCTTCTTTGCCGGGTTACCATAGAGTTGACCATTCACCCATCCGTAAGCCGCAGCGGTCTTCGTGTTCTGAATGCTAACCTCAGCACTCTTTTTAATCTGAAACTTGGCCACCTCGGCCTGAATCTCGGCAAGTTCCACAACGGTCCGTTGTTTCCCTTCCATGATCTCCTGATTGATCTCCATCCCGCGTTCCTGCAGAACCATATATTTTTCGGCCAGACCCTCCATCTTGTCCATATATTCTTCCTGGAGATCGGCCATCCTGTTCTGAATAATAGCGTTGGTTACCGTACCAGCAATAGCACAGCCGGCACCCACAAAGGCACTGATGCCATTAATCCAATTAGCACTGGTTTGAGCGCTCTTTGCAGCGTCCGCAGAGGCCTGATCTGTTCCCAGAAGTTTCTGCATACCTAGGGCTTCTGGTGTAGGGTCTCCTACCTTTGCACCTACAGGCGCAATCCCATCTTTGATATTTCCTGCAGTCCACGTTTGTGAAGCGGTCTTATTCGCTGCCACCAAATCAAAATTATCTCCCAACGATATTGAATTAACCTTGTTGATCAAGCCGCCGCCACCAAGTTGTCGTGGCTGAATATATGGCGCGTTGTAATAACCGCCCATTCCCATGCCACCCATCATACCCATTCCCATCGATGGACGCATCATCCCCATAAACGGATTTCTGTCCATGCCCATCATCCCCATGCCGCCACCCTGCATCATCTGCATATATTGCATCTGCTGGCGCATGTTAACCGGATTACCTGTCATGCCATTATATCCATTTCCATTATAATTTCCGCCGAAACCCATTAATTACCTCCGAGTCATTTAATGTATCGTTACACCGTTTAAGTCGTTGACGTTGAACCAGGTGGACTGCCTCCAACAGCTGCCACAGATGGCACCCCATAGTCATGATTCTGATAAAATTTATCCAATGTTGCCTGCGCCTCTTTGGCCTTCTCCTTTGACAATTTGTAATGGCCTTCGCCATTCGTATCCACTAGATGTCCCAGCTTCTGCGATGCAATATTTTTATCCATCCGGATCGCCGTCGAATTTGCCGCTGCCGATGCCATCGCCTTAATCACGGCCATGTTCCCCTTCTTCCGCATCATCAACTCGGCCTTCTTCTCTTGCTTCTTGATCCGTCTCTCCGTCTTTTTCGCTTGGCTAACCTGCACAGCTACAGTTGTCGCCGTTGACGCTACGCTGACGCAGGCACCGATGATTCCTACTATAGCTATTACTGATAACGCCATATCATTTCTCCTCACTAATAGTATCGGCCGGACAGGACCTCAAACTTGCGTTTTTGAAAAACGAGCGTTCATTGGAATGAACACCATCTCACAGAACGTGAAGAAATCAGGGTTCCAAGACTTCACTCGTAAGGATCTTTTTGGTCGGTCCGGAAAGTAGATATGTTCGATTATCGGTTCCGGTCGAACGAGAAATTTCGAATGAACCCTGCTGGGTGAAAGGGGTCACAAGAAGGGACGTGGAGATGCCAGGGTCTCCAAGACAATCAGCGGAGGGCGACCGATTTCGTCCGCGGTGGCGAT
>CAYWXY010000207.1:0-3281 GCA_964462555.1 uncultured Pseudomonadota bacterium | reverse complement strand
AAATATAACACATGGAATGCCATCTACGGCCCTGGTGTAGTTGCAGGAACGGGTAGTGTGGGGGCATCCGCTCCACAGGCAGGCAGGTATGAATCTGAGGCACCGGGTGTAGGAAAGCCCGGAATCTCGGACAAAGTTGCCGAACGTACCCAAATGCTGGGTTATTAACATAAAGGGTTTGAGCTTTGAAGTGTCCTCTTATCATCACGTCGCTGAACTATTACCGATCTAATAAGCTTTGTGAAAGAGGGCGAAAGAATGAGATTAACGTTTTCCAAAGAACAAGAAGAATTGCGTGAAAAGGAGGCACGCCATGTAAGAGAAGACTGTTAAAAACATAGTACCCATAATATCCAAGAAAGATAAGGAGGCATAACATGGAAAAGAAAGCCATTAACATCCTACTAGCCTTAACCCTCATGATCAGTTGCTCTTTCGCGTTCCCGTCACAGGCAATTTCCAAAGAAAAAGTTGTGAAGTGGAACCTTAACGTTTGGGGCGGCCCGCGGGCATATACGGCTCCCATTGAAAAATGGGCAAAGGATATGGCGAAGGCCACCAATGGGAAATGGCAGATTAAGATCCAATACGGCGGTGTGTTGGCCCCTCCAAAGGAAGCCCTGGACGGTATCAAGGCGGGAATGTACGAGGCCAGCATGTTTGCCGTTGCCTATCATCCCGGCAAGGTGCCGCTGCACAGGATCATGGAGCTACCCTTTATCTCTCCCAGAGAAAATTTGGAGATCCTGCGCATGCAGTATGCCATGTGGGAACACCCCGCTTTCAAGAAGGAGCTTCTTAAGTGGAACGCCGTGCCTTTGCTGCCCGCCGCGATACCCACTTACCACCTCATGGGAAACAAGGCCATCCGGTCGGTAGAAGACTTGAAGGGTGCAAGGGTCAGAATCGGCGGTGACATTGCAAAGGTGTTAAGAAAATTCGGCGCCGTTCCCACCATGGTCCCTGCCCCGCAGACGTACGAGGCCCTCTCAAGAGGAACCGTCGATCTGGTTGGATTGGCTTACACCTTTGCATATGGATCATTCAAGATCTATGAAGTCTCCAAATACATGAACATCCCCATGACGTTAGGAGTCGTGTGTGGCCCTGTGGTTGCAAACAAAGCCGCCTATGATGCTCTGCCCGAAGAGTTCAAGAAGATTCATCAGGCTTGGTATGTTCAATGTCCCGATGTGTATGCGGAGGAATACGCAAAAGTGGACCGCAAATGGGAACCGATATTCAAGAAAAAACTGCAGTACATCCAATTTCCGGCCTCCGAGCGGGCCAAGCTTGTGGCCAAGGCCAAACCTGTATACGATGCGTGGGTAGCAGAGATGGAGAAAAAGCGCCTGCCCGGAAAAGAGGTCATGCAGTACTATCTGAAAAAACGGAAAGAGATTGCAGGCTACTGAGGTTGGTTTTATTTTGCTGCCGGGGAAAAACTTCCCCGGCAGTCTGTCTGACACTGCAAATCCGGCCATGTCCTATTCGAGTTTTGAAGTGAAGGAGGGAAGATATCTATGAAAACGAAATGTGACGCCCATTTGAATCAAAAGGGGATCCCTGTATGGATGAGATTCAAACCCCTTGTGGTCTTCGACGCAGGGTTCAGGCATATTGAGGATTGGCTTAACATAGCATCGGTCCTTATCATCACGTTTCTTATGTTTTTTGCTTCCGCAGAGATTGTTGGTCGGTATCTATTCAATTCTCCCATACACGGTCATGTGGAGATTGTGGAGCTTCTCATGGCAGGAATTATATTTTTCGGAGTTGCCTATACCGAAAGGACTCACGGGCATGTAAGGATGGAGCTTTTTATTACCAAGGTGCTGAGAGGCAGGTCTTTCCACATTGCTGAAGTGATTACCACCACCGCCGCCCTGTTTGTCTTTATCTTTATCCTTATTTTTACCACGAAATCGGCATTCCACGCTTATCAGATAGGCGACACCACCCCTGACATTTACGCACCCACTTGGCCTTCAAAGTTTGCAATACCATTGGGATGTTCCATTCTTTGCGTCCGTTTTATTATCGAAATTATTCAACACCTGTCTCAGGCGATAGACGGGGGTGAGTATAGGGACATCAATAAGGAGGAATAATGGACCTGTCACCATTGACATGGGGTTTTATCGGCTTAGCTGTTCTCGGCGTGCTGATTATTCTGGGTATGCGGATTGCCTTTGCCGCGGCCCTGGTGGGGTTTGGTGGGCTCTGGGTAATGAAAGACATGACGGTTGCGGGAAACGTAGTCGGATTTCTGGTTCATGGAGTCATATCCCATTATGCCTTCAGTGTCATTCCTCTCTTTATCCTGATGGGGTATTATGCCTTTTACGCAGGGCTGACCGATGATATTTTCTTGACCGCCCGGAACTGGGTCGGGCATTTTAACGGCGGGCTGGCCGTATCAACGATTCTCGGGTGCGCAGGGTTTGCCGCCTGTACCGGGGCAAGCCCCGCCTCTGCGGCTATCATGGGAAGAATTGCCATCCCGGAGATGGAAAAATACGGCTACCATCCCAGGTTGGCCGCAGGCGTTGTGGCTGCAAGTGGTACTCTCGCCTCCCTCATACCGCCCAGCGCCACTCTCGTCATCTACGGGATCATTGCAGAGCAATCCATCGGGGCCTTGCTCATAGCCGGCTTCATTCCTGGCATTGTCTCGGCGTTCATTTATGTTGCAATGATATTAATAAGAGTCAAAATCAGTCCGGAGCTGGGTAAACCACTACCACCCGAGCCCTGGGCTAATCGATTTAAGTCATTGAAAGGGACTTGGGGGATAATTTTTATCATTGCCATGATTATCGGGGGGATATACAGCGGTATTTTTACGCCGACCGAGGCGGGCGGCGCCGGGGCCTTCGGCGCATTTCTCATGGCCCTGTTCATGGGGAGATTGACCTTTTCGCGGTTAAAAGAATCGGCTCTGGAAACGGGCCGAAGTACCATAATGATCTTTATGATCATTACAGGGGTTCTTATCTTTGTCCGTTTTCTGGCACTCACCACCCTTCCCTCAAGTTTTACCGAATTTATTATCTCAATGCAGGTCAATCGTTACGTTGTTTTGTGTCTGATCCTTAGCCTCTATGTCTTTTTGGGCATGTTTCTGGACGTCGTTGGGATGTTGATGCTGACAGTTCCCGTTATTCTTCCGGCGGTTACCTTATTAGGCTTTGACCCGATCTGGTTCGGGATCATCCTGGTCAAGATGTGCGAGATATGCCTGGTTACCCCACCGGTGGGGCTGAACGTATATATCGTTG
>CAYWXY010000206.1:0-3325 GCA_964462555.1 uncultured Pseudomonadota bacterium | reverse complement strand
AATGGAGGCCGAGTGGCATTCGTATGTCAAGGCGAGTAAGAGCTCCGCATAATAGGGGAAAATAGGCCATATTTGCCCCCATCGAATTATATTGAATTATGACAATATAATGATAAAATCGGTCCATTATGAGGCTTTTAGTAAAACTATTTCTACCGGCGTTAGTTATCATTCTCCTTCCACTAGTTTCCATAATGACATCTTGCGGCAGCGGCGAGCTTTCATACTACACAGAGATGGTGGATGCTTCTATTGCAGATGGGTCTGTCGCTGAAGGTGGTGAGGCGGAATCTTCATCATGCAGTCTTCCGGCTGGACGGTTCCATACGGTAGGAGAATTCTATACTGCAAAGACAGATCTATATGTCATCTCGGAAGAAGGGAGTATTGTTGAAATCAGTGAAAATTCAATAACTGATGAATATGTTGAGGCCAATTGTGATGACGCTGACGATATTGCCGTTAGCGGTGGATGTGAAATCAATATATCAAGTTGGCCCAAGGATCTTGAACTCTATATTTCTGAATCGCAGCCTGTATCGTGGGTCGATGGCGACAATGCGGCCGGGTGGAGTTGTTCCGTGCATGCTTCCAACCGAACAAAACAGATACAAGAATTCAGTTTGATTGCAAAAATCTATTGTATCAACACACCTTAAATCTGATATTAGCGTTCTTCTTCTTGTCTTCGGATCTCTTCGTGGTACAACCGCCAGCTCTCTTCAAGTACTCCTGAATAATCGCGTTCCACGACACGATCGTAACTGCTAAGAAATAAAGAAAGGCCAATTGTCGCATTCCACCGGTTTCCGCCATGAGCCCAGCTAAATAGTTTGTGAGAAATGAGATCGAAGCTTTCTTGATCAATCTCCACACCGGGGCGCAATCCGACGTATAGAAACATATTAAGTTTGTGGGGGTCAACAAACATGAGGGTTCCACCATAAGGGGAATGAATATAGTGTGGCATAAAGCCGTCGACCAATAAATCAGAGAAGTGGGGCTGGTCACTTATCATTAGTGTATTCATGCTCACCGCTTCCAGATCTCCAATCGGCCGATCTATTGTTGGGATGGAGGGAAGTGCCGAGGTGGGAGTATTCACCAATTCTACTGTTGGCATCTCAAGTCTCTTTGCCATCGAGGGTTCTGCCGCAGCTCGTTTGATTGCCCCCCATGTCTCTTGTTCGAGCGCAAAGTGTTGTGGATGAGTATGGCCGATACCAAATCGAAGACTCTCCTTGTGGGGATCCTCACCACCAGCGAGTCTGCTGAAATGACTATATCTCGTACTTCCCAGATTGCCCCCCATTAAACGAGACCGAAACTTTTCCCCGTCCCAAAACCGTTCTTCTTGCATTTCCGTTGCCGCACCATATCGTCCAGCAAGGAACGTAATATGGGCAGCAACTTCGTCAGAGACCTCATGCTTGTTATCTCCTAAAAAATAGAAATGCAGGAGCCAATCTTTGACCACAAAGGGAGCATTTTGAAAGAAATTTTCGCGCCAACGAAAAGCCTCCTCGCTTTCTCCATTCATATGTTCGTAGAGTAATAGATGAAATATTATGTCTCGATCGGTTAGTGATGTTGAAAATGAATCAAAATCTGTTGTGGAATTGAGATAATTATCAACCAATGCGCTCTTGATGTCGTCTCCATATTCATCCGATATCAATGCCTCTGCCATGATTCGGATGACAAAAGTGTTTGGAAAATGTTCAACCAAGAAACGGATTCCGGCTGGTACGGCATAGCGTAGCACATCTGTTATGAATTTAACTGATATGCCTTCGTCAGGAGTACTGGTTGGCCAGGGGATGCGTTCACTTGGGGCCGTTTCAAGGGCCTCTATTAATTCGGCTAGTGACTTAGCCGTAATAATACGTTCCTGAAATTTGAACCACTGAGCTATCACTTCATCGGACGGAGGGTCGGCTGGTCTCCAAAAAAGGGCGCCGTCTGATGTATCTAAAGGTTTTTCCCCAGACGAATAGAAAACCACTTCGCGTGGGCGATTTGTTTTTCCAAAAAGGGGGTGACTAGCGGGGCTTCGGCCGGTCTGAAATGAAACGATTTGACGAAACCGACGGGTGGTACTGGTCGGAGTAAAAGCAGTTTTGGTTACAGATAATGAGGGTGGATTTTTTCCAACCTTAATGGCTGGTGCTGAGATGTCTGAGACAAGTTGCCCCCTTGGCGCAACAATTCTTGGGGCGATGCGTAGGGGCGAAAGTTTTGCCCCGGGAGCGACGATCGATTTTCCATTTTTTACGGGCGGCATAGCGTCCTCCTAATAAGAACTTGCCCGCATACCCTTATCGAAACTCTAGTGAAAAAGTTGCTAGGTATCGTGGATCCACTTTCCACTTATGCTCAATTTTCTAAAAAAGCCTCTAGAACCCGTTATAAATCAATGGTTTATAGTGGCGGAAACGTCACCGTTTTTAACCTACGGGGTTAACCACGGAGGTTAGAATCGGCTTTATCCTCTTGAAATAACGGGTCAATGGTAATAGTGACAGATGCAACGAATCAGGAGGATTGTGTGAATAGGAGTGTTCCTGCGGGGCATATGGTTCTACATATACATCCAGCTCTCTTCATCAACCCACCCATCCCCTGTGTCTGCGAAGGCTATCTCACCACTAGATTTTTCTGCGTCACAAATCCTTTGAAATGCTTGTGTTGGCAGAAATACATATTCCATTGCCAAATCTGAAATTTCTACATATCGATACATAGCAATCTGCATTTGTTTCCATGGATTATCCATGGACAAGAAATCGACTTGATCAATCAAACCTTTCGATACCCCTGTTGAAAAATCCTTAATTGATAATTCTGCACATCTTCGCAACCTTTCAAGTTCATCATCCAGCAATTCAGTATACAACTTCGTTTTGTCACTGGCATCACCAGGCAATTCGTTAACGGTTTTCTGGATATCTTCAATGGTCTCATGTACGTTATTATAATGGCAATAACGTGGTATCATACTTCTTAATTCTAACGGGTTAGCCTGTTTACACTCGGAAGAGTATTGGTTAGCCCAATGTGATGCAAAACATTCTGAGGGCACCACAGATTTTCTGCCGATGTTTCTCAGGTTTTTGTGTTTGATTTCACAGTGAATGTCGGCCATCTCCATGGACATAACAGCAAGTTGCCAAGGTTTCATTTCTGCACATTTGTTGCGCTGGAAATTATTAACTATCACCGTATCTGCGTAATCAAATATAATATCTAGCGCTATTAATACCCCTAATTGCCAACCAATTTTGGCCGGGCTTGACAGATTTTCGGGATTAAAAAGTTCCCTCTG
>CAYWXY010000205.1:0-3372 GCA_964462555.1 uncultured Pseudomonadota bacterium | reverse complement strand
GCTTTTTTCGATTGTTTCGGGACGAATCGATGTTACGGTTCCAATATCAATCCCATGTTTCTTGAGTCGGCTCGCAATGAGTGGTCCTGAAAGATTTTTCTGCCAGCGCGAATGGGGAGATCGACGGCAGTACGGATCGGAAATACTTTGGCTAATATCACTCTCTCCCCAGACATGAATCGATGTTTCGGTCTTTCCACCACAGGTACTATGAAACCGCGTCTTGATCGGCTTCAAATGATACGTCAAAATTTCTGCACGTGTCTCGTCGACTGCACGATCAATATTAGGATGACTTCTTGGTTTACCTGTAAAAACCTGATCCTCGACAGTAGCGCGCAGATCAAAGAGGTCCTTACTATTTCCTCGAATTTTTGTGTCGCGGACAAAGAGAGCATACGTTCTGGCCGCCACCGCCTGTGCCTTCAATGCTTCGAGTGGCCACTTACTCGGCATCTCTCCGGGAAGAAGACCCTTTAGATATTCTTCGATCGGAATGTGATTGACGCTCGAAAGTTTCATCTTATTTTTGTGAATTGTAACAATGCCACCATATGGCTTTCCATTTACCCAGATACGTTTATTTTTTGATGTCACACGGATTTCGTCGGTCTTCCAATCTTTTTCACCGACATAGAAACCGGTCAATGTGGGCACAATTGTCGTTTCAAATGCGCGCACTGTTTTCCCCTTACCACCACTGACCGTCATGGCCTCCGATGAAACACGTATGTCGCGTGCGTTTTCAACGACCAGAATTCGAATCGACGGCTCGACACTTTTTGTTGCATATGCAAACGGCAATAGAGCCAAAAAAATTCCGACGAAGATCACAGTTTGTATGGTTCTCTTGGTCACGGCCCACGCAGTTTCCGCAATTTTGAGACAGGAGTCAAGCCCATCCAATAAATATAATAATATCAACAAGTTGGGCGCAGGAAAAAGACGCAACTAATTTGACAGATCGGCGATAACACCTATAGAGGGAGGTGTGGCTGCGTCTTGGATTGACACTCGATATGACGCGACGTATAATTGTCCACCATTTTTGAGAGGACAATGGCAAAGACAACGAAAAAAATTGTGAAAAAACCCGCGGCAAAGAAGCGCAAGCCTGTGGCAAAGAGCGGCCAGAAGCGCCGAAAAGCGCCGGTGAAGAGAAAGTCCACAAAAAAGGTTGCTTTGACCCAACGTTCAAATAATCGCCAGAAAGATAACGAGCCGACACCCTGGGCCCTGACGCAGTTTTCAGTTGCCGCAAAAATCATACTCTTTAGTGCCGTAGCCTATCTTTTTGCGTTGGCGGCCTATCTAGTTTGCAAATGGTTTTTTATTCAACTTTTTCCCAAGGAAGTCTTGGGTCTCTCCAGTGAATGGATTCTTTGGGGTATTCAGATCTTGGTTATCGCTGCCGCAGTAACAGTCGGTGCTAAACTATTTCTCATCAATCCAATTAATCGAATCAAGAAGGCGATCCGCGACGTTCGCCGCGGAAATTTTCTAGCACGCGCCGAAATTGAAAGCCGCGACGAAATTGGTGAATTGGCAATTCACTTTAATGACATGTTGTCACATCTCACCGAGTTAAATGCTGACAAAATTGAAACCGAGTATGAACTCCTGCTTGCAAAGAAGGATCTAAAATATAAGAACCACTTAGCCAAACGGGGAAACCAGCTTAAAAAAGCAAATCAATCTCTAGAAGTTTTGGTTAAGGATTTTTCACTTCTTTATGATATCGGGCAGAAAATTAATTCCACAATTGAAATTTCAGGGCTTTATCTTCTTCTCCAGGATCTCCTGCCAAGACAACTCGATCTTCAGAAATTTGCAATCTTGAGAATTGATAAGAAGAAAGAATTTTTAAGTGTTAAGGCGGCACATGGTTTCGAGGATCCGGAGCTCATCTTTAATCTGTCATTTCGTGTGGGGGAGGGGATTAGTGGCGAAGTCGCGACGACCGGCGAGATAGCCTATTTACCAGATGTTGCGAGCGACGACAGGTTCCTTTATTACCGAGGAGAAAATATCGACAAGGGCTCATTTATTTCTGTCCCCCTTAAATATAAGAAGGAAGTTCTCGGTGTTATGAACTGTAGTCGCGCTGAGATGGATGCCTTTTCTGAAGATGATAAGCGAATCCTCACATTAGTGGCCAACCAAATTGCACTTGCAGTTGAGAATGCTCAGCTCTATACAAAAACACGAGAACTCTCTGTTCGTGATGAACTGTTGGGGATCTATAACCGTCGTCATTTTCAAAAAGTTCTTAAGATGGAGTGGAAACGTGCGACACGTTTTAGGCGACCGATCTCACTTTTAATGATCGACATTGATCACTTCAAAGATTTTAATGATACCTACGGCCACCTTCAGGGAGACCGAGTTTTAAAGGGAATAGCAGATATCTTGAGCCGGAATTTACGTGAACTTGATACGATTGCCCGTTTTGGTGGCGAAGAGTTTATTGTTCTCTTGCCCGATACGGATCGAGAGGGTGCGATGGTTGTGGGTGAAAAGCTCCGTCAGTTGGTTGAGATGGAACGTTTCGATGAGGCCCAACAGCCGATCATGCAACTGACAATCAGTGTTGGCATTTCCACTTTTGCCGACGATGCGCGTGAAATGGAAGACCTGATCGACCACGCTGATGTAGCGCTCTACGAGGCCAAGGATGGCGGCCGAAATAAGGTCGTTCTTTACTCCGACGCCCTCGAAGTTGAAGGTCCCGTTATCCGCCCCACAATAATTCCAAGCTAAATAATAAGTTGTTTAATAAACATTCGGTTTGGGTTTCGACGCTCGTATCGGTTGTCGTCTTACGGTTACGTCACCCACAAACGATAGACGATACGGGCAGCAAAACCGAAACCGGAAAAACCATGTTGTTATTGAATATTATCATATTCGTGCTAACGTCGAGGGCCTAATAGGGGGTTCCATGTCTGCAGCGATTCTGGCAATTTCCATTGTAGCACTCTTGCTCGGATACATTTTCTACGGCCGCTTTGTCGCAAATCGACTTGGCGTCGACCCTTCGAAGCCAACCCCCTCTCACACAATGCATGACGGTGTTGACTATTGTCCGGCCAAAGCGCCGGTTCTTTTCGGCCATCACTTTGCATCCATTGCCGGCGCAGCCCCGATCGTGGGCCCAATCATAGCGGTTGCCTTTGGATGGTTACCGGTCCTTCTTTGGATTTTGATTGGTGGCATCTTTGTGGGGGGCGTTCACGATTTTTCATCCATCATCGCATCCATTCGCCACCATGGGCGATCGATCGGTGAAGTCATTGGTGTGAACGTGGGTTATCTGGCCCGCCAACTCTTTTTGATTTTTCTCTGGGCGACACTTGTTCTTGTTATTGCCGT
>CAYWXY010000204.1:0-3388 GCA_964462555.1 uncultured Pseudomonadota bacterium | reverse complement strand
CATATAATAGACTGTGGGAGGTAGAAGGCATTGCGTACCGGCCGAGCAGGCCATTCCGAGTGAGGCGAATAAGAACATATCTGTTAAATTAGCGATTCGGAGACTCCTTGAGTACAGATCTGGGCACGTTCGCACATCTAGAGGCTTCCCTTTACGCTTTCATTTTGAGAATTTTATCAGACATGTCCAGGCCTCTATCATTTTGAGAATGTGGCCTTCTTCTAACGCCTTGTAATCATTGCACACTTATGCGTCACCCTTGGCACACTTCTTGCTCTATTACACGATGCTGGGAGGGTCAAATGTCGAGGAGGTCTTATGAATACGAAACGTCGCTGGGTGATTCTTCTGGTCGTAGCCTGTATGGGCTACTTTATTTTTGGATGCGGGGGAGGAGGCGGCAAGGCGGTCGAAAAGGGAGACGAGCCAAGCCCGGTCATTGTGGACTATCTCAAACTGTTCGACTGTATCGATAACGACTTCGACCTAGAAGCAAATGAAGAAGCAGATGAAAAGATCGGAGATTATCCACCCTACATATCGTATGGAACCGCAATCGAGGCGCTAACGCGAATGGGCGCGGATGAAGAGACCGCCGGAACCATTATGACATGCTTTGCAGAAAAAGAACTCGAGGCAACCGAATATCCGGAAGATGTAGAACAAGAAAAAATAGAGAACTGTATCTCCGCGTATACACTTGGACTCCACGGTGAAGCATGCGAACTGACCGCTCTGATGGATGCTAGGGAAGCGCCAGGTGATAAATATGAAGACCTAATCTGCAAAGACAATTTTGAGAGGGATTGTTTCGGTCTCGCGAAAGACCTCTGTATCACTAGCTTCTCTGCACTCGGTGAAAATAACGAACCCGAGTTTCATAACTGTTTTTGGGACGAAGATGATGGAAAATGCTATATCGCTGCTGACGTCGGAATGTCAGCGTGCACCGACGGCGAATTTCCAGAGGGCTATCCTCCACAACCCTGCTCCAGTGAGTTTTTCGACGGATGGTGTGAACATTTTAGTGATGCGACAACGTGCGCCGACTCCTTCGTTCAAGATGGAGGAATGTTCTACAATTGCACCTGGGAGAGCGGAACGGGTTGCCGTCAAATTGAGACAGAATGCACGGACGGCGAAATTCCAAACTATTGCAACGCTACGTTTGATTCTGGATACGAGTGTAGCGATTATCCTAAAACCGAAGACGTGTGCAACAACTCCTATATCGAAAAATATGGCGCTCATCACAACTGTTTTTGGAATGTAGGAACGGGAGAATGCGAAATGGAAAATATTGAATGTGCAGGCGGCACGACTCCAAACTTCTGTAACGATGGTGGTCCTACACATTCATGTTCTGGCTACCCCATGGCGACTTGCGAAATGTACTACACAATTCTCTACGAAAATGATGATCCCAATACTGGCAACTCTGAAAATCACAAGTGTATTTGGAGTGATACTAATGGCGTGTGCATTCCTCAGGGCACATACGGCGACGAATGGACGTGCGAAATTGATCCAAATGCATAATTAATCACGGAAAAAGAAGCGGGGTAGACCACAGCGAAGGTCTCAAGGTTTTAATCAGGAATCACTTTCCACTCGACGTTGGAAAGTGATTCTTGGACAAGGGCATCAATATCAAGCTGTGATTCGACGCGTGAGAGCTCCTCACGCGTCGTTTTTGTCACCGGATTCGGCGGCTGGAGAAAACTACAGCAATCGCTATGCGGCTCAATTGAAAGGTCATATGTCCCAATCTTCTCGGCCAAATCGACAATCTCTTGCTTATCCATCCCAATCAGCGGCCGAAAAAGCGGCAACTCACTCACCGCCTCGACCGACGCCAGATTGGTCAGCGTCTGTGACGCCACCTGCCCTAACGACTCACCGGTAATCAACGCACCAGCACCGACCTCCCGTGCAACCCGATCCGCAATCCGAAGCATGAAACGCCGATAGATCACAACACGATATTTGGCCGGAACCGCCGTCACAATCTTTTGCTGAATCTCACCAAAGGGAATCAACGCAAGTTTCAGAGGACCATGCCACCCCCCGAGAACCTCGGCCATATCCTCGACCTTTTCAATCGACGCGCGATCGGTAAAAGGCATGCTATGAAAGTGAACGAACGTTGTCTTTAGTCCGCGTTTCATCATCATCCAACTGGCCACCGGCGAATCGATACCGCCCGAAAACATTGAAACCACGTGACCACTGATGCCGGCCGGCAAGCCGCCAGGACAACGAATCTGCTCGCTCGCAAAATAAATATCCCGATCCAACACCTCGATGTAAAATGTCCTCTCGGGATTTCGAAGATCAACACGCGCGGCACTTGCAACCTGAATCGCTGAACCAATGTGTCTATTAATCTCTGGAGATGTCATGGGAAAATTTTTATTCGCACGACGAGTGCGAACGGCAAACGACTCAAACTTTAACTCATCAACCGCGCAAACAGCTACCTTTTCAAGATCTGCCAGATCAGGCTCCGTACGAATCACGGGATATGCGGTTGTCAGGCCGAAGACCTTCCTGATTTTGTCAGCGGCACTTCTCCACACCCCACCATCGGCAAACTCCACAATAATGCGTCCCGGCCGCTTGCGAACCGATTCAACACCCAATCCATCGAGACTTGCTCGGAGATTGCGCACCAGTTGGTCCTCAAAGAGGCCCCGGTTCTTCCCCTTAAGGGCCAACTCACCATAATGCAGACTGAAAAATTTTCTGTTCATAAATTGTGAATGGGTTGTGGATTGTTTTCTAAAACTCTCCGTTATTTCTTCGCAACGTTCAAAAAAGAACTGTCTTTTCGGATGTATGCACTCACCTCGCCAATTTTGCAAGGGGTGAATAATTGTGAATAACCAAGACCAACTTATCCACAGGCACCTGGTACCCAGAAGAAAAATGAATAAAAATTGGTTTACACCTTGACCACCACTATATGTAGTGTATTAAATATATAACATACACAATATATTGTGTATTTAGGGTTTTTAGGCCGTCAAAAAGTTGACGGCCCTGTCATTTTTTTGGACAACGTTGTCGCATAATTGACTGAGCGGGGGGGAACGCAGCTATGAAAATCAACACAAAAGAGAAGAAAAACGGGGCAAAGAAAAGTGAATCAAAGATGGAGGCGGTCCGTAGCGGGATGATTGTTGGACGACGCCTGACATCGCCAGGAAAAAATCCGCTCAAACAGATCAAATATGACAAACGAACGTCGGTCATCAGCAATCCTGACGGCAGTGTTGTTTTCAAAATGGATGAAGTTGAAGTTCCAGAAGGCTGGAGCCAGCTTGCCACCGATATTATCGTCTCAAAATATTTCCGCAAACGGGGCGTTCCGAAAACCAATCATGAA
>CAYWXY010000203.1:0-3428 GCA_964462555.1 uncultured Pseudomonadota bacterium | reverse complement strand
TTGATTCTCCATTACTTCCCCCCTTTTATTTTTCGATTAAATGTCGATGAAACATGCATACCGACCAACCCCGCCACCATCACAACGAGATAGATCGAACCGGTGATCGCTTCAAGTGCCGATAGAATCCTCGTGATCGGGCTCATCGGCAACATGTCACCAAATCCGGTCGTTGTAAGCGTTACAAAACTGAAATAGATATAGTCCCGAAACTCTTCCACGATTTGAGATGTATTCCCACCAAAATCAAAGGCAGTCGGATCCAGGATACTGATCCCACAGTAAATAAATGCAAAGAACATCCCGAATAGAAGATAGACACAGACGCTTGCAATGATGCGATCGAGTGTCACATTATCCTTCTGATAAACATCTTTGAGCAGCGTCACGATAGCGATCGCAATATAAACAGCATATGAAAAGACGCAGATCGTAAAATAAATATCAAGGATTGCCTCAGAAATACCGGGAATCACCCAAAGAAGACTCGTCACAACTGCAATAGAAACGGCCGCCAACGCAACAAAACGAAGGAGGCCTCGACCCCACATGGCGCGCATAAGGGAACCATAAATGGCGATCAACCCAAAGACAAAGACAAAATAGATAACCGGATGATCCTCAACAAATGCCGACAGGATGATGAGAAATATTTGTGTAACAAGAATAAACCAGTAGTTGTTGATTTTGAGCTTCAAGAAGCGCCCCCCTTCTTGTTATTTCTTCGCTTTCCCCTGGTTTGCAACGGCATTCATCGCTGCCTCAATCGCTGACTGATCACCAAGATAATAGTGTTTGATGGGCTTAAGTTCCTTATCTAGTTCGTAAACCAACGGAACACCGGTTGGAATATTAAGTTTCACAATCTCCTCTTCACTAACTTCGTCAAGATACTTAACCAATGCACGAAGACTGTTACCGTGTGCTGCAATCAACACTTTTTTTCCCGACTGAATCGCTGGCGCAATCGTCTCATGCCAATAGGGCAAAAAGCGAGCAACGGTATCCTTCAGACATTCCGTCGTCGGCAGCTCATCACTGGTCAAGCCTTGGTACCGAGGATCCTTACCGGGATAGCGATCATCCGTTTTTTCAAGGGCCGGTGGCTGAACATCGTAACTTCTACGCCAAACCAGAACCTGGTCATCGCCGTATGTTTCAGCCGTCTCCGCCTTGTTGAGTCCTTGGAGAGAACCATAATGACGTTCGTTCAGTCGCCATGACCGATAAACAGGAATCCACATCAGGTCCATTTGGTCGAGTGTCATCCAGAGTGTACGAATCGCGCGCTTCAAGACAGACGTATAGGCCACATCAAACGTATAACCATCGTTTTTTAAAAGTTTCCCCGAACTCTCGGCTTCAATAAGACCCTTCTCAGAAAGGTCAACATCAGTCCAACCGGTGAAGCGGTTGGCCTTGTTCCATTCACTCTCACCATGCCTTAGCAATACTACCTTATACATTTTACCTCCAAACTACTGCTGAGTTGAAAACGACCAAGAGTAATGGCTCCCTAGTGAATTACCAGAAATATCTCTAATCTGCCCCGACACCCTCGCGGTGTACGATGTATTTTGATTAAAAGTGTTGAAGGGAACAAAATAGGCTGTCCGATTTGAATATTTTACCAAACCGACCATCTTAGAACCATAGGCACCACTTATTGTGAATGTCTCGGATGTAATACTTGATGGATCCATCGCTTCATTAAATGTCACGCGGACACGTGCATTGAGCGACACATTCCCCTGTCCATTATAAGGATCCGTTGAAACGATATCAGGTTCATCGGTATCATTTTCATCATAGCCTTGTGCGACAAGCAATCCGCCCACCGAACAAAGAGTGATCACCAACAACCCCGCCCACCATCTTTTTGCGATTTTTTTCATAAGATCCCACTGGTTAAATTATAACTGAACCCCCCAATTATCAGCGCGTAGGGATTTAGTAAAATATCGTATCTGGTGCATAAAGTCCCTAAAAAAAGCCTCCGACTCCCACCGTCACACCCCTTTGCAGTGAATAAATATATGTAATTATTAAGTTTATTTCAAGTACAATCTGGCACACCTTTTGCTGTGCTTATCCGACGCTAAGGGGAAGCTTAATACCAAGGGTACAAGACGAAGGGGTCAGACCAGGGGAGGTCTCATTGAAATTCAAGCATATCTTGTGGGTCATTCTATTCATACTTATCACAACATTTTCTATTAAAAATATCGCTGCAGAAACGATCGATAGAAATCTGCCGCCATTCAAACAATATCTGATTGCGGCCGGTTATCACTACTCCGGCATCAGCTACCATCAGGCGCTCAAAGCCGCCGTAAACTCAGGTCTCTATGCATTCGAGTCGGCCAATGAGGGGAAATATGGCCCATGGATGATGGCAGTGAATGAATGTAAGTCAGAGATGTTAGAAAAGAGCTTTGGCTGTCATTCGTTCAAGGAGAAATTCAATGATCTCTTTACACACTTTTTAAGGGACGCGGATAACGTCTCATCGAATCCGCTCATATATACGAATGCCAATATCTTGGCCGTTGCCGCCATCGATGAATATATTTACTCTATAAATAACGAATTCAGCCTACAGGCGGCGGCCTTCCAGTTTGGCAAGGGAATGAAGGGAGAGACATGTACGTGGGTCGGCATTCCGAAGGCCAGCGGTGGAGGTTGCAGTGTTCTAAGCATAGTTAGTGATGATGGTGGGGATGCAAAAAACCCAGGCTCCACGAACGCACTGGGCGGAAATGATGGTCCAGGAGGTGGAATGGGTGGATTGGGTGGAGTGGGTGGAGCAACTGTTGGAGGACATATCGTTACGATGAGCCTAGAGCAATTTGATATGAGTGGATTTGCCACATGCCCCATCGATGCATGGGGTGCCATGGGGGGCGGCGCTGGAGACTCACCCGGTGGTGGGTTGACCGATGGATTAAATGAACCCGACTGGAGTGAATTTCAGTTGGATGACACAACCAACCAACACGAATATAATTCTCCTGGTGATCCGGGCAACGCTCCAGATAATGGTGGTAATGGTGGCGCCAACCCACCCGCACATGAAAGTGAAGCTCATACTGGCTCAATAGCAGTTGGCGATAATTTTAAAATTGACTATTTTTCACTCGGAATTGATATGGCAGCGTTTTCTGGTGCCAAAGTTGCAAATGACCTCTATGTTGGGGGAATCGGCGGCATTTCAGGTGGTCTTAACGGAACTGTTATGCATGTGGGACTCGGTTTAAGCGTTCATTACATGCCGAGCCCCCATTCGGAAACAACTCTCAAAAGTGCCTGTGGTGGTTCGTCAAAAAGTATCGGTTCCTGCGGGGGTGGTGGAAGTGGAAAACCTAACAATGGTGACCCATTAGAAGACTGCATGGATCCCATTGCATGTATCGATAGTGCCAATTTTG
>CAYWXY010000202.1:0-3438 GCA_964462555.1 uncultured Pseudomonadota bacterium | reverse complement strand
GTGACCAAGGTCGATACCACAGCAAACGCGCCGATATTCATGATCACATAGGAAACAAGGTAGAACAACATCGCCTTTACGACACCCGCATGATCGAGCGCTGCTGATGGAAACAGGAGGAGCATAAATCCGGTATGTACGATGGAGGAATATGCAAGCATCCTCTTTAAGTTATACTGACGTATCGCCGCAAGGCTCGCATATAGCATGGTGATCGCAGCCAATCCCCACATAATGTAATACCAGTTAATATCAAATGTACCCGCTGCCGCCAGTGCGAATCGCGTAAAGGCGATCATCACCGCAGCCTTGCTCGCTGTCGCAAGAAATGTCGTTACAGGCGTAGACGCACCATCATACGTATCAGGTGCCCATGCATGAAACGGAACGATGGTTATCTTAAAGCCAAAACCGATGAGGAGCATCGCAACCCCGAACATGTAGAAGGCCTTCATCCCAACGTTCGATATCTCCGGTGCCCTCTGTGCTATCATGGACAGATTGCATGTACCGACGCTTCCAAATATAAATGCAAGACCCATCAGAAAAAAGGCTGATGCGAAACCGCCCATCAAGAAATATTTTACCCCTGCCTCTACCGCAATATCATTCTTCCTGACCGAGACCACGAGCGCATAGAGCGCTATGGACATTATCTCAAGACCTATGAGCAGCGTTATCAGGTTTGCGGCAGCGATCACGATTCCCATTCCAAACGCCGACATAAGTACGAGCGTGAAATAACCATCGTACGTAATTTTACTTTCACGAACTGCATTGATCGATATCAGGACGACGAACAGGGTAGCCATCACGACGACCATCCATCCTATAAATACGGCTCTGTCGAAGTAGAGGGTGGAGATCATCATATTTGGAACTTTTGGCCAAAAATACCAGGATATGAGAAAGGAGATGACTAGCGCGAGGATCGTAATCGCGGATGGCACTTCGAATCCAACCTCGTCATCATCCGCGATCAACACAGACCTCACCATCAGAACCAGAGCTGCGACGACGAGCACCAACATCGGAGACAGGTATCTCAGAAACAGCATCCAATCAAAATCTCTCATTATTTCAAACATTTACACCCTCTAGCGATCTTTTTCATACTCTGATGCCGGAATTATCATCTCAACCCTCTTCGTGAGTTCCACAAACGCCTTTGCAGGTTTCCACAACCTCGAAAGAATAAATTGTGGCCTGAGGCCGATCAAAATCACCAATGCGATCAGCGGAATTAGAATCATACATTCCCTGAAATCAATTCCCCTCACCCTTTCAGTCTCGGCGTTCCTCTGTTTTCCAAAGAAAACTCGCTGAATAAGCCATAGCATATATACGGCAACGAGAATCACGCCTATGAGGGCTATCGATGCAAAGATGGTCTTCGTCTGAAATGCACCGAGGAGTATCAAGAATTCCCCAGCGAAGTTATTCAACCCAGGAAGTCCAATTGCAGACAGCGTCATCAAGATGAAGATGGAAGCAAGAATCGGCATCCTCCTCGCCTCCCCACCCATCTCGTCGATGACCATCGTCCTCTTCCTTGCATAGATCATCCCTACGAGCGCAAATAGAGCACATGTGGTTATACCGTGGTTGGCCATCTGAAGCATTGCACCGCCAGCCGCATCCCTATCAATGGCGAAGAGGCCCAAAATTATGAAGCCCATGTGTGGTATCGATGAGTAAGCGATGAGCCTCTTTAAATTGCTCTGCACCATCGCGATGAGCGAACCGGCGACTATTCCTATCAGCGCAAGTATGATTATAAAGCTCGAAAACTTGGCCACCGCCAACGGAAATGTGGGCATCGCTATTCTGAAAAATCCGTAGCTCCCCATCTTCAGGAGTACACCTGCGAGCAGGATACTGCCAGCGGTCGGGGCCTCCGAATGAGAGTCCGGCAACCAGGAACAAAGCGGTACCAGTGGAATCTTTATTGCAAATGCAATTCCTATCGCGGCAAATAACCACAGCTGTTCAAAGACGGTAAACTTGTGGGAGTACCAGGACAGAAGATCGAACGATCCCGTCTTGGCGGCGGCGTAGATCATCGCGACGAGCATCAATAGGCTGCCGAGAACCGTATATATTATGAACTTCGTAGCGGCCTGAACCCTACCCTCGCCTCCCCAAATACCTATTATGAAATACATAGGTATAAGGACGAACTCCCAGAAGACGTAGAACAGGAAGACGTCCAGGGATGCGAATACTCCCAACATGCCCGAGGCCAAGACCAAAAGCAGGATATGGAACTCCTTAATCCTCTTATCTATCTCTCTCCAAGATACGAGTATCGATATCAAGAGTAGAAAGGAGACAAGCAGCATCATCAAAAGTGACATGCCGTCCACGCCCAAATGATAATTTATGCCAAGTGAGGGCATCCATGAGACCCTCTCGACAAAATCAAACTCACCGGATGGATCTATTATCCAAAACAGGACCCCGGAAGCGAACACGAGAAGAACGGATATAACCAGAGAGACGATTCTAATCTCAACCTTCCACCTCGAAGGCAAAACTGTAAGAATCAGCGCTCCAACTAGCGGCAGAAATATTATCGAGGTTAAGATGTGTGAGCTCAGTAAATTCATTATTTAGTGTCTAAGTGTCTAAGTGTCTAAGTGTCCAAGTGTCTAAGTGTCCAAGTGTCTAAGTGTCCAAGTGACTTGGTGTCTTAAGTATTTTTTGCAAGTAAATGTAATCATTTTTATACTTATACACTTAAACACTTCGACACTGATTTAAAGTGCCAAACAAGCTACAACGACAACTGCCCCAATCAAAAAGTACAATAAATAGTGCTGTAAAAGGCCCGTTTGGGCAGCGGATGCGAGAAGCCCTATTACGCCTACGGCCCTAGCGCTACCCTCTACCGCAACACCATCTATCAACGTTTTATCGAAAATCTTCCACAAAACATTCCTGGAAAACCAAATCAGCGGACGAACGATTATGATGTTATAAATTTCATCCACATAAAATTTATTCGCGAGAATTCCATATACCGGTGCAAACTTCTTCGAGATTCTATCTGGCCAATCCCTCTTCTGGGCATATATGAGCCATCCTAATATGGAAAAATGAGCGGACCAAAGCAGCGTAACCACCATGATTATGAGCTGCACACCGCGGGATGTCTCGCCCGGGGCATGACTTATCTCATCCTGAATGAGTTCACCAATCCATGCTCCGAAGTAATTGGAACCACCGAACATCTCCGATACCCCTACTAGACCGCCGAGGGCCGAAAGGGTTGCCAGAAGCATCATGGGAATCACCATCGATATCGGTGACTCTGAAACTTTCTTGTATACACCGTCTTCAACATTTGACTCTCCAAAGAAGACGCAGCCGGCGAGCGTGAAGATATAGAACGATGAGAGACCTGCTCCCAAAAATCCTATCGTCCAAATCAGCGTG
>CAYWXY010000201.1:0-3443 GCA_964462555.1 uncultured Pseudomonadota bacterium | reverse complement strand
GCATAGTCTCAACATGTTTAATTGACCTATCAACACCTTCTCTTGCCCGATTGAGTGCCCCAGCATCCTCCTGAAATACGTCAAACAAATCCAAAACCGATTTTATTGTAGAAAATGGCTTTCTGACATCATGTGCTACCATTGCAGTCGTTTTACCAATTGCCGCTAACCGAGCTGAATCCTCTTTTTCTTTTTGATATACTGTAAGTTGCTTAAACAAATTGCTTATAGTAACTTCAACCTCACTGATTTCATCGCATGGCGCACTCTTTCTCTTCAAGACAATTTGCTTCTTTGATAACTGCTCAGATATATAGTTGTGTATCCGCCGCAACCTTTTTGATATCAATCTTCTAAAGATATAAAAGAGAGCAACTATTATAAAAATAAATAAAATAAAGTAATAGATTATAGTTTCACTGAAGAGAGCGTGCTTAGAATATACTGATGCACGAACACCCTGACTAACCACAAGATAGCCATCAGAAAATGGCGTGATGTCATTTAATTTGTATATAAAATAATTATTTCCATCTATGTTCTTTATGATTGTTTCAGAACCACTATATTCATTTTTTGACACACCATATTGATTTATTTTGTTATCATCATATCCAAGGATAATTTCGGTTTCTTTTGCAATAGATTTTGACAAAACATCAACATAGTCTGTGAGATTGTACCCCACGATCACCATGCCGATATTTCTTCCGTGATACGTGAGATCATCACATTTTGAAATCATTGGAATTGGTGATAGCGTGAATGTTACATTACTTGACAAACATAATTGATGAACATCATTATCAGATATGAATGAATCAACATTCGTGATCAATGTCCCGTCGTTATTAACAAATATAAAGAAACTAATATCATTCTTGTTAATATACGAAGCTAATAGTTCGCGAGGCCTTTCTATATATCCCAACTCATTCGCCAATAACACTGAATGCAGAAGTGCATCATCATTCTTCACACTTTCTAGAACCAAAGATATCTTGTCATACTGGATCTTGTTAATGTTATTTATTAAACTTTTAGATTGGTTGTAATCATGTATTTCAATTTGCCTAAACACACGATTAAATACATTATTAGAAAGCAGATATACTACTAGCATTGAGGGAATAATAATAGATAATATTGTAATCCCTAGCTTAGTATTTATCTTCATACAGACAATCACCACACCATTATTTAATTAGCAGACTCTTCGATACATCGTACCTTATTAGTTTGCTTGCGAGTTCCGTAAATTTAATAATCTTTGCAGACAGAAGTTCATTTAACACAATATCCCAATAGGCTTTAGACATGCAACCTATACAGTCAATGCCAACCTTGTGGGTCAAGTAATAACCCTTAATATTAATACCCTTCTCAAATTTCTTAAGAGTAAATTCTCTTGAGTTGTTAATTAGTCGATTTTTTGGATAGTATTTTATCACTATATTGGACCCCTCAAGCGGATTCATTATCACGTGCTTCCACCCCTTTGAGCTGGTTTTCATAAACCTGATGAGGTCTTTTTTATTAGCATTGTAAAAATCTTCTGTACAGAAATAAGCCGAACCAAAATGAACCCCGTTCGGACCAGAGATAGATAGAAAGTTTGAATCATACCCCATTAGCTTGAGAATAACTGGCTCATTAGTTTCATGCGCAATAATAAAATCAATAGTCTCGCTAATGAGAGGCTGCATGTCATTTGGTAAAAGTCGCCGCTTCTGTATTTTATTGTAATCAACACCATTGAGCTCGCAGTACCACTTCAATATTTCCTTATCGCCGTCATTATAATAGCCAAATATATACCCCTCTATATTGCTCGGCTTCATAATGTTCTTTTTCTTTAGAGATAATAATCCTGCAGGCGATATCTGATCCTTTAATCCAAATATCACAATATTTTCATTATCTCGAAGAGCTTCTCTTATTACTACAAGAGGCTCGCTCTCCCCTATATCAGCCTCACCGCTCACAACAGAATGGTAAGGATCCTTCGTTCCATACTTGTAAGGCTTAAACTCCAAGTTAATGCCCGAGTCTTTATACCAACCTTTATGATAAGCATAGACTTCGCCCGCATATTGATCATTAAGTACCCATGCTAATTTTAAACTGATATGATTTAATTTCGCATAACCCGGTGACGGGAAGTAAAGAACAAGCATCAACAGTATAGCAATTAACCGACATTTCATGATTTTCTCGCTGAAAACATTAATATAATTGGTCGCCTATAGTGACCATCAAGTTCTTTATCCAACGCTCTTTCTTCTGATTTAGGCTTGGGTTCTTTTAGGTCCAAGATTTTAAAATCATTATCTACAAGGAGATGATAATAATCTTCAAATGTGCGGTGGTACTTTGTTACCATTGATCCAAGCCATTCATATGACCTCCCACCAGTTTCAAAATAATTATCTAACCTCCAATAAACATAGTCTCCTGATTTATCGACCTCCCAACCAATATCCTTGGTCGCTGTCAACACAGGATGCTCCACAGAAAATATGAACATTCCATCTTTTTTTAAACAATTGTTAATTGATTCAAATAGGGTTTTCAGATCTGACACATAATGAAATGCAAGAGTACTTATTACCAAATCATAATAATTATCCTTGAACTTATATTTCTCTAGAGGACCATGAATTACATTAACATTTCTTATATTTCGCTGTTCCAGCTCATCTCTTAATACATGTAGCATCTTCTTAGATATGTCTACAGCATCTATCTGCCTTGCCCCGGAAGCCATTTGTAATACATAACTACCCATTCCACAGCCAAGATCTAGAACCACTTTATCCTTGACGGAAGGAAGTAATTTTTGAAAATAAGGCATTTCTATCTTGTCATTTGCATTATTTGCATCATCTCTTATCTGCTTATAATTATTAAAAAAGTTCTCTTTGTCGTAGAAATTATCCAACATGGCTGTCCACCTCTTCATCCGTTCAAAAATGTTTATTGGAAACTAATTTCGTACATGTTGAAACGTTAACATCAACACTTTGCAAAATATCGGTCATTACTATACAGAGGGCTTCGGAGAGAAGCGGATCACCCGCTGGATTCAGCGATTCAAGATATGACATATGGCAACTCCTTCCCTAGATGGAGCGGGTGCAACTATAGTGCCACCATTCGCATAATGTCCAGGCGTATTCCCGGCACAACCTTGATGTATTGAATATTATTTGATAATTTATCTACACTAAATATGGGGGTTAGCGGAGGAATGGCATATTTCGTACCACCAGCAGGACATCCCCAAAATACGTCTCATAAAAATAAGATTTCTGGAGTGAAACGTTCAGATAGTTGAACAAAAAAAATAATCTGTTCTGATTTCCGAAATTCCGACCAACAACCATTTTTAACCTACGGGGTTAACCTCGGAGGTTGAAAATGGTTACCAGCTAAATATTGTC
>CAYWXY010000200.1:0-3477 GCA_964462555.1 uncultured Pseudomonadota bacterium | reverse complement strand
TCGCATCAAGAAACTTTTCGTCGATAATTGCCTTATGTTTTTTGGTTGAAAGCTCGGCCAGCTGATCTTCAATTTCTTTGATCTTGGTGCCACCCTTATTCTTGTGGCGCTTAATCCTTTTTGCCGCCGCCGCCTCATCAATCAAGTCAATTGATTTATCTGGTTGATATTTGTCTTGAATATAACGTGATGACATGCTAACGGCAGATTCGAGTGCTTGATCAGTAATCTTAATTTGATGAAATTTTTCGTAGTTACTTTTGATGCCGCGGAGAATCTCCAAGGTTTTTGTTTTGTTCGGTTCATTTACTTGAACTGGTTGAAAACGCCGTTCAAGAGCCGCGTCTGGTTCGATATGTTTTTTGAATTCAGTTAACGTTGTTGCGCCAATGCAGCGGATGTCGCCCCTTGCTAGGGCTGGTTTTAGAATGTTTGCTGCGTCCATCGAACCAGTCGCAGAGCCAGCACCAATGATGTTGTGGACCTCGTCGACAAAGACGATAATTTCAGGTTTACTCTTCACCTCATCAATTACCTGCTTTAGGCGAGCCTCAAATTCGCCACGATACATTGTTCCAGCAACAACCATGGTCAAGTCTAATGCAAAAATTTTTTTGTTTACTAAAATATCAGGGACTTCACCGTCAAGAATTTTTTTTGCCAACCCTTCGACTATCGCAGTTTTGCCAACCCCTGGTTCACCGATCAATATCGGGTTATTCTTTGTTCGGCGGCAAAGGATTTCCATCATTCGTTGGATTTCGTTGGATCGACCGATTACTGGGTCAATGTTTTTTTGGTTATCTTCTGTTGTTAGATCGCGAGCAAAAAAATCAAGGGCAGGAGTTTTTGATTTTTCCTCAACAGCTCCTGGCATTAGTGCCTCGTCAAACTCAGTTAACAGCTCATCTTCGACAACTGGTGTGTCGGTTGCCGGCATCTCTAGGTTTTCGGCGATTTCTGGGAATCTGGATGTCCCACGAAGGACGGTTGATATCTGTCGTCTTAGCTCGCGCGAGTTGATTTTATGTTCAGCCAAAAAATGCTCTACTTTTGCAGATTCTATTTGCGATATCCCAGAAAGTAGATGTTCGGTGCCAATATACTTGTGCTCGTACACATTGGCTGTTAGAACAGCTTTTTCTATTGCTTTTTTTGCATCATTCGAAAGTCTAGGTCCACCATGAACAGAAGTTTTTCTGGGTAATTCGTTTTCATGGATTGGTGAGCTGCTTTTATATATAAGATCTTTAAGTTGCTCTGTCTGAATATGCAATTTTTCCAGAATCTCAGCGCCGACACAACCCCGTTGGTAACCTATGGCAATCAGAAGGTGTTCAGGCTGGATCTCGTTTGTTCCGTTTTCGATAGCAAAACTGAGCGCCTGGGTCAGGGCGTTCTTAAGATGGGTTGTGAATTTGTTAATTATATCGTAGCTCACGAATGTACTAGAATGTGGCTGTTAGAAGTTTACTTTTGGGGTATTTCTTTGGTCTTCGGCAATTTCGAAGAATTCAAACTTTTTGAATCCTAGAACACCAGCAACCAAGTTTGTAGGAAAGACCTGCATTTTTGTATTGAAGTCACGAACGTTTCCGTTGAAGAATCGACGGGCAGCCTCGATCTTATCTTCGGCGTCAGTCAGCTCGTTTTGAAGATGGAGGAAATTGTCAGAAGCTTGAAGGGCTGGATAATTTTCAGCAACCGCAAACAAACTCTTTAGGGTGTCAGAAAGCATATTTTCGGCCTCGGCGTGCTCGGCAGGAGTTTGGGCGGCCATAGCAGCTGTCCGTGCTTTTGTTACGTTGGTAAAAACGTCGCTTTCGTGCTTGGCATAACCTTTTACAGTTTCAACAAGGTTTGGGATCAGGTTATATCGACGTTTTAGCTGGACGTCGATGTCTGACCAAGCTTCATTTGTCCTATTTCTGAGCGTAATAAGTCCGTTATAGGTAAATATTAGCCAGATTATTAGTAGTCCAAGGGCTACTAAAACAGCAATTAGTACTATAGGCATAGGTATAAAATTACAATATGTTATGAATAAAACAGCAAGGTGTAGAAAATTCTTGCCAAAGAGCGGATTTGAATGTAAAATACAATTACTTTATAACCTTATTTTAAAGAAAAAAATAGCTAATGTCAAAGCAAAATATGAACATTCCAGAAGAGATTTTTAAAGCCTATGATATCCGTGGAACTAAAGATCAATTATCAATTGAGTTAGCTCAGAAAATTGGGGTAGCCCTAGTACAGATTACGGGCGCAAAAAGGATAATTGTTGGTCGTGATATGCGTGAAAATAGTCCTGAATTAGCAAAAAATGCTATTATGGGTATTCTTAGTCAAGGAGCAGAAGTAGTAGACATAGGAATGTGTACTACTACGATATTTGCATTTGCTGTTTCAAATAATAATGAAAACGAAGCAGGTTTGATGGTGACCGCATCTCATAATCCAGCTGAATATAACGGTTTCAAAATGAGTTACAGTGACGGTAGACCAATAAGTGGTACAGAGGTTAAAGATCTGGTCTTGTCTGCTGATGTTAAACTTAAGGAAGTTGATGGAGTTAAAGAAATTGATATGTCTGATGAATACTTAGATTATGTTTTTAAGACCGTTGATATTCCTTCGGTGAAGGATTTAAAAGTGGTTGTTGATGCTGGTAATGGAATGTCGGGTGTAACTTTACCGGGTATTATTGATCGGTTGGATTGTGAGGTAGAATCAATGTATCTCGAACCTGATGGGACTTTCCCTAATCATGAACCTAATCCTGTAAAAGAAGAGACATTAAAGGATCTTCAAAAAGCCGTTGTCGATAACCAGGCTGATGTTGGTTTTGCTTTTGATGGTGATGGTGATCGTATTGGTTTGATAGATGATAAGGGGAGGATTATTCCTGGTGATATTACTTTGGCGTTATTTGCAGTTGAATATCTGAAAAAAAATTCTGGAGGCAAGGTATCAATGAGTCCGAATATGGGTTGGGCAGCAAGAGATGCAATTTTAGGAAATGGCGGAGAAATTATAATGGCAAAAGTCGGGCGGACAAATGTTATTAATCAACTTCAAAAACAAAATGGATTATTTGGCGGCGAGATTTCTGGACATTTTTTCTTCAAAGAATTTAAACTCCTTGAATCAAGTGAATACGCGATGCTTCTCACACTTAAAATAATTGCTGCCTCGGGAAAAAAGTTATCAGAGATTATTGAGCCATACCTACAGTATCATAATAGTGGGGAGCTGAATTTTGAGGTAATTGATAAGGACCAAGTTATTAAATCAATTGAAGACAAGTATCGTCCAGGGGCAAGTAGTTTTTCTGATTTAGACGGGATCAGATTAGAATTTGACGACTGGTGGTTTAATCTCAGGAAATCTAATACCGAGCCTATTATTCGTTTGCGAGTAGAAACAAAAACAAAAGAAGATCTTGATGAAAAAGTTAGTGAAATAAAATCAATGATT
>CAYWXY010000199.1:0-3521 GCA_964462555.1 uncultured Pseudomonadota bacterium | reverse complement strand
CTTCGTATGTGGCCTCTTGATCCATGTAGACAAGCCCAATTTCTTTTAGAAGCGGGTTGAAGATAAGCTCCCACTTGGCCTCGTCGAAATGTGACGCGTCATTTTTTTGTTCTGCACGACCGGCGCAGTTGAGGTTTGAACGTTTATTCGCTCTGCGTCCCCGCAACCAGATTTCGCGATCGAGCTTCTTGATTATGACTTGTTCTTCTAAGCTGATACCCTTTTCCCGGATCTCGTCATGAACTTCTTGAATCGCCCAATCGAGTTCGTATTCACAAAGGCCGCCCTTGAGAACAGGGAGTCCCAGGTCATCTTCGGCCTGTGGAACACCGCTGATGAATGGGTCACCATATGCCATAAAACCCCACCAGGTTATGACGGCCGGCTTCCAGTTGAGACCAATACCCCGTGTGGCATTGACCAACAGCCAACCGGTTCCCTGAAAGCCCTTTGTGACGAGCCAGGCTGGGGGTTGAAAAAATGATTTTGGGTTCATTGCCGCTGATCGAACTGCATCGGCTGTCGGCTTGGTGAAGGCAACAACGTAGGGTGCGGCATTTTTAACGCCGCGTCCGAGAGCGCCAAAAGAGTAATACCACGCGCCATGAAGAACTTTTCCCGTTCCGCCAAGCGCCCATGCAGCGCCACGACCGAAACGGCCAAGTTGCGGGGCGGAGGCCTCGGCCCCCGCACCCGCTTTGCCCGCTGCATTGGCCGTTGCGTTAGCAAAGTTTTGAAGTCTAGGTGATCTGCTGAGTGCATGCGCCCAGAGGCGCCCCCCAACAGCTGATCCACTTTGAAGCATTGTGCTGATCGCCTTTGATCCGGCGAAGAAACCAAGACCAAATCCGATCCAGTCGTCGACAAGGGTCGATTTTTCAGCCTGTGAAAGATCACCCCAATGCCACGGCATCGGCGGAAGAATCGCCGCCATAAAGGCAGAACGATTTTCCGGATTTCCAGCAATTTTCAAGACACGTTTTTTTGCCTCTTCTGATCGTGACTGTCCAACGATCAGATGATTGTCATGAATTTGTTCGTAGATATATTGTGCCGCGACCCAATTGTTTTGTTCTTCAAGCCACGCGGCCATCTCCATGAGGTTATCGGCGAGCTGCCCGGTTTCCCCATCGGGGAGTTGAAGAATCTTGTCAATCTGTCCCAGGGGATAATCGTTTTGTAGAATATCAGTGGGGCAGTCAAAGAACATTCCACCAAACCAACCATCGCACTGCTTTGATACGGGTTGTTCATTTTTAAGTGCATGCATAACATCGTCGATTGTATCGATCGTGACGGCCTCTTTGGCTTTCAGATGTTCGATGAATGTATAGATGGCGCTCTTTCGATGTTGATAAGAACCCTCGGCCCATTCCGCCCAGAGATCGATCATCGAATTGGTCTCCTGCCAGAAGGCGAGTTTTCGGGGAAGGCTGGCGATATCCCAAAAGGCCTTGATGCCACCTTGGGAGCGATAGAGGTCACGAACCAGATAGCCGCGCGCAATCATCCTCATTAGTTCTTCGACCATATCGATACGAGTCGTCGTTGTATGAATAGGACTTCCCGATTCCGAAACAAGTCTCTGTGTGAGGGCAGGCTCGAGCGAAAGTTTAGATTCGGCCTCGGCGATGTCAAAAAGTCTTCCAGCCAATTTGACGGCGCGAACCTTCAGTGCAGAAAATGTAATATCGGGACGTTCAAGGGTGGGATATTTTTTTGCGACCTCGGCCTCGGTGATGCAACCATCCTTAGATAGAGTTGCATCGATCTGATCGAGTTGGTCGATCAGTTTACAATCGAGATTCAGATTTTTGCAGAGGTTGCTGTCGGTGTTGGTAATCTCATCTCCACCTGCCTCCTTGAGAAAGGTAAGATAGATCCCGTTTAGCAAGTCGCACTCCCCCTTGCTAATTCTTGGCATATGGAGACCTCCCAGTCCCTGTAATTTTTCACCCTGACCCGTGCCCAACGGGTCTGTGTAATTCTTCGAACCCTTGCCAAAAAAGTTGCTATCTATTTGTTTAAAAAAAGAAACAGGTATTCATTGGTGGTAAGTGACTAGAAGGATCGAAGGTAATAGATTGAAATTGTTTGGGAATTACTTGTTGTCTCGGTCGGAATGGAAGACGAAAAAAGGGGGGGCAACCCCCCCCTTAGAAGAAACAGGAAACAGTCTGCAGGACCAATTCGGTTAATACTGATAAAGCTACAAAATGGCAGCGCCTTTTATATTATCCTTTGGAGAAAAAATTAAGACAGCGTGCTCTCCATTATGTGCCGAGGCGCACCAATAATTATTTTCCACATCGTAGTTGCCCGCCAGTGTCGCGATCTCTGGATGCAAGACGTGTGGCGAAACTTCACTGATGACGACCTCATTGCAGATCGGCTCAAAGCCCGCCGAAAAAAGGGCAGTCTTCGCCGTTTCCATATTATCGGTAATCAGTCGAAGATGTGCCTTGCCATCGATCTCGTAGCCGCAGATGGCGTGGATATTGACTCCTGCGTTTGTGATCGTCGTTGAGATTTTGGATAGGACGCCCGGTGCATCGGGTGCCGTAACGACGATTTCGTGACTTGTTTTGATATTGGTTGACATACGCCCCTCCTTGTTAAGGGAAGCAAACGCCCATTCAGCCGCAATGTCAAGTGGATAGTGATATAGATGAATATTTTGGTTGGGGTTGCGATGCTCGTATCGTTTAGCGTTTGCCGGTAACGTAACCGTTAGACGAAACCGATACGAGTATCGATACCGCGACCGTAAAACGAAGAAAAGGACGGAGCTCCTCCAGGTGAACCCCGTCCCCTCGGCAAACAGTCATACTATTCACTGGGTAGATTAACGGAACCGAACAATGTTACCCTTCATAATGTCTTCGTCTTGCATGCCCTCCGACCATTCCGGAAGCGCCTCTCTTCGAACCATAAAGTGGGTCCAGCTAAACCTCTGTGAGCGTTTCACATGAAGTCTGCGTGAGAGGTTGACGACTTCACGCCTGTGGGCCCTGAGGAACCCTTCATCGTGGAAGGCCTCCGGGAAGAGAGTGGCCATCAGGAGCTTTGCTTTCTCCTTGGAAACCTTCTTGATCGCCTCGTAATTTTCGAGGTGATAATACTCACGCCCCAGATCACTTGGTTTGAGGTATTCGGTTCCCAGGAAATCGTTAACGCGGCTCCGGAGGTCAGGTGTTATTCTATAATGTCTCATATAACCCTCCTTTTCTGTTTTATATATAGAGCAATCCGCGTGCCAGAATCGGGAGGGGATAGAAGATAAAATTAGATGAACGAATTCAAAGGGTTATGGTGAAAACGACGTGTAATATTGGGCTCAGACTGGCAGGTCTTGTCAAAATCTCGTTAATCCGTCAATTTATTGACATCCACAGATGACATATCTGTTCTTATCCAACTTCACTCGGAATGGCCTGCTTGGCCGGCACACCTTGCTTTCTAAAAGCGTGAGCTCATGGCTACGGAGCCTCCACGCAAAAGACGCATTCATGAACGCTCGG
>CAYWXY010000198.1:0-3538 GCA_964462555.1 uncultured Pseudomonadota bacterium | reverse complement strand
CGGCGGCATCAAGAAGGCCAGTACATTCTTCGAAGGTGAACCGCTTATCGCACTGAATGCCGATGCCCTGATCGATGTGGACCTCCAAGCCTTTGCAGAACATCATAAGAACAACAACTATCCAGCTACGATGGTAATAAAAAAATTGGCTGCGGATGATGACCACACTTCGATAGATGTAAATGACGATGGTGAGATATTATCCTTTGCCAATGGCGACTATCATTATACGGGCCTTCAAATCGTAGGGCCCGAGCTTCTAAATGAATTCCCTCCCGCAGGAATCGAAGCTTGCCTCATTCGGGATGGCTACAAAAAGCTTATTGAAAACGGGAAGCGCGTCGGCACCTATCTCTACAATGGATATTGGAACGACCTAGGAATCCCTGAAAGTTACGAACAAGTAAAACAGGATATTCAGGATGGAGTTTTTCAGCTGATCAAGGAATGACCAGATTTAATTTAGGACCTGTAGTTATCTCAATTCTATCCGCGGCCGCCTCCGCATGATCACCGTCTAGCGTATACGGCATCGGCTCATCGAATTCGAGGACGACCTTACTGCCCATCTCATCCACATAACACTCTGATTTTGCAGGTTTTGCCATGAGCGCCCTAGGAAAACTGGATACCAATTGCCTTCCCGTAGCGGATATACCTACGAATTGAAATTTTCCAGGCTCGGAGTTGCCCCGATAGAGCGGCCTGAAGTTAAACCCGAGCGTCTGCATCGTGCCCGAGAATATCATCATGTAATTCCTAAACGGCATCGGCTTACCATCAACGGTTATGCGCGCGTTGAACCGCTCGCAGAGGCTCTGCGACATCTTCCCATTGAAGACGGAGGATATCGAAGCCCTGGTAAGAAGCAGGAAGCCACGCATAGGCGAGGGGCCCCCTTCGACGTTCTGATAGATATTTATAAACCTGTCTATGAGCCCCATTCCGAAGAGAAATCCGTACGCGCCGTTAACCTTTACCAGACTAATACTCTCCTCTCGAAACGACTCACCGTTGTGATATTTCAGAATTAGATCAGATAGTATTTTCTCCGGAGCACCCTTAATCTTAAATTGACCAGCCAAGTTGTTCATCGTGCCGCCGCGAAGGATCGCGATCTTGGGCAACGGCTTATCACCGTACACCTCTAAAAATGCCGAGAGCGTCTTATGGTTAGTTCCATCGCCACCGGATATACCGAGAATCTCAACTTCACGCTCCATGAATTCACGCGCGAGGTCGTGAATTTCATCAATCGTCTCGGTGGAATGACATGAACCCCTATCGCCGACGATAAACCCAAAGCGCTTGATGCGTTCAGGGTTCTTTTTGTTGGATCTCGAGTATGGATTTAAGATGACGCCTATTCCGGACATATCTATTTTCCCCCGCTATCGGTTTTCTTCCTTCTCCTAGGACGTCGCTTCCCCTTATAAAAACCCTTCTTCCTTTTAAATTTACCGTGTGGCCGAGGACTGGCTTTTGAGTGAGGGGGCTTCTCCGAAGCACCCTTCGGCTCAGGTTTTATCTCTTCCTTCTTCACAACCTCCTTGATGCCCTTGCGCTTCATATGTTCCTTGACGATGAAGCTCGCAACCTGCGACGGTCTTGTGCCCGGACCAAATCCGGCATCGAACCCCAACTTCAAGGCCAACCTGTGATCGATCCTCGGTCCACCGACTATCAGGAGTAAATCCTTAGAAAGTTTCTTATTCCCCTTCGCCAACTTTCTAAATGTTTTGAGGTTGTCGATATGGCTACCACGCTGTGTGACCACCTGCGATATCAGTATAGCATCCGCCTTCAACTCCAATGCCTTTTCGATCAGCTGCTCGCTCGTAATCTGGCTCCTCAAATTATGCGCCTTGAACAGGGGATATCTCTCAAGGCCGTAGTCATGATCATAGCCCTTCATATTCATAATCGCGTCGATACCTACCGTATGGGCATCGCTACCTATGGCTGCACCTATGACCACGAGTGGCGCCTTGAAATGTGCAGCCATATATTCCTTCAAACCCTCATAATCCATAAACGAAGCGTCGACCTTTGGAACATGTATCTTCGTTATATCGATTGAGTGCCGCGCATTTCCATATCCTATGAAGTGCGAAAAGCCCTCACCCATCGGCTCCATCGTAGCGATGGATATATCCTTCAAACCCAATCGTTCGATATATTTCTTCGCAGCCTCCTTCGCCTCCGGGGATGCAGAGACAGGCAGGGTAAACGAAAACTGTATCGCACCATCATCGAGACGATCACCGTAGGCCTTGAGTTTCTTTTTGTTAACTTTGAGCATTTGTCTCGCGTGATGAGTGATACGGGATACGTGATACGTGTTTAGCTTTTCGCATCACGTAGCACGCATCACATATCACTGCTTTTCAATAAATCCAAAACCGGGTTGAAATAGCGCCTATCCTTCTGAAACACCCCATCCAAACCCTTGCCGCCATTTTCATCGCGCTCGATTTCAGCAAACATGCCTTTTGATATCGACTTCATTAGACCTGCGACCTCTATCTTTTTTAAGTATTTATGGGTATTTTCGAGCACCGTCTGTGCACGACGAGCGATCTTTCCGTTGGGATTGAAGGTAATTTCATCACCGATACTCTTCGCATTCTTAAAAATATAGTTCGCATTTCGAAGAGACCAGAAGCGATCCTGCAGATGCGGATTGTGCATCGCTTCAGTCGGAATTCCGAGAAGCTGAATCGTCTGCTCAGTTATTATAGCCGACATATTGAACATGGCATCCTGGACATTGCCCTTAAAAATGTCGCCAGTCATGTGTTTCGTAGGAGGCATATACTTGATCGGCGCCCTAGGGAAAATCTCGCGAACCATCTGTGCTTGGGCGAGCTCATACAAAAAACCATCCTCCTGGTTCGGATCTATCTCAAATGCATGCCCGAGTCCCAACAGTTCAGGGGGAAGTCCGGCATTTAACGCAAAACGTTCATTTATAAACTGACTTGCGAAGACATGATGTGCATTCCTATATGCATCTGTGGTCGTGAGATAATTATCCTCACCTGTATTAATCATAATTCCAGCACGAGCACATATTAGCCTTGAGAAATACTGATCTACGAATGTACGCTTCATATTGATGTCGCGGAAGAGTATGCCATACATCGAGTCATTCAAGAGGATATCCAACCTCTCGTGCGCACCGAGAACTGCGATCTCGGACATACAGAGTCCTGACGAATAATTCACGAGTCGGACATATCGTCCAGCCTTAGCCCCTGCATCGTCCAACGCTTTGCGCATTATTCGGAAATTCGCCTGCGTGGCGAGAGTGCCTCCCGCCCCCTCCGTAGAAATTCCATCCGGAACATAATCGAGAAGGGATTGAGCGGTCGTTCGAATGACCGCGATAATATCAGCACCGCACTCAACCGCCGATACGGCCTGAGCACAATCATCGTAAATATTTCCGGTCGCGACTATCAAATATTTATAGGGAGTCGGTGGATTCCCGAGTTTGCCTATTACTTTATCTCTACTCGCCTTCGCATCATCGAGT
>CAYWXY010000197.1:0-3641 GCA_964462555.1 uncultured Pseudomonadota bacterium | reverse complement strand
CAGCGGTAAAGTATTTGTTGAAGCGCGAAGAATCCTGGTGGAAAAGAGTGAACTGAAAGCGGTCATCACCATGCCGAGTGGCGTGTACAAACCTTATGCCGGGGTGAGTACCGCAATCCTGATTTTTACCAAAGGCGGGGAAACCGAGCAGGTCTGGTTTTACGATATGCAGAGCGACGGTTATAGCCTGGACGACAAACGGACCAAGCTGGATGGCTACGGTGATCTGCAGGATATAGTGGAGAATTACAAAAAACGAAATCAGGAAAAAGAGAGCGACCGGAAAGAGAATCACTTTTTTGTCCCCAAGCAGGAAATAGTGGAGGAGAAGTATGAGCTTTCCTTCAGTCGATACAAGGAAGATGTATTCGAGGAGATAGAATACGAAAAACCTGATGTTATTTTGATAAAACTGAAGACGATGGAGAAGGATATAACCAAAGAGCTGGATGAGCTTGAGGGGATGTTGGGGTGAGTTATACAGCTGATTTATTAGGCAACATTGTCCATAATTTGGATAGTTGTTAATTCCCGCATTATTTTCTTCCTTATTCCCTCAACTTTTTCTTCGGGAAATAGTCTGATTTTTAATAAACTCCCACAATATTTATGTGCCGAACAGATACCGGGAATTCTTAAAGCAAAAAATAACCCGGGATTTTAATCCCGAGTCAAAAATGAACAGACCTATCATTACGTTAATGATCCAAAACCATTTGAACATGTTCCTTTTCCACCTGAATCGATTTCAACTGAAAAGCTTTTATCAAAGACTGCCATGCAACATTTTCGGTAATACGGAGAATCCCTCCTGAAATATCATGAATCAGTTTCATTGAATTTTTCGTGAATAGAGCTGGGCTGCCTCCATTCGAACTTACTCTTCCTTCTAAATAGCTGTAAGTTTCTTCTGCAGATAGAGCGGAAATTCGGATACTGTAGGTAATGCTGTTTGTGAGTGATGTAAATACATTCAAACTTAATTTCTGTCGTAATTCTGAATGGCCGATGAGAACAATTGTACAGGCATTTTTTGAATCATATTCAAAGTTGGTCAGCATCCGAATCTCTTTTAATGTGTCACTTGAAAGTGAGTGAGCTTCATCAATGAAGATAACGGGATGAATTCTCTTCTGATCATTGGAGCTGAGAATAAAATCCTTGATACGTCTGAAAACAGTACTCCTCCTCCCCTGCGGAGAAAGTCCCAGCGCAGCTGCAAAACTCTGATAAAACTCCGCCGTGCCTAATGATGTATGGCTTATGTAGAAAGCTTTATAAAGACCAGGATTCAGATTGGCGGCTGTTTTTCTGATTAGTGCAGATTTTCCACAGCCCGAAGGACCCGTCAGAAGACCGATTCCTTTTGTTTCAATAAGAAGATCCAATTTATCCCCGGCATCTTCAATTGTCGGAAGCTCCATAAGAGCATCTGTTTTAATCTCTTTATCGAATGGATGAGCTTCCAGATTAAAATAGGAAAGTATCTCTTTCTGTTTCATAATAAGATACCTCCTGCCTGTGCCGAATTATTTTCTTCAGAGTCGATCTCAAGCTCTCCTTTGTAGCCGTTGTTTCTTTTAACTTTTGTATTTGCATATAGATCAACAGGTTTTGCTTCACCATAATTTTTACCGTCACATTTGACTAATATTCTTGTTACAGGTGGATTCGGGTTGTAAAATACAGAAACCATTTTTCCAATTAACACCGGTGGGACTTCAAAAGCGGTTGCCTCTACTGAGACAATAGAATCTTTATAGACTTTTCGAGACTTCATATGCAGGAACACGAAATCAAAATCCAGTGTGGGATCAATTCTCTTGATCATATTACATTTTGAAAGCCATGCATCAAGAGGAGTTACTCCCAGTGATGAGTGGATTTCTCTGTGATACTCAGTCTCGATCCAGGTAGAAAAGAGCATATTAAGATGCTCTAAGCTCTTTATTTCCTCCTCATCTAATAATCGCAAGAATGATTGTCTTACAGTTCGAAAGAACCTCTCAATTTTTCCACGCCCCTGGGGACGATAAGGTTTTGAGTGAATCAGGTAGATACCTAGAGTTTCGAGTATTCTTTTTGTCTGTCCGGAGACGAAGGTGGACCCATTATCGACGTAGAGGCGGCCAATTTTTCCATGAGCCTTTAATATGTGGTTAATTCCCTCCTCAAAAAGAATAGATTTTTCACTGAAGCCAAAGCGTGCATAGAGAATTCTTCTGGTAGCATCATCGATAAATGCGAGTAAAATCGCTTTTTGTTTTCTCCCTTTCCCATTGGGAATAGGAAATCCATGCATTGCATCGGCCTGAACACATTCAAGAGGTCCCTCAAAAGCAAATCGTCTCTGATCTTGATCATCTATGACTTTGACCCTCTGTTTTCTCGTCAGATTATTTGCCTGAACAAATCTTGAAAGCGCCGAGCTCTTTATTTCTGTTTTTACCAATCCGTCTCTCTTCAGCTTTTTAACAGCAGCAGTTGCTGTCAGCTTTGGGTCTTTTCTCAATTTTTCAACAATTAAGATGGCCTCTTCATCGGTAAAAGATCTGGGACGCCCCCTATCCTCCCTTTGTTTGGGCAGTAATCCCTCTTTCCCGTAAAGTTTGTACTTGGTTGCCCAGTTTCGGATAGTTTCTGCAGAAATACCTGTTTTTTTTGATCCCGGAATAACATAAAGCCTGTGAGTTTTTTCTTTGATCAATGCCTTTCTTTCATCGTCGGTCAGATATGGGTTACATAGCTCTCCTACAACCGAGTATCTGAAGTCAGCTATTTTCTGGCGATGTCTTTCTCTTTCTTCAAAATCCATATAAATTCCTCCTGAAATTATTTTTCAGGTTAAATTTATGATGCTATGGTGGTATCCCGAAGGTACGGTTAAGTGAATTATTCGGTTCCGCTTTAATTTGGGGAAAGGCTAAAATATTTATTCGGGAAAAAAGAACAGGATTAAATCCTCTCTTTGCACACAACCCATTCAGTTTCCGGGCAGGTTCACTCTTTCCGGCAAGACCCACAATCAGAGAGGAATAATTTCCCCAAAGAGTTGTCACAGGAGTAAAAACGGTCTCAATTCTTGACCGGAAACGTTTTAATTTTTTATGAATGGATTCTGGATAATCGGCGCTCATTCCAGCATCAACAAAACACTGACCGGCTTCATCAACTGTTTTTCCTGAATTCCTGGCCTGAATGAATAAATTTAGCTCCCTAGTTCCGATAGAGCAGCCGGGAACAGAGAAGGATGGTATGATGGCATGAGTTCTATAGCAGATTTTATTTTTGCATCTTACCCTATGGATATCGATGAGCATTTCGTATAAATGTTTGGAATATGTGGCATGATAAACAACAACTGAACCGCAGATAGGACAGACAAATATTGTGAAATCAAAAGAGTTTATAAAGGTTGAGTAATTGGTTGCCGAGATATTATAATGAATTATGGTTTTTAATCGGGACCAAGAAAGACGGATAATCATGACTTGGTCCCGGTTTATTCTCCCTTTCTAAATTTCCTTTCAAAAAAATAGATCGGTAGAAAGAAGTTAAAAGTTAAATTTCAGAGAGCGAATCAACAACTGATTGTACCTTCTATTTGTGCTCGCACACGCATTTCCTGTCTAAATTGTTCG
>CAYWXY010000196.1:0-3660 GCA_964462555.1 uncultured Pseudomonadota bacterium | reverse complement strand
TGGGTGTGGTGGTGACCGTGACAAAACAAAACGGCCTCAGATGGGTTATGAGGCGGCACTTCAAAGTGACCTTTTGATCGTAACTTCCGACAACCCACGCGGTGAACACCCAAGGAAAATCATCGATGAAGTTGTGGTGGGAGTGAAGAAGGTAGGTCTCGAAGAGGGGCAAGAAAGTAGTGGTTATTTTGTAGAGGTTGATCGAGCACGGGCCATTGAAAAGGCAATCAACTTGGCCACGACAGAAGATGTCGTTTTGATCGCGGGCAAAGGACACGAAGATTACCAAATAGTTGGACAGGAGAAACTCTCTTTTGATGACTTTAATGTAGCAACAAAAATTATAGAAGAGCTGTAAAATGACGATGAAATGGATGTTTACAATTGACGATGTGGTTGCCGCGACCGGTGGTAAATGTGTAGCCCCTGGAAAAGTTGACGGCGTGACAAATGTCTCGATCGATAGCCGCGAAATTGGTGAAGGGGAATGTTTTGTGGCTCTTCGAGGGGCTCATTTTGACGGTCGAGACTTCGTTAATGAGGCTATTTCAAAAAAGGCCGCATTGATTGTCACAAGCGAAGAAATTTCCGTTCCAGAAGGCATTGGCGTTGTGTCAGTCAAGGATCCGATTCAGGCCTTGGGCGATATTGCCGCGGCTTGGCGGAAGCGCTTTAAAGTGCCGGTTGTTGCGATCACCGGAAGTAACGGCAAGTCGACGACCAAACAGATGACTGCGGCAACGCTTAAGCCCTTGGGGAATGTTTTGAAAACAGAAGGTAACTACAACAACCTCATTGGTTTACCATTAACGGTTTTGAGGTGGACACCGGATCACAATGTTGCCGTTTTGGAGATGGGAATGAATGCGCCGGGTGAGATCGCCAGATTGACACAGATCGGCAAGCCGGACGTGGGCGTGATTACCAATGTTTCTCCTGCGCATCTCGAATATCTTCACAGTGTTGAAAATGTTGCAAAGGCCAAGGGTGAGCTCTTCGATAATATGGATGATGATGGCACGATGATTGTTAACCTCGAAGATCCATGGATTATGAAGTTGGCCAAAAAACACAAGAAACGTTCGTACACGTTCGGAATGCAAAACGATGCCGATATTCGATTTGGGAGAATGGAATCACGTGAACTTGAATCGATCGACATGACCGTTTACATCGAAGGGAAAGAATACGCCATTCATCTTGCGGTTCCCGGAACGCACAATGTGATGAACGCGATGGCAGCGCTTGCTGTTTCGCGTGTCTTGGGTGTTGACCCAGAAGCGGCCATCGAAGGTTTGGAGCAATTTGAACCGATGGCAATGCGGATGGAGCGCGTTCAACTCTCCAGTGGAGTTCAGCTGATTAATGATTGTTACAATGCCAATCCACTTTCGGTGAAGGAGGCGCTCAGAACCGTTTCAGGGGCGAAGCGCGCCGGCCGCATTGTGGCGATTCTGGGTGATATGTTGGAGCTTGGGGAGAATGCACCTGAGTGTCATCGTGACATTGGTTCTGCCGCGGCCGAGCACAAGGTGGATCGTCTTTTTGTCTTTGGACCACATGCTTCCTACGTTGTAGAGGGAGCTCGGAATAAAGGTCTATCCAATGAATGTTTGAGTGAATATTCCGATATGGAACTCCTGAAGAAGGATGTTTTGAACTACGTAAAAACGGGTGACATTATTTTGGTGAAGGGTTCTCGTGGAATGCAAATGGAACGTGTCATTGAGCACCTAATTGATGAGATGGGGGTTGAGTAAAGATGTTATATCATTTTCTATATCCGTTGCATGACAAGTTGGTTGGGTTTGGTATCTTTCGGTATATTACATTTCGCGCCTTCTTTGCCCTCTTTACATCAATGATCGTCTTTTTTCTACTAGGCCGGCTTTTGATTCGATACATGGAACGTCGCCAACTCTATCAAGCCATCAGAGATGATGGGCCGGTGGAGCATCTAAACAAGGGAACAACGCCCACAATGGGGGGGATTCTCCTCTGGCTTGGTGTTTTTGTCTCTGTCATTCTTTGGGCGCGCTGGGATAACCCCTTTATTCCATTATTGAGTGGTGTTGCTCTCGCATATGGTCTTATCGGTTTTCTGGATGATTATAAGAAGGTGTTTTTAAGAGATTCTCATGGTCTTCGGGCACGGTATAAACTGCCACTTCAGGTGTTGGTCGGTCTGATCGCCGCGCTGATTCTCTTCGATGGTATTGGTTTCGACGAACGATTGTCATTACCATTTTTCAAGACAATCACCCCTGATCTTGGTTGGCTCTACATTCCCTTCGCTGTTTTTCTGGTCGTGGGAGTGTCAAACGCAGTCAATTTAACTGATGGTCTAGATGGATTGGTGACAATGCCGTCAGTGATGGCCTTTATGGCCTACGCCGTTTTCTCGTATGTTGCAGGTCATGCCGCGATCGCGGCCTATCTGAATGTTCCTTTTATACCACACAGTGGTGAGATGACTGTATTTTGCGCGGCGATCGTTGGCGCGTGCATTGGTTTCCTCTGGTTTAATGCACAGCCTGCAGAGATTTTTATGGGGGACGTCGGATCGTTACCCATTGGGGCTGTTTTGGCGATGGTTGCAATTATTACGAAGAACGAACTGATCTTGATGTTGGTCGGAGGGATTTTCCTCCTGGAAACCGTTTCGGTGATTGTACAGGTGGCCTCATTTAAATTGACGGGGAAGCGGGTCTTTAAAATGGCACCACTTCATCACCACTTTGAACTCAAGGGCTGGAAGGAATCGAAGGTAATTGTCCGTTTCTGGATTATTGCTTTTATTTTGGCGATGCTATCACTGAGCACGCTCAAGCTACGGTAAACGAATGAAACGTTTTGAGGGAAAAAATATTTTGGTTGTGGGTCTCGGCCGTTCAGGTTTAGCAGCGGCGAAGTATCTTCTTCGTGAAGGAGCAACAGTTCGGATTACCGATCGTCGAACAAAGTCGGAATTGTCAGAGGTTTTGACGAACCTGAAAAACTTTGTTGGCTGTGAGGAGCCGATGCCGCTCCTGGAGCTCGGATCACACCCAAAGGATATCTTCGAAAGAGCAGATATGATTGTCCTAAGCCCGGGTGTGCCGACAGACATTGAAGGTATTCAAGCCGCCAGAAAAAAGGGCGTCCCAGTTGTTTGTGAATTAGAGTTAGGGTTGCCACTTCTTAAGGGTAAGGTGATTGGAATTACGGGAACAAATGGCAAGTCAACAACAACCAAGTTAATTGGCGAATTTTTGAAAACGGCCGACATCCCAGTTTGGGTCGGCGGTAATATTGGGGATCCATTGATCGGCGGTATTGATGAGGCGATGGAGAAAGATTTCGTCGTTCTAGAGTTAAGCAGTTATCAGCTTGAGTTGACACCATCGCTTAATGCACACATCGCTGTCTTTCTCAATGTTACGCCCGATCATCTCGATCGTTACTTGACCTTCGAGTCTTATGTGGATGCAAAGTCGAACATTGGAGTGGGGCAGAGTGAAGAAGATTGGGTTATTTATAATGCCGATGATTCAGTTGTGGAGAAGAAGGTATCTGGTTACCAATCGAAAAAGATCCCATTCTCCGTGACGACGGAGTTGAAGAGCGGCGGATGGGTCAGCTCTGAAGGAGTATTGAATACGACGGTCGAGGGAAGCGGTG
>CAYWXY010000195.1:0-3661 GCA_964462555.1 uncultured Pseudomonadota bacterium | reverse complement strand
AAGGATCGCAATGTAATACCAGTGAGCAAAGACCTTATAATGTATCGCCTCGACAATCTTGGCATGCTTCGGAGGATAATGATCAACCAACTTACCGTAAAAATGATCCTTCTCCTCAGCCGTCTTGGCCTGACTAAAACAGACCAGATGTTCAAAAAAGCGAGATTCCTTCTCAGACAGTCCAAGACCCCGGGCAATGTTGTACATCCCCTTCTTCCCGAGGTTCCGGTGACCATCCATGACAAGCTTTAAGTGGCCCGACGACTTGAGCCCTGATTTCATGTTGAAATAGCGGTAGGAGAAGTTCGGATTGGTCTCTTTCATATGATCAATCCGTGCCTTTAAAAACTCCCGATAATCTAAATAATCATAAATGCTGTTCATCTGTCTCGACCCCTTTTTTGCTGTTTACTGTAGTATTATCGGTTCATGAGACCCTGAAGTTGCGTATTTTTTCATTTTTAGTAAACACCCTACCCCATTGAAATTATTAATAAACATACACATTGTCGCATAATTATACGAACCCCTTAGTAAACAGCAGCCTAAAAAACTTGGCCCACGTTGCCAACCAAATAGGGCGTGTGACCGATAAAATCGTTTACTAGAGGAAACACTTTTTAAGTCATTACAAGGGGATATGATGACATCGGAGGTCGTCAGGCGTAAGGTTCAGGTAGCAGCAAAAGGGGCAGGCCATGTTAGAAGAAAGACCAAAACAGGCCGACAATGACGAAAGTGACGAACCCGCTGACACCTCTCACCCAGACTGGACCGACTACATCGTACTGAAAGATCTTCCTCCAGTTGAAATACCGCCTGAAGTGCCCATGGGATATTGGGGCAACATATAAGGGATCGTCTCGGCCATAAAATCACGGCTATCGTTTAACGGTTGCGCTGTTCGTATCGTCAAACGGTTTGGGTATTCGTCTTTCTTCAAACGAAACCGACAAACGTAAACCGATACGAGCAGCGAAACCCCAACCGCCAGACGTTTACTACCGCAAACGCTTTCTATCTAAATTCCACAACATAATCTTCCCGCACTCGATAATGACCTGTAACAGGAGATCCTTATGTCTACAGGAAGAATAAAGCCAGACACAAAATTGGTGCGCATTACTACCGATCTGAAACTACTCAGTGGGTTTGAGTTTGGTGATGCCGTTGTCCGTCATGGAAGAATTCCGGCTGCGTTTATCGCCACACCGGCAAATCTTGCAGCATCGTTTGTGCCGGCAGAAGAGACGGCCCGGACAGCCATTCAGATCCCCCTCCACTCAATCACCAACACAACGAACAACTTTGTCTCAACTCTCCCCAAACATCTTGCAAAATCGATAAAGGCCGTAACAACGGTGACCGGTTCCCTTAGCTCACTGGCCATTCGCGGCGCCAAATGGTTCGTCCAGCCACTTGTCCAGATGGCCGAAAGCTTCGCCTATGGCACATCGTTTAATATGGTCTTCGGGGGAGATTCAAAAACATCTGACACCAAGATTAAGAGAGATGCCCAAGATCGCCTTGATGCGCTTCATGATAATACCATTTTTGAACCGGGTGTTGGAGAAGACTTCGATGATATTCGCGAAACCAAAACACCCGAGGAATTACTGGCGACACTTGGATTTGACTTGGCAGGCAACTGGATATTGGGAAAAAAAGTCGACGAGGTAAGTCCTGATATTTTTGAAAATATACATATGCACACCCTTCACCATCTCAACAAGGCTTACGACAACCCGTATGAAGATATAGGTGTCTCCGGATATGGGGATATGGTCATGGGTTGTCAGGCCATTTCTTATCAGGTCAGCGAACTTGGCATCAACGCCACGGATGAACTCAAGCTGACTATCAAATTGATGAATGAGGGTCTTTCACATGCCCTAAAGAAACAGATCGATGGTGAAGGTGATATCGCAGCCTGGCGACAGGCCGAAGAGATCTTAGTCAAAAATATTGAACGCGCCGAACATTACATCAAAAAGTACGCAGAGGCACAATATTACGCAGATCTCGAAAAAGCGGGATTCTAAAAGGAGAAAATCATGGTTAGGGTAAAAGGAATCAATCCAAAACTAGTCAAAACAACGGAACGATTGGTTACAATCAAACCAAACGAACAGGTGACAAGAGCCCTGGCGGGGGAAATTGCTGGGTTGCCGCCCTCGATCATGGAGATGTCACATCTTGGAGTAACGACAGGAACATTGAACACATTTTCCAGTGCCACCATTGTACCTCTCGACACCTTTTCACAAAACACAGCCGGTGATTACGTTGGTGCAATTGGTCTAGTCAATCTTCCAACGGGTGCAATCTTTTCACCGAGAACCGATGCGTTCCTTGATCGGATCCAGGCAATCACAACATCAATCACAAACACAGTGATGACCTCGATCACAAGAGGACTTGAGTTCTTCAGAGAGGCAGCCGCAGATGTCTTCTTTTCACCGGCAGGCATCCTTTTCGGTGCGCAATTCATGGTCCCACCGGGAAAAACAACACCATCCAACACCAAGGCCGCAAATACAGAACGGGCGGGGCAACGACTCGAAACACTCCAAAAGGAATTCAAGTTAGGAAGCGACATTGATCCGGAAAACCCAGATCTCTATGAAAATCCTGATAATATTCAGCGAATTCTAGAGATCACAACTCCAGAAGCGCTAAGAGCACTGGTGATTAACGGTAATGCAAACTGTATCGACACATTTAGAACGGCAAAAAACGTGCGTGACAACGAATCAGCCATTCAGCATCTCAGAGATAACCCAACCGAAGACCATCATGACGATTATGAAAGAATCATGGACCATCAAACAGATAAGGAGATTCTTGATACTGAAGACCGCACGCTCCCCGAGCTAACGGAATATAGCATCTATCTGAAACAGGCCCGGATTGTCGCACTCCAGTTCCAGGTCAGAGAAACCGGCAATTGGCAAGAGTGGAGGACCCTCGAGTCGGAACTCGATATTTTCATCGAAGAAGTCGATAGTCTGGCCGAAGATTATGGAGCCATTGAAGTATTTACACTTCCCAGAGCTCCGTGGAGCGACAGACCGATGACCGTTCGGCTTAATCCACTTAGCGTTGATCCCGAAAAATTGTCCATCTTCAGGGAAATTGCCGAAGAACGAGAGATCCAAGAGATCCTAGAAGAAGGCAGCACAGCTAACGACAAAGAGACAGCGCGGATCAAAAGAGGCGTTAAGGCGATCAGTGAAAAAAACACCCCATATGACGTCTGGCTCGAAACCGCGCCAATAGCGTCTAGACAGTCGCACTCAACACTCCTGGGATTGATGCTCGATTATTCCGGATATAAATCGACGACATCAGATTTAACATTCTATAAATACCATCGCAGACTTAAGCGATCGACGACGCCAGTGGCTGAGCTACTCGGCGATCTTCGAGAGGAACGCGCCCACTATGAGGCGGCCCTCCGACGTGCCCAAAGAGGAAAGAACGAACCAATCGACTGGGAGGCATTAACCGAGGACGACCTGGTTGTCATTGACGACAAGACCTGGTTAGAAGTCGAAGTCGAGGCCACTCAAAAGCTCAACAAAATCGAGGAAATCATCGCCGCTTTAGAGATGGAATAAACACTGTCATCCCCGCGAAGGCGGGGATCTCAAGTGTTCAT
>CAYWXY010000194.1:0-3755 GCA_964462555.1 uncultured Pseudomonadota bacterium | reverse complement strand
GGAAAACTGAGACGGCTTAAAATCGTGCGGCTGGAGCCGATAATCGAACAGATCTGCTTTCCGGACCGGATGAATCACTGTTACGAACAAAAATATATATGTTAAGAGTTGAGGAATTTTTTGGAAGCCGTTTCGATGTCGTCAATTTTGTCGGGAGGGAACCATTGAATATCGGAGTCTGAGCGGAACCAGGTCATCTGGCGTTTGGCGAAGTGACGTGTATTCTGTTTCGTCAGACGAATCGCCTCTTCCAGTTCCATCTCACCCTTTAGATAGGAAACCATTTCGCGATAGCCGACCGCCTTGAGCGACTGAAGATCATCTCCATATTGTTCAATAATCTTTTTGACTTCACCTTCAAGACCTGCCGCCATCATGTGATCGACACGTTGATTGATTCGATCATAGAGAATCTCGCGGTCAAGCATCAAACCTACTTTGAGTGAATCGTATCGTTTGTCGGGAGTGTGACTCTCTTGGATCTCACTCAGGGATTGACCCGTGACGCGCTTTACCTCAATCGCACGCATCACACGTGAAAGATCGTTGGGATGGAGACGCCCAGCCATTACTGGGTCCTCTTTCTGAAGTATTTTGTGAAGGGCCTGCTTCCCCTCCTTCGCAGCAATCTCCAAGAGCTCATCACGGATGGATGGATCCCGACTTGGAGCCTCACAAAGACCCTCCAAAAGGGCTCGAAGATAAAGACCCGTTCCTCCAACAACGATCGGCACCTTCTTTCGGGATAGGATCTCAGCAACTGCCGCGTCACCCGCCTCCATAAATGTTGCTGCATCGAAGAGTTGATCGGGGGTCACCACGTCAATGAGGTGGCACGGAATATCACAACCCGCAAGATCATCCTTGGCCGTTCCAATATCCATCCCCCGGTAGACCTGCTGTGAATCGGCGCTCACAATTTCACCGCCCAGGCGACGGCAGAGTTCGACGCCTACCGATGTCTTTCCAACGGCCGTCGGCCCACAGATGATAATGAGTTTACTCAATTGATTCATACGCGATCAAACCACTTTCCCAGGTCCGTCTGTGAGATTTCATGAACGGCACGCCGACCATGTGGACAACGGTCGGTCCACTCAAAGGCATCCATCTCCCTTAGAAGATGTTGAATTTCCCCCATCTCCAGACGATCACCAAAACGGATCTGCGCATGACAGGCGCTGATTTTGATCAAGAGATCGATTTTTTCATCATTGGAATTAAATGTTCCGAAGTCCATGATCTCTCTTGCAAGCTCCTCCAAAACAACCTTAGCATCGATATTTCCGAGAAGGGCCGGAATTCCTTTGATACAAAAACTGTCACCGCCAAAGTGCTCAATTTCCCAACCAATCTCTCCGAGGGCGGAAAGAGCCTCTTCCAGATAGCCGACCGCCTTTGCCGATATTGTCACAACATCTGGAATCAAGAGTCCCTGACGTTCCACACGGGTCGTTTGATATTGTTCTTTCAGCTTTTCATAACCAATCCGTTCATGCGCCGCATGTTGATCGATAATGACGAGCGTCCCATCCCCTCGTTCACAGAGAAGATAGCTTTTTCGGAATTGACCGATCGGACGGAGCGACGAAAAGGGTCCGGTCGTGAAAAGAGGTTGTTCGTTGTTTGTAGTCATCTCCCGGCCACACGGCTGCTCCACAATATCCCCCCCGCTCATGGGAACTATCATAGGACCATTCGCAGTGGGGCATTGTTCCGCAACCTTTCTTCCCCGTCCCTCATCCATTGTATGAGATCTACCCCCCAGTGTCTTTTTCACTGCCTGTGATACTAGGCGATGAATGGCCTGACTATTTAAGAAACGAACTTCGCTCTTTGTCGGATGAACATTCACGTCCACCTCTCCGGTCGGCATCTGGATGAAGAGCATCGAAAAGGGATGAAGCCCTCGCGGAATCAATGAACGGAAGGCCTCCTGAACTGCATGATTGAGAAGACGATCCTTGACTGGCCGACGATTCACAAACCAGTATATATTTTTGGGGCCATTTTTCGAGAGTGATGGGTCACCAACCAAACCATAGATACGAATTCCCCCCGCATCTTCATGACACTCATAGCTCCCCTTGACCAATGTCGATCCGAGAATCTCCACGGCCCTCTGCTGCTGATCCTCAACGGAAAAGGCGTTCACAATATCACGGCCTTCGGCACTCAAATGAAAACGGATCTCTGGATTGGCAAGGGCCAGGCGCTGGATCATATCCTTGATATGTCCTTGCTCCGTCTTGGGTGTTCGAAGAAATTTCTGCCTGGCGGGCGTATTGTAAAAAAGGTCCTTAATCGTAATACTTGTTCCCTCTGCTAAACCTTGTTTTTCAATACCTGCGACCTTCCCGCCTTCAATCGTGAGGCGATGGCCTTCTTGATCCGCTGACCCTTTAGGCTTCGACTCCAATGTCATTTTGGAAACGGCTGCAATGGAGGCCAAGGCCTCTCCCCGAAATCCCATCGTCTCTATGTGATCTAAATCGTCAGGAGACGAGAGCTTGCTGGTGGCATGACTCTGAACGGCGAGCGCCATGTCATCCTCGTCCATACCGCATCCATCGTCACTAATCCGAATCTGCTTCGTTCCCCCGGCCTCAATATCCACGCGTATCTCACTGGCACCGGCGTCGATGGCATTCTCAACCAGTTCTTTTACAGCCGACGCAGGCCGCTCAACCACCTCTCCTGCGGCAATTAAATTTTGGACATCCTCTGAAAGGACCTGAATTCGTCCCATATGTACCTCCACAGCTCTTCGTAGAATAATTATTCTCCCAAATCAAGTGGTTAAAGTTATTCGGTTTCGGTTTCGATGCCCGTATCGTCTTACGTTAATCGGCAACGTAACCGTTTGTCGTCTAGCGATACGAGCTTCGACACCAAAACCGTATTTCTCCAATGGGGTTGATCTAAGTATCAAAATATATTACGATATTGCCTCAAACAACGAGGGGGGGATCATGTCGAAGATACTCATAGGCTATTACTCAAAAACCGGAAATACGAAGGCGATGGCTGAAACAATCGGTGAGGGGGCCAAGGAAGGCGGTGCCGAAGTCACACTCAAGACTATCGCAGAGATCTCACCCGATGAATTCTTGAATTATGATGCGATTATCCTCGGAAGTCCCACATATTATGGACTTCCAGCCGCACCGGTCAAACAACTCCTGGATGAAAGTGTTAAATTTCACGGCAAACTGGATGGTAAGATCGGTGGCGCCTTCAGCTCCGCCGCCAATATCGGTGGTGGCAATGAAACGACGATTATGGCGATCATTCAGGCATGGTTGATTCACGGAATGATTGTTCAAGGTGATTGCAAGGGGGATCACTACGGTCCTGTTGCCATTGGCAAACCGGACGATCGCGCCAATAAGGGCTGTCTGAGATATGGCAAGCGGATTGCGGCTCTCACCCACACCCTCATTTAGTAAAGGATCCTATGTCACGAGTAACTGTCATCTGGAACAGGTTTCTTGCGTTTGCTCTTCGACCGATCCTTGGTAAACCATCGCCAGGCAAGGAAGACCTCGACCTCTATGCCTCTCAGATGCTGACTGGATTTAACTGGCTTCACCGGATGCTACTCCCCCGCTTCTTCTCCAAGATTCGCGTCGATGAAGATTCGCTTCAAGTCGTGAAAGATCAGATAGGCAATGGCATTCCCATCTATGTAACCACGTACGTCGGCCAGCTCGAATACAACTACTTTAACTATCTTTCATTGACCGAGTCACTTC
>CAYWXY010000193.1:0-3790 GCA_964462555.1 uncultured Pseudomonadota bacterium | reverse complement strand
TTTTCCCAAGTTGGTCTTCTTCTGATCAGTGAGATATTCCGAGAAGAAACGAAGATCTCGACCATAGGCCTGAAGGGTATTGTCTGAAAGATGCTTCTCCACGCGGAGAAAATTGAGAAAAAGATCGATATGATGATCCATTGACATTGTCATAATATTAAATTACAACCCGCGGCATGTCCAGGATTAAAGCCTTCGGCCTCGGCCTCAACTATATGAAGCGCGGTTTTCACTTCTTCTTTTCAAACCGCAAGCTGTGGTGGTACGCAATCATCCCGACGATAATCAATATTGCCGTTATGGTCCTCGCGATCTGGCTGATGATCCACTATTTTGACCATTTAACCGGCTGGATTTTTGGAGAAGCAAGTCCGTCTGCGGCCGCCGACCTTGGCTGGCTAGCGAAAATATGGAGTGGTTTTCTGGGTACCATCATCTGGATTGCCAAGGCCCTGATCTTCGTGATCCTTCTTCTATTTTTACTACTCGCAGTCTTTATTGTATCGATGATTATCGCAGGCCCTTTTAATGATGCTCTTTCAGAAAAGGTGGAGGTCATTGCTCTCGGTGGAGAAGAGGCCCCCTTCACACTCTCTTATATCCTAAAGTCGACGAAGCGGACAATCATTGTTGAACTTCAAAAGGCCCTCTTTTTTCTTTCAATCCCGATTATCCTTCTGGTTCTCAACCTTCTCCCCGCCATTGGAAGCGCGCTCTACATTATTATTGCCGGCATCTTTGCCGCATTTGATATCGGTTTTAACTTTTCGGACTACCCGATGAGCCGTAAACTCTGGAGTTTTCGTGACCGGATAAAGATCGCATGGTTACATAAGTATATGTTTGTGGGATTTGGAATTGTCGCACTCATCCCACTTTTCCCCTATCTCTTTGCCGCGCCCTTGGTCGTCGGCGGAACATTGATGTTTAGCGAGTTCAAAAAAGATGAATCAGATAGCCAATCATAGCATCAGCCAGGCATATGCCGGACACCGGATGCATCGTCTTGACATGATCATTACGTATCCAGCCGCATCGATTGATCATAATGATACGATTATTGAGATTGGACCGGGACGTGGCGACTTTCTCTTTCACCTGGCTGACATCCATCCCGACAAAACAGTTTATGGCGTTGAGATTAAGGGTAAGCGTTTTGGCAAGTTAGTCCTTCGACGTGACGCACGTGAACTCTTCAACATCAAGTTGGTCTTGGCCGATGCGGCCCATGCCCTCCCCGAACTCTTTGGTAACGGGTCGGCCGGAGCCATTTACATCAACTTCCCCGATCCGTGGCCAAAGAAGAAACATGCCAAGAAGCGTCTTTTAAAAAGGGCGTTTTTAGAAATCTGTACGCAATCACTTCGTCCCGGCGGTCATTTATTTATTACGACCGATGTCGATTGGTATGCGCACGATGTTTTTGAATTCTGCCAAGACATTTCGGACCTCACGCCCATCTACCCTGAGGTTCAAACAGATTCCGACGAGGCTTATCCTACGCTCTTCGCCCAAAAGTGGGCGGACGAAGGCCGAACCATCTACTATCAAAAACACCAAAAGAAATAGTCAAAAATTTACAAATCTCAAATTCCAAACCACAAACAAATTCCAATTCCGAAATTACAATATTCTAAACCACGCTGTTTTGGTCATTGTAATTTGTAAATTGTTTGTGATTTGAGGCTTGTAATTTGGAATTTTAATGAACTAGGATTTCGAGTTCATTTTGATGAGATTCACGAACTCTTCGCGGGTCGATTGGCTTTTTCGAAAGGCGCCGAGCATGGCCGATGTGACAACCTTGGCCTCCTGCTTTTGGACACCACGCATCTGCATACAAAGATGCTGGGCCTCAATCACAACACCGACTCCACGGGGTGCCAAAATCTCCTGAAGGGTCTCGGCCACCTGTTGTGTGAGTCGCTCTTGAACCTGAAGACGGCGGGCAAAAATCTCAACCATCCGGGCAATCTTGGAAATACCAACGAGCCGTCCCTTGGGCAAGTAGGCCACGTGCGCATAGCCATGGAAAGGCAAGAGATGATGCTCGCAGAGGCTGAAGAGTGAGATGTCCTTCACGATAACCATCTCATCATATTTGTCGGTAAAGACGGCATCCTTGATGAGCTGGGCCGGATCCTGGCTATACCCCTCTGTCAGGAAACCCCACGACCGCGTCACGCGCTCAGGTGTCTTGATCAGCCCCTCACGCTCCGGATCCTCTCCAATCTTGACTAACAGCTCTTTTACGAGATCTTCCATGGCCGGGGACTATATGCAGTGGCCCATCCCATGTCAACACAATCGGTACCAGGTACCAGTGGATAACTGCCGTAGAACACTTTTTTTTATGATCTCAGCAATCTATAGGTACCAGGTACCTGTGGATAATGGTAAAAAAATACCCGCGGGACGGGTGGAAAGACACCCATTTTTGGCACACAACCCCTTACAATTCAATATGTTAGAGACCTGAAAAGTCGGCACAGACCTTGCACACGCTAGTATATAGACCATAATTGTGTCCAATTGGGTTGGGGGGAATTATGAGATATACATCAATCACTACAGTGGCGGTCGATCGACGGATTATTTTATTCTTGGTGATGATTGTCACCCTGGCACTTCTCGTTATCGGATGTGGTGGCGGGTCATCCTCGGGTGGCGCGGGCACGGGTGATGACGGCGATAGTGGTGGTAGTAGCGGTGCTACTGACGGTGGCACGGTTACAGCCGCATCTTCGGAAGATGTCGGCATCTTTGTGTCACTCTCTGAAAGCGATAGCGCATCGATTACGGCCGGCGGTTCGACGATTACACTATCAGAGGGAACGGCATATATCTATCGCATCTTGCTCAACGTCCCTTCGCTCGATCAACTCGACAACACGCTCGACATGACGAACAACTATTCGTGTGATGGTGCTGCGAATCAAAAACCCTACACGACAGGACAGCATCTCTACAATATCGAGGTCTGTCCCGACGTTGACAATTACGATTCGTCACTGAGTGTCGAAGAGATTAACCCATCAACAGGGGCCGTTGTTCTGTCTAGTTGTTCAATTAATGCATCTGGAAGCTCGCCCTACAGCCTTCGCTTCACAGCAATCAGTGATACCTTTTACTATATTGAGGATGGTGGAGATCTCGTTTCACAAACCAGTGCGTGCGGTGGAGAATCCATTCTCCTCGAGTCCGGTGATGATGACAATGACTTTACCGATCTACTCGGAATCAATGGCCAGCTCATCGGTGTGGTTAAAGATACTACCAATACCCAGTATCACATAGAAAGTCACAGCCTGACAACCGGTGCAACCACCTCGAGACTCACCTCATTCGCCTACGTCGACGACACGGATGTTAGCTATAGCTTCTGGGAAGGTGATGACGCCCTCTACATTTCTGCCTATGATGGCGACTTTCTCGATTATGTCGTTTGGCGTTATCCACTCTCTGGATCACTGGAAGTTATTTTGAATGTCGACCTCACCGACTCACTCATCGGACAGGCCGTTGATGCCAGCGGTGGACAGGTCATGATGGTTTATAAATATGTCGCCACGCGCAACGACTCCGACTATGCAACGTCTTGGACGACGACTGGCACGATCTACAACGTCGCTTCAGAGGAATCAACAACAGTAAGCGGTATTGGCGAATATTTCGACAGCCTCATGCAGATTCTTGTGTTTGAATAAATTTCCTTAACGGTGGTAACCCTGGATCCTCCGGTCTCCGCCAAAGGCGGATCCGCCTCCGGCGGAAAGCCGGAGGATGACGT
>CAYWXY010000192.1:0-3801 GCA_964462555.1 uncultured Pseudomonadota bacterium | reverse complement strand
CATCAGGTTGATTGTGTATATTTTTTGTTCTGATTGCTGAGGAAGTGCGAGCTTGTGTGCGAAGCGATAAAACGCGTTGAGAATTGGTTCTGGAGCGTTGCCGCTTACATTTGATTTCCAATTTTGTTTCAGTGTCGGAATTTCTGTTAGCTGTGCATCGAGCGTTGATGCAAGGATGACGAGATATTGACCGGCCGCGTCGATCTTTCGAGCGGCCATTTTATGGATCGCGGAATCAAGATGAATTGAGGCGCTGTAAAGTTTTTCGAGGCAACCGCCGTCAACGAGGTGTGAGATTTTGGAACGCCAGACGTCACCATCGGCTGTGACCAGGTATATGAAATCGATATCGCTGGCGCCGGAGCTTTGCGCTACACCCTCTTCGGGCGCATTAACCGATGTTGCAACACCGGGTGCTGCTTCTCTTTTGGCGCCAGAAAGATCAATCGATGGTTTGGCTACGACCTGGGCAATTCCGCCCAGGAGTGTAAACGATTTCATTTGATCCTTGTAGACGGTAATTTCATCTCCGATTGTAACTGGAATGACCTTGAAATCGGTTGGTGTCCCGACGACAACATAGAGGGTATCTCCTTTTTGAACGGCGGCAACGCTTGTGATGAGCGGACCGACATTGAATGTTGTCTCTTTATCCGTTGTGATGGTGACGTTGGATCCATGTGTAGAGATGATCATGTTGCCGAGAGATGTGAGGCCCAATTTAAGGTCTCCTCCGTCGATCGGCAGGGCGGTCAATATCTCTGGAAGCGCGACATCGTCACCACTAAATGGACTGACTCCCTTGTAGTTACCATCGGTCGGACATGTGAATCGTGATTCGGCCTCTACGGCACAAAATTCTTGTGTCGAATCCTGGATGCAGACCTGAATGCACGTGGGCTCATAGCGGTTTTCTTTCTGTGAACAAAACGTGACAATTGCTGCACTGACTTCAATTCCCTTCGCCTTCGGGCTATCGTCGGATGATTTATTGCAGGCAGTGAGCAGGAGGAGTGGGATTAGGAAGGCGACCAGTAGATGATTTGCTCTCGGGGACATAGGATCCTCCGGGTTAAGACTCTCGATTTGAGAAATGGGACCTCTCTTCTCCTCTGTTTTTTGACGTTTTCCCAATCATGCTCAAATCCTAAAGTTCAATAATATTAATATGTTACGTTTTTCTCTCTGCTCGAAACCCTCACTACAGAGATAATAGAGCAAGATGTGTGCCAAAATTATCCATATCCTTCAGAGGCTGACTACTTTTCGGCTTGGGTTGCGACGCTCGTTTCGTTTGTCGTTTTTCGGTTACGTTAATTCTATTTTGATTTTGTCCAGAAATAGACGAAACCATAACCGAATGCCGATACGAGCATCGAAACCGTAACCGGCTCTGTATGGTAATTTGAAAGTCACTTAGACTTTATTATTTGCGGTATTTTTTGAGGCGTTCGGAGATGTGTCGTTCGTAGCCATTTTCGGTTGGTTCGTAGTAAATCGTGCCGCTCAGCTTGTCGGGTAAATATTGCTGTTCGACGTAATTGCCCTTGTGGCGTTGGGGATCTTTGTAGCCCTCGGCATAACCAAGATCTTCCATCAGTCGGGTGGGTGCATTCCTAAGATGCATCGGAACGGGGAGAGTGCCGTGATCGTTTACGGCCTTCTTGGCGTGCATGTATCCCCGGTAGCTTGACTTACTTTTTGGGGCCGCTGCCAAGTAGGTGGCCGCCTGTGCGAGAGGAATCCATCCCTCCGGCATCCCAACGAAGTCAAAGGCCTGCATGGCGGAGATGGCAACTTGAATGGCCTGCGGATCGGCATTGCCGATATCCTCGGAGGCAAAGATGACCATTCGTCGAGCGACGAAGAGGGGTTCTTCGCCGGCTTCCAGCATTCGGGCCATCCAGTAAAGCGCGGCATCGGGGTTGCTTCCGCGCATGCTCTTAATGAAAGCGCTGATGATGTTGTAGTGTTCTTCGCCCAACTTGTCGTATGAGAGGCTCTTTCGTTGAAGCGCTCCCTCGACGTCGGCGAGTGCAACGGTGAACGACTTGTTATCATCAGTCGTCTTCTTCATATCGACGACGATTTCGAGTGTGTTGATCATTCGACGAGCATCACCGTCTGACGATCGGATTATGAATTCTCGGGCATCATCATCCAATGCAATATCCCATTCACCAAAACCGCGTTCGTTATCGTTGAGTGTTCGACTCAGAATTTCGTTTAGGTTGTCTTCAGTGATTGGATTTAGGACGTAGACTTTGGCGCGGGAAAGAAGGGGGGAGATGACCTCGAAAGAGGGATTTTCCGTTGTGGCACCGACGAGTGTGATTGTGCCCTGTTCGACATGCGGAAGAAAAGCATCTTGCTGTGCCTTGTTGAAGCGGTGGATTTCATCAACGAAGAGAATCGTCTTTTTTCCAGTCATGCGGCGCTGCTTTTTAGCGATATCGATGACATTTCGTAGTTCCTTGACGCCGGAGAGAACGGCTGAAAACCAGTGAAAATGGGCGTCGACCGTCTTGGCAATAACAGCGGCAATCGATGTCTTTCCTGATCCTGGAGGGCCCCAAAGGATGATCGAGGGAATGCTATTTGATTCGATGGAGACCCGGAGAGGCATTCCAGGCCCCAGGATATGGTCTTGGCCGACCAGCTCTTCAACCGTCCTGGGGCGCATCTGGTCCGCTAATGGCGTGTAGCCCTCTTTATCCGGGTGTTCGAAGAGATCAAGCATGGGTCATTCCTAACGGGGTCAGACCCATTTGTCAACAAAAAAAAGTAGACAAAGGGGTCTGACCCCGATGTATACCGAATTCTCAGCTCTTGACAATAGACGCAGTAAATTGTATTGAATTTCGCAGAGTTATGCGAACTGTAGACACCAGAGGCGAGGAGATCCTCTCTTCACTCATCGCGGAGTTTATTCAGTCTGGCCGTGCCGTTGGGTCGGCCACACTGGCCAAACGTTTGGGAAATCGCTTTTCCCCCGCATTGATTCGGAATGTGATGAGTGATCTTGAGAAAGTGGGTCTCTTGACGCATCGTCATACCTCAGCCGGTCGGCTTCCGACCGACGAGGGGATGCGGTACTATGTCGACCAACTCTTGAAGGTCGATCAATTCTCCGAGGAACAAATTGGAGAGATCAAGTCTCGGTATCGAAATACTTCCTACAATGTGTCGGGTATCTTGAAACGGACATCCGAAATTCTTTCCCGCGTTTCCAATTATGCAGGGCTTGTTGTGACGCCGATGATGAGCGAGATTGTCGTTCGTCACATGGAGTTTATTCCGCTTTCGAAGAGTAAGGTTCTCGGGATTTTCGTTGGACAGGATGGCGTTGTTGAAAATCGAATGATTCGTTTGGGTCGTGATTTCAACTATGCGGAACTAGAAAAGATCAACAATTATTGTAATCGTGCCTTTTATGGTCTGACCCTTTCAGAGGCGGCTCAAAAGGTTGAGAATGAGATTGAAGAGACCCAGAGGAATCTTGATGATTTGATTCATCATGCCCTGCAACTTTCAGAGAAACTCTTCTTGGACATGCAGAGCACTGATCTTTTTGTGGATGGCGGATCTCACCTTCTGCAGATGCCCGATTTTTCAGACCTGGATCGCTCCAACACATTGATGGGTGCCTTGCAGGAGAAAAAACAGCTGATCAATCTTCTCGGTCAAATTCTTGAGAGCGATTCGCTTCATATTTTTATCGGTTCGGAAAGTGGTTATCAACCGATCGCAGACTGTTCGGTGGTGGCACGTTCCTACGAGAAGGAGGGGAAGGTTCTCGGC
>CAYWXY010000191.1:0-3864 GCA_964462555.1 uncultured Pseudomonadota bacterium | reverse complement strand
CAGAACATATATGGTTCGTTGCTCTAATCGTAGAGCCTCAACGAGCTTATTTAGGCTCTTCAGTTCTTTAACGCGGAGATCCAATTCTTCCTGAATCACCTGGGCCGCAGCCTTCATTCGTTCCTCAGGTGTAACGTAGTGACTGCAGGGAAAAATCGTCGCCTTCGTGAGTTCAGAAATTTTGCTTCCGGTTAGCGGGTCGATCATCGTCAATCGATCAATGTCATTTCCGAACCACTCAATTCGAATGGCGCGATCTTCTTCGTAGGCCGGAAAAACCTCAACCACATCGCCACGCACGCGAAAGGTGCCGCGATGAAAATCGACATCATTCCGATGGTATTGTATCTCGACCAACTTCGCGAGCGCCTCATTTCGATTCACGGTTGTTCCGGACTCTAGATGGAGGAGCATGTTTAGATAGGCCTCTGGAGACCCCAGGCCATAAATGCATGAGACAGAGGCAATGATGATGACATCGTCGCGCGTCAAAAGGGAGTGGGTCGCCGAGTGGCGCATCTTGTCGATCGTCTCATTGATCGACGCATCTTTTTCGATATAGAGATCCTGCGCGGGGACGTAGGCCTCGGGTTGGTAGTAGTCGTAGTAGCTGACAAAATATTCAACGGCATTTTCAGGAAAGAGTTCTTTAAACTCACCATAGAGTTGCGCGGCAAGCGTTTTGTTGGGGGCCATGATGAGCGTCGGTTTCCGGGCTCTGGCGATAACGTTGGCCATTGTAAATGTCTTGCCGCTTCCGGTAACGCCAAGGAGTACCTGGTTACGTTTCCTAGATGCAACACCTTCAGCCAATTCATCAATTGCACTTGGCTGATCGCCCTTCGGTTCATATTGTGACGTGAGTGTAAATGTCATGGTCGGTTACAATTTGCCGAGTTCTTTGGATCGTTTGGCCGCTGCTGTAACGCCAGCCTCGAGGGTCTTTTGAAAACCCTTTTTGTTGAGGACGTTGAACGCGGCAACGGTCGTTCCTCCCTTGGAGGCAACCTTTTTCCAGAGGTCCTTTGGGTCCTCACCGGTCAACATGACCATTCGCGCCGCACCGATGATCGTATGCGTAATAAGTTCTTTGGCTAGGTGTGTGGGAATACCGAGTTTTTTTCCAGCACGTGTCATTGTTCCGATAATATCGTAGATGTAGGCGGGACCCGTACCTGAAAGGGCGGTGATCGCATCCATATCCTTTTCGCGCGAGATGCGAAACGTGAGTCCAACGGCGCCAAAGATCTCTTCGGCGAGCTGGGCCTCGCGTTCCTTCACCGATGGCGCAGCGAAGACAGCGGTAACACCATAGTCGATTAATGAAGGCGTGTTGGGCATCGTGCGAATCAGTTTTACAGTGCGACCCAAAAATTTCTTGAGTTTGGAAATCGTGATACCCGCCGCGATCGAAATAACGACCTGGTCCCTCCGAAGTGAGGGTTTGATCTCCTTACAAAGAGATTCCATGTCTTGCGGTTTAACGGCCAGGATAATAATATCAGAACTCTCCACGGCAGTGGAATTGAAGTGGCTGGTTCGAACATTATATGTTGATTTGATGTGACGAAGTTTATTGGCGTTTCGGTTCGAAACAATAATTCTTCCAGGAACAGTCTGTTCCGATCGGAGCATGCCGCGGATCAGCGCCTCACCCATATTGCCTGCCCCTAAAACACCCACTGTATATTTTCTTAACATCCTGCCCCCTTAACTATTGAACTTACAACTTCCCCACTTCAAAACTACTTCACCTGCCACTCCGTTGTACCGTCGGGTCGATCCTTGATAACAATTCCCATGGCGCTCAATTGATCCCGAATTTCATCGGCACGCTTAAAATCTTTGTTCGAACGAGCTTCTTTACGTTCTGTGAGTAACTGTTCGATCTCGTCCGCATCGAACTTTCCCTCAGATGCCGAACGGTTTTTCTTCGATTCAAAATAGGCCTCGGGATCCGTTCCAAAAATTCCGAGGAGATTCTCCCACGATTCAACCAACCCCTGCCACCGGCCCAAGACGAAATGGTAAAAATCATCGGTCGAATTCGGGTTGCCATCGAGATACCGATTAACGCTACGAACGGCCTCAAAAATCGAACCGATGGCCCCGGCCGAGTTAAAGTCATCATCCATAAATTTTTCAACGGAGGCGTTAACGCGATCAAGTGTCTCGACCAACTGTTTTTCATCGTCGTTCGCCGGTGAGCCCTCGGAAACTATCTTTGTTGGCTTCGGGAGGCGCTTCGCCGTTTCGTAAAAACGGTCGAGGGCTGCCGACGCATCCTGAATCGCCTTGTCCGTATAGTCGATCGGCGAACGATAGTGATTGGAGATGATAAAATAACGAACAGCCTCGGCGCCATGCTTCTTGACGATATCTTTGATCGTCATGAAATTTCCAAGGCTCTTACTCATCTTTTCGGCGTTGATGTTGATGAATCCATTATGAATCCAATATTTGACAAACGTTTTTCCTTCAGCACCCTCGGCCTGTGCGATTTCGTTTTCATGATGTGGGAAGACAAGGTCTCGTCCGCCGGCATGAATATCAAACGGTTGGCCGAGATATTTGGAGCTCATCGCCGAACACTCGATATGCCAGCCTGGACGCCCCTCTCCCCACGGGGAGGGCCATTTGGGTTCACCTGGCTTGGATGCCTTCCAAAGTGCGAAATCTAGAGGGTCCTCCTTTGTCTCGTTAACATCAATTCTGGCGCCCGATTCGAGTTCATCGATATTCTTTCCAGAGAGTTTTCCATAGCCCTTAAACTTTCGAACTGAAAAAAAGACATCGCCATTCCGTTCGTAGGCATAGCCGTTATCGATCAGTTTTTGAACCGTCTGAATCATCTCTTCGATATGTTCAGTTGCCTTCGGTTCAATATCGGGTGGAATATTGTGAAGGGAGGCCATGTCATCTTGGTACTCACCAATATATTGTTCCGAAATTTCCTGGCAGGTTCGACCCTCCTCATTGGCCCGCTTAATAATCTTATCATCCACATCGGTGTAATTTCGAACATATGTCACCGGGAATTTCTTGTGGCGAAGGTACCGAACAATCACATCAAAACAGATAGCGGCGCGAGCATGCCCAAGGTGACACGAATCATAAGCAGTAATACCACAACAATAAACACCAACCTTATTGGGATTGGTCGGTTCAAAAGATTCCTTCTTGTTGCTTAGTGTGTTGTAGACCTTCAGTGTCATGAATGCTCCTTTATGGCTCGATCAATGTTGCAATAGCCTGGACAGCAATGGCCTCGCCTCGACCGATGAATCCAACGGCCTCATTTGTGGTCGCCTTGATATTGACACGGCCCACATCAATTCCCACATCGGCTGAAATGTTTTTTCTCATGGTCTCAGTATGTGGCGCCAGCTTGGGTGCCTCTGCGATAACGGTAGCATCAATGTTTCCGACCTTAAAACCCTTTTCGGTTAAGATGCGAACGGTAGCGCGAAGAAGTTTTCGGCTATCAATGTCTTTGAATTGGGGGTCGGTATCTGGAAAATGCTTGCCGATATCGCCCATTGCGGCTGCGCCGAGAAGGGCATCGGTAATGGCGTGAAGCAAAACATCGGCATCCGAATGGCCAAGAAGGCCTCGGTCGTGTTTGATTTCAATGCCGCCCAGAATCAATTTGCGACCCATCTCCAGTTTATGAACATCGTATCCAATGCCTGAACGCATAAGGGGTTCCTTTCTTATGGATTCATTTTTAATATGGCCTCGCCAATTTGAATGTCTTCGGGCGAGGTGATTTTAATGTTAATCGACTGGCCGGTGATCAGATGAATTGGCAACCCCAGTCGTTCGACCAAAGAGGCATCATCCGTTCCCAAAAAATCATCCGCA
>CAYWXY010000190.1:3144-3872 GCA_964462555.1 uncultured Pseudomonadota bacterium | reverse complement strand
GCAGAAACGTTTTGGGCCTGGTGATCTATAATTGATTGGTGGTTCAATCGGAATAAGGCTGGAGAATAAAAGGGCTATGTTGGAGTAGAGATGCAGAATATAAAGATGTGGATACAGATCAGTTATCTATTAGTCGCGATACTGACGTGGATCTTTTTCTATTATTTAGTCGACATGGTTTGGGACTTGGTTGAGTTGCCGTTACCCGTCGACTGGTTCATCATGCCGTCGCAGATTGCAGCCTTTATTGCTGCGGCAACTGTCATGGTGGTCTTGCAGCGAAATGCAAAGATTAACCTGTTTTCGACGGAAGTGGCGTCAGAACTCAGTAAGGTCACATGGCCTGAGAAAAAAGAAACTCTTATGTCGGCCGGTGTGATTGCCGTTGTGATCGCAATCTGTGCCGTTATCCTCTTTGGCTTTGATAGCCTCTGGGGAACGATCGTGAAGATCATCTACTAAATGTAAGGCTGGTGACATATGGCGAAAAATTGGTACGTGGTACATACATACTCCGGATATGAGCAAAAGGCCAAGCAAGCCTTAGAAGAGAGAATTAAGTCGAGCAAAATGGGCGACTTATTCGAAGAAGTTCTCATTCCGTCTGAGCCGGTCCTGGAAGTAAAGAAGGGCGCCAAGAAGACATCCAGTCGCCGTTTCTTCCCTGGCTATATTCTGGTGAAGATGGAGTTGGATGATACAACGTGGCATCTTGTTAAAGGTACGCC
>CAYWXY010000190.1:0-3134 GCA_964462555.1 uncultured Pseudomonadota bacterium | reverse complement strand
GATCGACGAATCCCCCGATGGTTCCTGAAGAAGAGGTTCTTCGGATTACGCGCCAGATTGAGGAAGGAACGCTCAAGCCGAAGCCGAAGGTTGAGTTTGAAAAGGGTGAGTCGGTTAAGGTTGTCAGTGGGCCGTTCTCGACATTTACCGGTATAGTAAATGAGGTAAGTGCAGAAAAAGGTAAATTGAAGGTGTTGGTTTCGATCTTCGGTCGATCCACTCCTATTGAATTGGATTTTTCACAGGTAGAAAAAAGCTAAGTAAAGAGGTGAACGATGGCAAAGAAAGTAACTGCTCAAATTAAATTACAATGTCCTGCGGGTCAGGCGAATCCAGCCCCACCGATTGGACCTGCACTGGGTCAGCATGGTGTTAATATCATGGAATTTTGCAAGCAGTTTAATTCAAAGACCCAAAAAGAGGCAGGAATGATCATTCCGGTTATTATTACCGTTTATCAAGATCGTTCTTTTACCTTTATTACGAAGACACCGCCGGTTCCGCATCTTCTCAAGAAGGCAGCTAAGTTAGCCAAGGCATCGGGTGTTCCGAATAAGGAAAAGGTCGGCAAGGTGACGCGTAAGCAAGTTGAAGAGATTGCGAAGATCAAAATGCCAGATTTGAATTGTATTAGTCTTGAGTCTGCAATGCGGCAGGTTGAAGGTACCGCATGCAGTATGGGTATTGAGGTCGAAGGATAGATCTCATGTGTTGGGTGTTGGAGTATTGGATTTCCCAATACACCTGCACAACACGCTGACACAAAGGAGGAAAGATGTCGAAACGGAGTAAGAGATACAGAAAGGATATGGAAGGGATAGATGTCGAGAAGATATATCCCTTGGAAGAGGCCTTTAAGAAACTTGAAGGTTTCTCCAAAGCAAAGTTTGATGAGACGGTTGACGTTGCTATTAAGTTGGGCGTTGATCCCAAGAAATCGGATCAGATGGTTCGCAGTGCGACACCACTTCCGCATGGGCTTGGAAAAAAGGTTCGCGTCCTCGTTTTTGCGAAAGGGGACAAGGCGAAAGAGGCTGAAGAGGCCGGTGCCGATTTTGTTGGCGCTGAGGATTTGGCCGAGAAGATTCAGGGTGGATGGCTCGATTTTGACAAGGCCATTGCCACACCCGAAATGATGAAAGTCGTTTCAAAGGTTGGTCGCATCTTGGGCCCACGTGGTCTGATGCCGAACCCGAAGCTTGGAACCGTCACAAAGGACATTAAAAAAGTTGTCGACGAACAGAAGGCCGGTAAAGTGGAATTTCGTGTCGAGAAAGGCGCCATCATTCATGCACCAATCGGCAAGCGGAGTTTCGGTTCTGACAAGTTGCGCGAAAACTTTTCAACCCTAATGAATGCTGTTCAAAAAGCGAGACCAGCAGCGGCAAAAGGTACATATATTAGAACGATTGCCATTTCGGCGACAATGACGCCAGGTGTTCGTGTCGATGTCAGCCCATATCGTTAGACGTCCTCAGTGTCAGACGGTAGAGATAAAATGATCTTCCGTTAGATGCTGATTGAATGAGGAGGTTCAGTTGAACAAACAAGAGAAACAAGAACAGGTTCAATATATCACAGATAAATTCAAAAATGCCAAGTCGGTCATTTTTGCAAATTATCGTGGTTTAAATGTTGCCGAGGTAACAGAGCTTCGCCAAAACCTAAGTCGTGCCGAGTCAACGATGAAGGTTGTTAAGAATCGTTTGGCTAAGCGCGCGGTGAAGGAAATGTCGGTTGAAGGGCTGAATGAGCACTTCATCGGACCGACGGCGATGGCAGCCTCAGAGGTTGACCCTGTTATGCCGGCCAAGGTTTTAGTCAATTTTGCGAAGGATCATAAAGTTCTGGAGATCAAAGTGGGCTACATGGATGGCCAGGTCATGGATTTGGCTACCATTACTACTTTGGCAAATCTGCCGTCGAGAGAAGAGCTGCTCAGTAAGGCTCTTTCTTCAATGCAGGCTCCAGCTACCAACTTTACAATGGCATTGGCTGCTATCCCGCGTGGATTGGTCAATGTGATTAATGCAATAAAGGACACAAAACAATAACACATTTTGAACGTGTGTTTAAACGATGGGTCTTCATCAACCCATCGCCCATCTTACCGTAATGGTATTTACGATGGAGATTGGGACACAACACAAGGAGGAAGAGATGGCAACAGTAGGAAAAGAAGAAATCGTCGAAACCCTAAAAGGCATGACATTGCTTGAGGTCTCTGAGCTCGTCAAAGAGTTGGAAGATACCTTTGGTGTCTCTGCTGCAGCCCCGGTTGCAGTCGCTGCGGCTCCTGGCGCAGGCGCTGCTGATGCAGCTGAGAAGACAGAGTTTGATGTTGTACTCGCAGATGTCGGCGGAAACAAGATCAACGTGATTAAGGAAGTACGTTCGCTCACAAGTCTGGGTCTAAAAGAGGCCAAGGAACTTGTTGAAAGTGCGCCGAAGGCAGTCAAAGAAGGCGTGACAAAAGAAGAGGCCGAAGAAGCCAAGAAGGCTCTTGAAGCCGCTGGTGCTAAGGTCGAAGTTAAGTAATTTAGGTGTAGAACATTCAACCCACCGACGCTTTGTGCTGCCAGTGTGGCAGCACAAAGAAGTCGGCGTTGTCACAATTAAGGAGCCGCCATGGCAGTATCGGTTCCCGTGAGAAAAATCCGGAAGAATTACTCGAAATTAGAAAAAGTAATTGATGCTCCGGAACTCATTGAGGTTCAGCGTAAATCCTTTAACTCTTTTCTCCAGACCGGCGTCGAAATGGATAAGCGAGCTGACGTTGGTCTACAGGCAGTCTTTAATAGTGTTTTTCCTATTCGAGATTTTAATCAGACTGCCTCTCTCGAGTTTGTTAGTTACACACTCGATGAGCCCAAATATGACGTCGATGAATGTCGTCAGCGTGGTGTGACATATGCTGCGCCGATGCGTGTCGTTGTTCGTCTCGTTGTTTGGGATGTTGATGAAGAGACCGGCGTTCAGAGCATTCGGGATGTCAAGGAGCAGGAAGTCTATTTTGGCGAAATCCCGCTAATGACAGAGACAGGTACCTTTATCATTAATGGTACCGAACGTGTCATTGTCTCCCAGCTCCATCGTTCACCGGGTGTCTTTTATGAACATGACAAGGGGAAAAC
>CAYWXY010000189.1:0-3985 GCA_964462555.1 uncultured Pseudomonadota bacterium | reverse complement strand
TGGGTCTAGGAACCGTTCGCTTGGAACCTGTTGCGCCCGGAGTCGCACGGCCAGGGGTTGGTGGTATGGGCGTTCCGCCCTTGGGACCCCGACCAGAGTCTCGAGCTGCTGCATCGATCGGCGCCGACGGCTGGGACTTGGGCCGAGACTTTTTCAACTTTTTCTGTTTCTTCTGATGCTCCAATGACCGCTTGAGCGCAATCACAAGTGAACGTGCCCGATTGGCCCACATATCGCGACCACTCATATCCATCACGATGGCCTGCCGAAAATCCTCAGCCGCCTTTCGAAAATTGCGGTGCCTCAGATAGATCTCACCGCGATTAACAAAACAGGAAAGATCATCTTTATCAATATTGAGTGCGCGGCTATATTCGAGAATCGCTTCGACCGGCCGATCCTTCTTGTGATGGATGGCCCCCATCACGGAATGATAATAAGAGTTTCGATGATCGAGAAGAATAAGGGCCTGGTAAATTTTTTCGGCCTCATCGATACGACCATGTTTGAATTTGATGTAACCGGCCTCGGCCAACAGAAAGAGCTTTTCCTTGCTGATTCCCTTCAGCTCGGCAATCGAGACTTCGTCATTTAGAAAACCGTGAAGAATTTCGACAAGGCGTTTGCGTCGTTCGGGATCCGGACTGACAAATGGTACTACCTGCTCCTCCGCCCCCTCTTTCTTGATATCATCTGCCATAACCACCCTAACCTATTAACCAAGACCCTTAAATGGTGCATTAATGATATGCATCTTCGTCTTGTAAATATCATCGATCGCCTGTTTGGCAAAACTCATGACCGATTCGATATTCTGTGTCACCTTTTGCATATCCTGAATCAGAAACTGCTGTTGAAAACCGATCGCCTTCTGTTTCTGTGCCGTCATCTGTAATTGAGCAGCATATTGCGGATCCATTGGATCCCCCGAGTAGAGTTCTTCGGTCACACGCGTCGCCTCATCATTCAGTTTCCATAATTTCTTTCCAAACTGCGTAAAAAGGAGACCGTTCTTTGAGGCATTGACCTTCGCCAAGGCGATGAGCAAAAAGACCGCATCAACCTTACCGCTTCGAACCATCTCTATGATCCGCTGAACCTCTTGTTTAAGTTCCTCGTGTTTCTTCTCCATGTCGAGCTGACACTGAAGCTCAAACATCCGATTTTGCATCTCGAAAACGAAATCCATCGCCTCTTGATACGTCATATCACTCGAGGCTATAATTTCTTCGGCCATCGGTGGCACCGGTTTGTCGGCATCCTTGGCCGCTTTGGCTCCTTTACCCGGCTGGGGTGCCATCGCAAATTTTCCCCCACGTCCACCCATCATCATCATATCTTTCATCGCGGCCTTGTCACCCTTGGCGGCCGCCTGTGCTTTCTGTTGAAAGAGCATCATCATGAGATCAGAAATGTCGTCCTGACTCATCGCGAACTTTGCATTAAACTTCATCATCTGCGTCGGCGGCTTCACCTGCCCCTTGCCCGACATAAGCTGATGATTTTTCACGAGATCCTGCAGACGCATGTGCTGCGTCTTCATATGATCCATCAGGTCTTGTTTGCTAAATTGACCGGGGAGATTGGCAAGGAGTTCGTAGATATTCCCGCGATTGATCTGCTTCTGCGTAAAGGGATCAATGTGCTGCATGATCCCCTGGGCTTCGGCCATGGATGTTGGTTTTTTAACCGGACACATAATCTACCTCAGACGATCTTTCTACCCCCTACTTACTTCTTCTTTTTTCCCTTCTTCTTGGCCTTGGCTTTTTTCTTGGCCTCTTCTTCAAGCGCCTTTCTTCGTTTCCGGATTTCGGTGATCTGATGGAGCAAGACACGGGCACGATCTGCCCATTTGTCTTCCTTTTTGGGATCGAGAGAAATGGCCTTTTTGAAATCGGCCTCGGCATCCGGGATCCAACCATGCTGCAAATAGATCTCTCCGCGATTCACAATCGAAACAATGTCGTTGGGATTGAGGCCGAGGGCCTCGGTATATTGAACGATCGCCTCCGCGTAGCGCTTCTGACGCTGAAGGATCGAACCGAGCATCGAACGAAAATAGTGATTTCGTGCATCCAAAACACAGAGAACCTTGAAGAAACGTTCAGCCTCTTCGAGGCGGCCGGCCTGAAACTTGAGATAACCAAGTTCGACCATCTGCTTCATCATTTCAGGTGTAATATTGAAGATCTCGGCCCAAGAAAGCTTCCCCTTGATCAGATCGACAACCTTCTGAGCACCGGCCTCGACCACCTCTTCGGGAACATCTTTCATCTTTTTCTCAAGTTCCGCGAAGAACTTTTCCATCTCGGCATCGGCCTCTTTGGGATCCATCTTCTCGAACTCATGGGCCTTAAATTCCGGCTTCTTGTTTTTTTCGTTATCGCTGGGTGCCATCGCTAACCCCTCTATTTTATTAACAGTTTCCTTAGTTGACCAGTTTAACACGACTTTTCCTCATTGCCAAGTGATTTCAACGTCATCCAGGGTACTCTAATTCGTCATTCTCCGATCTCAATATGCTTCGAGCAACGTCGAGAAGCTAAACCGCAATCCCTCGACTCCTCGTCCCGTTTGGGACTCGTCGCTCGGGATAACATGCTGTACGGTTCGCCATGCTCACCTACAGCTTGTAAAAGAGCCCCGGGGGTGACTCCCCCGAGGCCCTTCAAAGTGCTCTCATTTTGGTGCGGCTCCCTCAACCGATTATCCTCTGGTCAATCTCTGGAGGATACGGCCGTTCGCGTCAAGTGCGGCCTTCGTGGAACCGGTCAGCGACTCGACGACCTGCGCCATCTCTTCCATCATCTGGGCGATCAGCTTCTGCGACATCGCGATCGATGATTGGTGAGCCTTCGTCCGCTCCATCACCTTCGTGAACTCAAAGGAGGCTCCCTGATCCTGACCGTCCGGGGTCGGCTGCTTCAGAAGCTCTTCGAGTGCGGCGCGTGAGGAGTTTTCCATTTCAATCAACTTCGAAGCCATGTGAATATTCTGCATGGCCTTATCTTTGGAGATAATATACGTGATGAACTGCATGAAGCGATACATCGCACCCATGTCACCGCTCATCGCCTGCTTGGCAAAGTAGAAGAAGAGCATCATCATCTTCTTCTGATTGGCCTGGTTCTTATTGACCTGATCAAAGCCATCCAAAATGGCTGAATCGGTATATATACTGTTGGCGTAGGCGTTGAAATTAAATCCGCCGCCTGGGCCACCGGTGCTCCATCCCATCTGGAAACCAGGTTGTGGTCCCCAGGCTCCAGCCTTCGGTCCCTGCTGTTGTGCATTGGGATTATAAGCAGCCTTGGCTCCACCGCTACTTGAACTCGATGAACTCTTTGAACCATCGGGATTGTGTTTGAAGTTTAGATTCATTTTTTTGGCCAATGACTTTAATGTATTCAATTTGGATTTACTCATCTCCAAACCGCTGGCATCACTGAACATTTGTTTGGCTTCTTTGGTAAGGGATGTCTTTATACCTTCCATTGTCTTTAATTGAGCTTTAAGCGATTTGACTAAATCTGCGTCACCAGCAGTTTCAGCCTGAGCTAATTTCTGTTTGAGGTCCGCAATTTTCGATTCTGTGCTTTTAATTAACGTCCTCACCTTTTTTAGTTGGTCAATAATTTGATCAACATCACCGGTCGCGTTATCATCGATCGCTTCCAAAATCGTTTCTAATGATGCCGGGCCTGCCGTGTCACTATTTTGAACAATGATCGCTAGTTCCGCCTCGGTCAAATGAAGTTAATGGGTGTCATCCGTTGTTGTGAGATCTCCATCTTCATCGATATATAGATTGCCACCATCTTTAAAGACGTTCGTAATTGTTTTGCCACCAACATTTATAGGATCTGTCATGTCTTTCCTCCTAAGGGACTTACCCGATTAATCCGTTATTCGACATTCTATCATCGTCAGCCCTTATATAAGCAAACCCCGTGCCAAATGCCCCCTACATTTCCAGAATATC
>CAYWXY010000188.1:1554-3991 GCA_964462555.1 uncultured Pseudomonadota bacterium | reverse complement strand
TGTCCTGAATTGTCGAGAGAATCGAGGCATACGTCGAAGGACGTCCAACCCCCTTCTCTTCCAAAATCTTAACCAATGACGCCTCTGTATATCGCGGAGGCGGCTGCGTGAAATGTTGGTGAGGCTCGATCTTTTTCAATTTTAGATCTTCACCTTCTGTGAGCTCCGGCAAGTCTGGATTTTCCTCTTCATCCTTCTCACCCACATCATCAACATCCTCCATATAGACAGCGATAAAACCAGAAAAGGTCATGATCGTCCCTGTGGCCCGAAAATGATACTTCCCAGCATTAATATCAAAACTTGTTTGATCGAAGAGGGCCGGTTTCATCTGCGAGGCCGTAAACTTTTTCCAGATCAATTCATAGAGTCTCAACTGATCTTTAGAAAGAGCACCGGCAACCTTATCGGGGGACAGATCCATCGATGTTGGGCGAATAGCCTCATGCGCCTCTTGAGCACTCCGCTTTACCTTATATTCGTTCGGCTTATCTGGAAGATATTCCGCACCAAACTCACTCTGAATAAATTCACGAACAGCCGCAATAGCCTCATTGGAGACACGCGTGGAATCAGTCCTCATATACGTAATCAAACCGACCGTCCCGGCCTCACCCACGTCGACACCCTCATAGAGTTTTTGTGCCGCCATCATCGTCCGCTTGGCTGTAAAACCAAGTTTCCGGGCAGCCTCCTGTTGTAACGTTGACGTAATGAAGGGGGGCGTCGGATTTCGCTTCCGCTCCTTCCGAGTAACCTTCTCTAAAATGTATTTCTGTTTCTCAATATCCTTAACAATCTTCAATGCCGATTTATCATCGCCAATCACCGGTTTTTCACCATCAATCTTAACCAGCTTGGCCTCAAATTCTGGAGCCTTTGAACCCAGAAACCGTCCAACAACCGACCAATATTCTTCCTGAACAAAGGCACGAATCTCCGCTTCACGTTCACAAAGAATCCGAACGGCCACCGACTGGACACGACCAGCTGAAAGTCCACGACGCACCTTGTCCCAAAGGAGTGGACTGATCTTGTAACCCACGAGCCGATCTAAAATTCGACGTGTCTGCTGAGCTTCGTAAAGTCTAACGTCGAGTTTCTTCGGTTCCTTGATTGCGGCCTTGACCGCCTTTGGCGTAATCTCATGAAAGAGTATCCGTTGAATATCGAGCGTCGCCTTCGCCGGCGCCTTTTTTGTTTTGGCCTTCCCTTTGGCCGGCGCCTTTTTTGCCTTCTTAGCCGGCTTCACAGCCTGCTTAATTTCCTCAGCCACGTGCCAGGCTATCGCTTCACCTTCGCGATCCGGATCGGTTGCCAGAAATACTTTCGTCGATATCTTGGCCGCCTTGACAAGATCCTGAATGACCTTCTTCTTTCCGCGAAGAACCTCATAAGTCGGCTCAAATTCATTTTCTAAATCAACGCCGAGCGTTGACTTTGGTAAATCTTTCACGTGTCCCACGGAGGCCATAACATTATACGACGACCCAAGATATTTTTTGATACTCTTGGCCTTCGCGGGAGATTCGACAATAACGAGCGATTTTTGAGTTGCCATATTTATCCTTTATATACCAAGCTCTATCTCAGTTTTCCTCTGTAAGAGCTCTTGAATCGTGAGTCCAGTCTCTTTAGCTAAAAAACCCCAGTCATTTCCACCACTTCTCATAAAACGGAGAATGGACCGCTTGATATCATCATCTGACGGCCCATGTCCAGAGTTCTTTTCCAATGTACCCTTTACTACCGCTTTTTTCAACCCCAAGATATCGGCGATCTCCTCGCCCCTCTCTGTCAAATGGGCGCCCTCCTTGATCAGGTGATTGGTCCCCTCCGACATCGCAAGCCCAACCGACCCCGGAAGGGCAAAGACCTCGCGCCCCCCGTCTCCCGCCCAACGTGCGGTTATCAGTGACCCGCTCCGAATTCGCGCTTCAATAACCACAACCCCTCGAGAGAGACCACTGATCAGACGGTTTCGAAGCGGGAAATTATAATGAAGTGGCGGTGTCCCCCAAGGAAATTCCGAAATAACGGCCCCTCCCTTCTTTACAATCTCATCCCTCAGTGAAAGATGCCCACGTGGATAGGGATCGTCAATTCCGCATCCTAGAACGGCGATCGTCGGACAACCATGCTTCAACGCTGCAACGTGGGATTCATAATCAATCCCATAGGCCAAACCGCTAACAATCGTGGGACGATAGGGTTTCAGATCGTTAATGAACCGCTCTGTCATCTCCCGCCCATACCGTGTTGCCTTTCTAGCACCCACGAAGGCAATGTAGGGATTCTCCGCTGGATCTGGTAGTCTCCCACGAACAAAGAGAATCGGCGGCGGATCGATAATCTGAAAATAGGGACTTTCCAACTTCTCCCCAAGAAATATCTGAACGCCCTCATCACGGCACGCCTTGATAACAATCTCAGCCTG
>CAYWXY010000188.1:0-1454 GCA_964462555.1 uncultured Pseudomonadota bacterium | reverse complement strand
GGCGTCGCACCAAGCTCATCGACACGTTCCTTAAGCTCTTTACCTACCTTGAAGAACGGTAGACGTTTTGGTCGAACTTGGATCGACTCACCAGTCCGTGGATTTCGACCAACGTAGGCTTCGTACTCCTTGACGACGAACGATCCCAGGCCGCGAATCTCAATCCGCTCACCCTTGACCATGGCATCAAACATCGAATCAAAGATCATATTAACGACATCTTCGGCCTTTTTCTTAGTAATCCCAACCTTTTCCGAAACACTCTCAATAAGACCTGACTTATTCATTCTTCACCCCCTCGTAAGAGGTTATTATCACTTAAGAATTTATCATTACTCGGAGGGAATGTCAAGTAAGTTTATGAATTGACTGGGAAATTTCGAATTTGCGCGGCTTTGCCGGTTTCCCTAAATATTTGGATAGGTTGGAAAAGGTATGAATTTGTTTGGGGTTTGGATTTTGGGTTTTGGAATTTCCCGGATTCCTCATGGATTCGCTGAGAAATCCGGGCTTGTGACCCTGGCGTGATTCGAACACGCGGCCCTCTGCTTAGGAGGCAGATGCTCTGTCCAGCTGAGCTACAGGGTCAATAATTAATCATAATTAACCAGAGAACAAACGTCTGAAGGAAGTTTTTTTCGGCCATCCAAGAAGCCAAGCTCAACAACAAACGCACACTCCTTAACATGAGCCCCCTGCCCCTCGAGAAGCTCGCAGCTCGCGGCAGCCGTCCCTCCTGTCGCCAAAAGATCATCAATAACAACGACATTGTCACCAGACTTCACCGAATCGATATGCATTTCGATCGTTGCAGATCCATATTCGAGATCATAGCTGGCCTCAACAGTTTTGTAAGGAAGCTTCCCCTTCTTACGGATCAAGACACAACTTGTATTCAGTAAATATGCAAGCGGGGCCGCAAAAAGAAATCCGCGCGATTCAATGCCAACAAAGGCATCGACCTTCTGACATTTATAACGATCAACAAAGGCATCGATGACACGGCGAAAGGCATCACTATTTGTCAAAATTGGCGTGATATCCTTAAAAATAATTCCGGGTTTTGGGAAATCTGGAATATCACGAATAACCTCTCTCAAATATCCATCGATCTTATCACTCATCTTCCTCACCCTTTCCGTCTTAGTGACGCTTCTTGGTCCGGAGTTTCTCCATCATCTCCCGACGGCGTGAAAAGCGACTATCGTTAACCTCCGGTTCAATCTCTTCCTCGACCTCTGGTGTTTCTGGAACTTCCTTAACCGCCTCTCTCTTTTCACGCTTCGTGATCATCCGAACCTTCGGCGCTCCCTTTTCGGGTAAAAAGAAAAACGGATTTCGTGCCTTGTCCCCCTGCCGAACTTCAAAGTGCAAATGAGGGCCTGTGGCACGTCCCGTCTGGCCGACATAGCCTATAACCTGACCCTTTGCAACCCTTTGTCCCTTCTTGACCG
>CAYWXY010000187.1:0-3995 GCA_964462555.1 uncultured Pseudomonadota bacterium | reverse complement strand
GATACGAAATCGTGGAGGCTGGAGCGACCGTCTTGGAACCCTGATATCGGAACGTTTCCGAAGAGCTCGGTTTATGGACCCCGGACTTATTCGAAGTTACGAGTGAGTTTTCTTAGAACTGGATTTTGGTGGGTGGGGTGTCGCCGGTCCAGCACCAGACGTCGCCCTTGATGTCGACGGCGCAGTTTTGTCGATTACCGGCATCAAAGTCGATGAATTCTGTTTGACTGCTGGTTTCGCGTGGTTCGTTAGTGTTCGATTTGTCGGCCTCTCGCCCCCAACAGAAGATGTCTCCATCGTTTAGAACGCATGTGTGGTTGGCGCTTGCGCGAAGCTCGCTTCCCCAGATGTTGTGTTCGATATCCGTTGGGGCTGTACGGTTGCTTCCCTGTGTAATTCCCAGCTGGCCTTCACTGTTGTCTCCCCAGCAACGGACATTGCCGGTATTGGTTAATACACAATGATGATGACCTCCAGAGACGATGTCGGCGACATTTGAGCCATTTATAACTTTTATTGTGTTTGTGGTGAGATCCTTACATCGAATCTTTTTGTTTCCACGATCTTCTAAAACTAGGGCACAAATTTCGTCTTCCGAGATGGACGCCTTGATCACCCGATCAAACATGGCTATTGGCTTGTTGAGTTCCAGTGAATTCCAACACCATGTCGAGTCATTGTTATTGGTGACACAAACATTTGACCCGCTGGTTTCGATTGCAATGGCAGTGCCGCTATTAATCGTGGTCAGATCGTTTCTGCCGCCGACATTCCAGCAGCGAACTCTATGGTTGGTGGTTAGAATGCATGAAAAGTCGTCACCAGAGCTGATATCACTCACGTTACTGAAGATGACTTCAGGTTCATCGTCGTCTTCAATGCTGTGGACGTTGCCATCTTCATCAAGGGCGAGAGTTTCACTTTCACCAACGCTGACTTTAACAATCTTGGGGGTGGCCGCTTTGGGTTGAGTCGATGTGTCATCTTCGAACTCAAGTGATACGGAGGCATCTTCTTCCTTGCCATCAATGTAGAGATGGATGTCAGAGGGTCGGCCGTCTTCATCGATTTTGCCTGAGATTATAGCCGTTGTTCCGTCGGAAAAAGTAACAGAAATTTCAAATGTGCCATTATCATTAACGACAGCTGTGCCATCAACGCTCTCGATCAGATTTCCTTCTTCATCGTAGCGGTGGACTGTGACCATGTTGTTCTCACCAACATTAACGACAAGTCTTTCGCCGTCGGTTGCCAATTGCATCGTGACCGATTCCATCGGTTCTGGCTCGATCGTGCGCGTCTCAACGCCCTTGCTGGTGTTGCAGCCAGCAATGACCAAAAGCATGGCCGTCAAAAAGATTGTTCCAATCAGTTTCCTCATAACTTCCCTCCGGAAGTGAGTTTAAAAAGTTGTAGATTAATGTGGGCCACATTGGTTTTGATCCCCTCTTCGGTGGCCTCGAGTAGTGAGTGGATTTCGTCACGAAATTCCTGGATTTTATCTTTTACTTTTGAAAATTGATCGTCAGAGAGCGCGATTGTAATTGTTGAGTTCTCGCGATCTTTGGATGGGTCGCGTTCGATAGCCTTCCATGCCAATTTTGTCAGCTGTTGCTGAAACTTCATGATGGCAAGATTGTGGATCTGGCTGGGTGTTGCGATCATCTTGTCGGTTCGTTCAAGTTCCCCATCTTTGGTTCTTTTGATCAATCCCATATCGAGAAGATCCTTGATTGCCCGCTTTACCTTAACAACCGGGATCTGCGGTTTTAATTTTTTTGAGATCCAGCAGGCATCTTCACGAAAACTGTGGAGACGAATTAATTCCAGTATACAGATATAATACCAGTGGGCAAAAATTTTGTAGTGATTGGATCCCATGATCTCGGGGTGCTTTGCTGGATAACTTCCCAGGAGCTCTTTGTAATATTGATCTTTGTCGTTGAATTCTTTTGCCTGATTAAAGTTAACCAAGTTTTCAAAAAAGCGACCCTCTTTTTCAGAGAGGCCGAGACCACGACAGACGCCATACATCCCCTTTTGGCCGATATTAATCTGACCATCCATCACCATCTTGAGATGGCCCGGTGATTTGAGGCCTGCTTTTTTGTTGAAATAGCGGTACGAGAAATTGGGGTTGGTCTGTTTGAGATGATCGAAACGATCCTTCAAAAACTCCCGATAATCTAAATAATCATAAATTGAATTCATAAGACCATCTCTCCCCGTTACATATATTATCGGTTGGCCAGGACCCCAAAGTTGCGCTTTTTCATCTTTTTTAATGAACAGGGGTCCTTTTCGGTATATTGCGCATAACCACTCGTTATTATTAGCTATAATAGTTATTTCGGAGGCCTGAAACCACCAAAATATCGTTATCCGACACCCCAAATGGCCCCATTTTCCAATGAACAGGGACGACTTTAGATATTGTAACAAAGTTGGGATGTGGTAGATTTGATTCCCATGAAATCTATCAAGATCATTTCGTTTTTCCTTTTCATCTCGATTGCATTATTTTCTCTCTCGGCCGTGGCGAATCCGGGCACGGTTCTTAAGGAGGTTCTTTCGGGTAAGCGGCCGGCCGGGGATATTACGATTATATATAAGAGCGGTCCGACAACGCTGACTATTTTAGGCAGTGGTGCCACAACGATTTCATCGAAGATTGGAAAAAAGTCGCAAAATTTTCAGGGGACCATTGATCAGCCAAGTATCGAGACCATATTTAAGACAATGGTTGATGATAAATATTGGACGGCCAAGTCAAGCCCTGGTCGCCTTCCTCCGGGAAGCCAAAACTTTACCATTCAGATTAAGACGAAGCAGGGTGATTTGAATGATACGTTTACGTATTCCGATTCACAGGCGATGCGCCACAAGGAAACGCAGACGATTGTGCGTGTCTTTCGGTCGGTGATAAAGGCAATTTCAAGAGGTGCGATAAAATATTAGGTAGACATGAAGAAGGCGATAATCATTTTCATATTTGTTCTCTTTTCCCCGGCAATTCTTTTTGCGAAGGGTGACCCTTGTCAATACATGAAGGATTGGAAGGCGGAGATTAAGAAGACAATGGGAATTAATATGAAGGCGACCTGTTATCCGTTAACGGCAGTTCTTCAGTGGGATATTAAAGAACGTTGGGTCCGTTCTTTTGGCCAATTGGAAGATGATGTTTCGGAGTATCGTCTCGAAGAATCGTTTCCAGCCTATTTGATGATGTCCTACTATTATGACACGCCTGGCAAATTAGCCACCGCTCTTATTGGTGGGCCAAGTCCGCGCGAAAAGGGAAATATTGATAGTTTTCTGCATAATGCATCGGGGGCCTATCTTGGTTGTGTGAGTGGGCGATGCAAGACCTTTCAGGCGGCGGGAACCGGGCTCTACGAAGTCGTTCATGATTTTGGGGGTGACCTGATTGAATTCACGTATAGCGATGTGGGTGGCTATACGGGTCAGATCGAAACGTCGCATGTTAAGCTCATCGATTCTTTTAGCACCGGAGATTATAAAATCTATTATACAGTCCCTGTTCATATTAGTGGTACCGACGCTGTTGAATTGACGAGCAGTCAAATGATTACGGTGGAAGATATAAAGAAGGGACTTGAGACATGTGAAATCCATAAGCGCATACCGATCCATCGAGAAATTAAGCAATTAACACCTGAGACCCATCGGATGGATGGCAGTCTTGATATCAAGTTAATGGTTGGACAGCTTCAGGTTGAAGATTTGACCGAACGAATCAATCGTGACCACCCGGATAAACATTGTCCAACCGTATATGGACAGCAGGAGTGTTACTACATTACGGTCGATAAAGATTTGACCAAGATGAAGGTTATTGTTGTTGTTAAATTAAATAAGGTTGCGGCGGTTCCGATGAAACATGTTGAGACAGTGGAGAAGGGGAAGGATCTTTTTGCCATCTATGTGAGCAAGGTGACGACAGGTGGAAAAAAGGCAAAAAAGGTTGAGATCTC
>CAYWXY010000186.1:0-4007 GCA_964462555.1 uncultured Pseudomonadota bacterium | reverse complement strand
GAGCTGGTTCGTGATCAACTCCCTGACGTTCCGGTCGAAAATATTATTGGCGAACCGGCAAAAAAGAACACAGCCCCATGTATCGCGTATACCTCTGCAGTGATTCATGAAAAGGATAATGATGCTATCATGATGGTGCTTCCGTCGGACCATGTTATTACGATGGAAGAGGAATACGAAAAGGTGATTGAGCGAGCTATCTATATCGCTAGAATGCGAGATGTGTTGGTAACATTGGGAATTAAGCCGACCTGGCCAGCCGATTGCTATGGATATATCAAGATGGATCGGTTGATTGAGGATGATCCAGACGGGAAGTGGAATGTCTATACGGTTGATCGTTTTGTAGAAAAGCCGGCTATTCCGAAAGCTAGGGAGTACATTAGCGAAGGTTACTATGTTTGGAATAGTGGAATGTTTCTCTGGAAGGCCTCGATGATCTTGAGTGAGATTGAAAAATATCTTCCGGATATGAAAGGGCTTCTCAACAAATATGTCGTCGATAGACAGATTAATGCGTTCTTCAAAGAGACGGAATCGATATCGATCGATTACGGTGTAATGGAAAAGTCAGAGCGTGTGGTGACGATCCCTTGCACTATTGGTTGGAGCGATATCGGAACGTGGAAGAGTTTGTATAACCTGCAGAAGAGTTCGGGGATCGAGCTGGATCCACATGTTCTAGAGATAATGAGTCAACAGCTTGGAAAAACAAGTGAGCTGAATGGGTAGTCATTCTTATTGTAGGTAACGTTCAAGACATCTCCAATGATTGAAATTGTCATCATATTACTATTCGCGGTAGTTCAGTCGATATTTGGCGTCGGGTTGCTTGTTTTTGGAACGCCGACGTTTCTGCTCTTGGGCTATAGTTACGAAGAGACTTTGAGTATACTATTGCCATGCTCGCTGGTTGTGAGTTTGACGCAGATTGTTCAGGGAAGAAAAGAGATTGAAGAATGGAAAATAACTCTTCCCCTAATGGTCCTTCCTTTCGTTGTCCTGGGTTTGATTATTCTACTTTTATTTAAATTGGATGTGGATATCAAATATTTTGTAGGCGTAATGTTGGTTCTAACTAGTTTGGTCAGGTTCTCAGGTCGAATTAACAGTCAATTGCATAGGTTTTTTAAAAAGAATACGAGATTAGTGCTGGCTATTACCGGTCTGTTACATGGTTTATCCAATATGGGAGGAGCTCCGCTAACTATAGCTGCGAGTTCGGTTTTCAGCGAGAAGAGTAGAATCAGGACCAATATAGCTTATGGTTATTCCTTGATGGCGATATCGCAAATTATAGTTCTTCTGCTTTTTGGAAGGATGGTCTATTATAAATATGAATTAATATTAGTTCTAGTGTCGTTGTTCACTTATTTGTTTGTCGGAAACGCCCTCTTTAAAAAATCGAACAACATTGTTTACCAACATTTGATGACAGTGCTAATATTTGCATTTGGAATTGTATTACTTGTTTTCAATTAACGAGCTGTTAATCTCAGATTAAATTGTGAACGTATTTCGCAATCGCTGGGGCGGAGGTGAGGCCTGGCGATTCAATTCCCAATAGATGAATAATATCTCCCTCACGAAAGATTTGAAAATCTGGGATCGGTTTGTTGCCCAGAAAAAGCTTTGCACGATTTCCGGCCTGAAAGGGTTGGAGATCTTCAGTCTTTACGTTTTTGAGATAACCTGAAACTGCATCTGCAAAATAATCGGGACCGTTTTCGATGGAATAATCGAGCTTTCTGTCCGGAGTCATTTCGATAAGCGAGGGTCCAAGGAGTTGGTCACCGGCCAGAGATCGGTGGAGATGGATTCCAAAATTCCCCATTTTTGTAGGATCGTTTTGATTGGCCTTCAGGAATTTTTGAGGGACTGGATAGATGAGAGAATTTATTCTTCCGCTTCGCCAAGTATAATATTCACCCTTGTAGGGAATAATTTGGTATTTTTTGGTGCCCCCTGCAGATCGGTAGATATCGTCGGCAAAGAGTCCGGCGGCATTTATTGCTATGTCATATTCCATTTCGCCACGTTCAGAAAGCAGTTGATCGTTGCCTAACCAGTCGATTTTACATGGAAATATCAGATTGACGTTGTTAAGGTTGGAAAGGGCTACTTCTAAGGCTTTGATATAAGCGGCGGTATCCATGATGCCCGAAGTGGGGGAATAGGCGGCACCAGTGATGTTTTGGAGACTCGGTTCAGCTGCTAGGGCCTCCCGAGGCTTGCTCATGGAGACCTCGGTAGCACCGCACCTATGCGCATTGGCGGCCATCTTTTCCAGCGCCTCAAGCTCATCTTCATTAATCGCGATAATCCATTTGCCCGAGCGGTTAACCGGGACATTTAGCCTTTTAAGAAGGTCATACGTCAGATATTTACCCTCAATGCATAGTCTAGCCTTTAGGGATCCCTCGGGATAAGACAATCCTGCATGGATAACTTCGCTATTCCGGGAGCTTGCGTGGTGGCCAAGATAGGGTTCGGTTTCAAAAAGGTAGATTTCCGAGTTTTTTAACATTTTGGATGTGGCAAGTGTGTAGGCGATGTTCAGCCCAACGATTCCGCCCCCAATAATGCATATTCGCATAATGCCTCCAGACAGGCACAGCATTGTAAATGGAGTTTGTTTCAGTGGCAACTAAAAATAAATAGGAAAGATTCCTAATAAAACCATTTATGCGCCGTTATGGGTATGCAGATCATTTGACATTAATATTGACATCACAAGCACTTATGCTAATTACGTGCAAAATCCTTACTCAAAATAGGGGAACCCATTTGCTGGAATCGATCATCACATCCAAGGCCAGAATTCGATTGTTGCTTCGGTTCTTTTTGAATCCGAGTTCGCGTGCATACCTTCGGGAGATTGCAAGCGAGTTTGGTGGATCAACAAATGCTGTCCGCGTTGAATTGAATCGATTGGTTGAAGCAAAGCTCCTAAAGATCGAGCAACATGGGAGAAATAAATATTATTCTGCAAATACTGAACATTCTCTCTTTCCAGAACTTCATAGCATTTCAAGAAAAATGACTGGTTTGCACCAGATTTATAATTTCTTTCCAGATATCGGAAATTTAGAAGCAGCCTATATCGCCGGAGATTATGCCCGTGGTGTCGATAGTGGTGTTATTGATTTGGTGTTAGTCGGAAATCTAGAAACAGATCCTATCCACAAATTGATTTCAAAGACAGAAGGACTGATCAATAGAAAGATCAGGGCGCTCTTTCTGACTCAGAATGAACTGGTGGGGATGAACGGCAAACTTCACAAGGACAAGATGCTCCTCCTTTGGGGAAACGATGGAGGTGCTCATGTTTAATTGGTACGTTGTTCAGACGAAGCCACAAAAAGAAGATGTCGTATGCAAACAGCTAAATATTGCCGGATTGGAGACACTTAATCCAAAAGTAAAGAGCTTATCTAGGGGGTACAGACCTTTGTTTCCAAACTATATTTTTTTGCGTTGGAATCTGAAGGAGGCTCACAACTACCATTTGGTGAAATATACAAGAGGTGTGAATAAGGTGCTTGGGACTCCAGAATGTCCGATACCCCTCGATGATAGCGTCATTCATGTGATTAAAGAGCGGCTCAATTCAACTGAGGTGCTAGAGCAAAACACAATGCGAGTTGGTAGGAAAGTGAAGGTAAAGCGGGGCCTGCTTCAGGATCTCGTAGGCGTTCTAGATAAGCCGGTTTCTGCCGATGGTCGTGTTCAGGTTTTGTTGAAGATTCACGAGAGACAAATGAAGGCGATGATCAGTTGTAAAGATATTGCCTTGGTAGCGTAGAAAGACTCTTCAAACGGTATTAAGGAAGAGTAAGAAGTAAATGTGGTAAATAACAGACGAAGATACAACCTATTGAATTGTAAGGGGTTAACAAAACCTCATCGGCGGTAGCCTGTCTGAATGACAGACAACAACATAACTGAGGAAAAATATAATGGTGCGAGAAAATAGACTAAATTTATTGAAATCCAAGTTTGAGAAT
>CAYWXY010000185.1:2241-4016 GCA_964462555.1 uncultured Pseudomonadota bacterium | reverse complement strand
CGTAAGGAGTTCATCTACTTTCTCTATATTGCACTGGGTTCAACGAGTGAACTACAGAGTCATCTGTACATAGCTCGAGATAGATCATATCTCTCAAATGATGAGTTCAGTGAGTTATATGGGAGTCTCGAAGAAATTCTCAAAATGTTACATGGCTTCATAAAATATCTAAAAAAAGCCCCGTAAAGAGTTTATCCTTACGGGTCTTTAAAAATAACTTCCTAACTTGTAACTTCCCCACTTCGGAACTAGTTATTCATAATAATCCATCCCCGTATGTGTGATTTCGGTTTCGCCCATGAGATAACGGAGCGTATTCTTCATCTTCATCTCTTGGATAAAGAGGTTGTTCTCGGGATAGAGTCCCTCGGCGGCCATCGGTGCCTTGTAGAAGAACGAGAGCCACTCTTGAATACCGGAGAGGCCGGAACGCTTCGAGAGATCCATAAAGAGCGCCAAATCCAACACCAATGGAGCGGCCAGAATCGAATCACGGCAGAGGAAGTCGATCTTGATCTGCATCGGGTATCCCATCCAGCCAAAGATATCGAGATTGTCCCAACCCTCTTTTTCATCACCGCGCGGTGGGTAGTAGTTGATGCGAACCTTATGATAAATATTGCCATAGAGTTCAGGGTTGAGTTCGGGCTGCAGGATCGTGTCTAAAACAGAGAGCTTGCTCTCTTCCTTCGTTTTGAACGACATCGGATCATCCAAAACCTCACCATCACGATTCCCCAAAATATTCGTCGAAAACCAGCCCTTGATTCCGAGCAGGCGTGAACGAAGTCCCGGTGCGATGATCGTCTTCATCAGTGTCTGACCGGTCTTGAAATCCTTGCCCGAGATCGGAACGCCTTCGCGATGGGCCAGGGCGTCCAACGCCTTACAATCGGTCGTCAAGTTCGGAGCACCATTCGCGAAAGGAATACCACTCTTAAGCGCGGCATAAGCGTAAACTTGACTTGGGGCAATCGATGGATCGTTCTTTTCAAGACCTGCCTCGAAGGCTTCAATCGTTTTATGTGTATCAGTCGGCTTCGTGAAGACCTCGGTCGATGCACACCAAACAATAACCAAACGGCTGGCACCACTCGTCTTCTTAAAATTCTCGAAATCCTCAGTCAATTGACGGACCAGATCCATCTTCGATGGGCCGCTCTTGACGTGCGTGCCATTCAGGTTCTTGACATATTCTTGGTCGAAGACGGCCTTGTAGGGCTTGATAGAAGATAATTCATCTTTGAGCTGATTTACCGTCTCCTTTTCAAGAACCTGAGCCTTGCAGGCGGCCTCATAGGCGTTATCCTCAAAAATATCCCAGCTCGCAAAGGCAATATCGTTTAAATCGGCAATGGGTACAAAATCCTTGATCAAGGGCGTCCGGTGCTCGGTTCGCTTTCCGAGGCGGATCGTTCCCATCTGTGTGACAGAACCATAGGGGCGGGCAATTCCCTTTTTCATTGCCTCAACACCGGCAATAAATGTTGTGCTAACGGCTCCGAGGCCGACCAGCATGATGCCGAGTTTTCCATCTGCAGGTTGAATCGTCTTTGGATCATGTGTCATCGTCTTCTTCTCCTTTTTATGTTTAGACCCCTTATCCCCCGGATCTTATCTGTATGTCATTCCTGCTTTTCCGCCAAAGGCGGATCAGCCTCTGGCTGACGCGGGGGATGACGTACAAAACCCGGAAAATGACTGTAATCACGTGAAAGAGGGGCGTACCACAGTTCGAAATCACTGTAAAGCCAAATTCACAAATTCAAATAGCC
>CAYWXY010000185.1:0-2141 GCA_964462555.1 uncultured Pseudomonadota bacterium | reverse complement strand
GGGCGTACCACAGTTCGAAATCACTGTAAAGCCAAATTCACAAATTCAAATAGCCTAACTCCCCAATAAATAAAAAGAAAAGGCCGGAGATCTCAGGGGTCCCCGGCCTAATCCATTCAAAACAACACTTCTATTTCATCAGATCATCAAAGATCTTTTGGCGCATATCGGTCTGTTCGTTGGCCTCAAGATCGATGGCTTGATCACCCGCGACGATAACGACATATGAGCCGTAACGTGTATCCGTCGTCGTAAAGACATTTGCCAGTTTCGGGTACGTCGACCGAATCGAGTTAGCTATCGAAACGGCACTTGATTCAGAAAATCCGCCATTGAAGTTGATGTAGAGTGACATCTCTTTTCCCTGGCCTTTGAATCGCTTCGTCGCGGCATTGATCGCGGCGAACTCGGCAAGGTTCAGATCGCTCGGGTCTTTGACCGGAATGGCAATGGCCGAATAACCACCGCCCAGTTCAATCTTTTGTTTATTGAGCATCTCACCCAGTGCCTGCTGCTGTTTGGCAACCTCTTGTTTCAACGCGGCAATGGCCGTTGACTTCTTGTAGGTCTTATTCTTTAGTCCAACATCAAAGCGTCCCTGCCACATGCCGAACTTGAAGAAGTCAGATTTGAGACGGCCAATGTAATGGTCATCCGACTGTGGACGATTCTTGTAGAAGAGCCAGACCTTGAGTGTACATCCGGAACTAAACTGTGATTTTAGTTTCCTCTGGGCCTTGTTGAGTTCCCGAATGAATCCCTTTTGAATTTTTCCAAGATTCGACTCAAATCCCTTCTTATCGATGACCATATGGAACGTATTGTCGGCCTTCGAATAGTAGAAGCGTTTGATTCCCTTGGTACGCCTGTACCATTTTGTCTTGTGGAGTTTGTCAATGACCTTGTTAGCCAAGACCGCATCCGCCTCACGCTCGGACTGAGAAATATCCTGGTACGAAGGCTTTTCAATCTTCGTTCCGGGTGGGTAGACCTCCACTTTCACAACGACGCGGCGTGATCCCGGGAGATCGATCGTGACGATCTTATCTGGGGCGCAATTTCTGCCGACATTCATTTTAGCCTTGGAGCTACCAACACAGAGTTGATAATTGTCACCCTTCTTATTGGCTCCGTCATTCTCATATCCACCGAAGGGTTTGCTGACAGGTAGCCCATACGTATCCAGCGGTTCACTTTCTCCACGACCGAACGAATGGAAGTGGTCTTCATTAAATTCTAATTTACTGAAAGGCTCAATGCCCTGTGTCTTGAGTTGTTTCATCTTCTCGGACATGAGGCTGGCAACCGTTGGAGCCCGACCGGCTGAGAGCGACTGGTTACTGCTCTGCTTGCCCTCGGGTGATGCATGCCCGATGAACGTCATCTTGAGTACTGATCCTTGCGGTACGCCATGTGGGTATTCACTTAGTGGATAGGCCTTTTCGATTTCAGATTTTGTTTCAGCAATCATCTCATCAATAACACCAATTCCCTTAGGTCCATCAACAGGAACCACCTTTGCCACAACAAACTCCATCTGTTTCGTAAACTCAATCGCCTTGAGATCGGGTAGTGGAATTTTGGCGAATGCCTGCGGGCCATCTTTCTCGGTAATGACAACCTTCTGTGTTGCTGTGACCTCGTTGCCAGCACTGTCGACGGCCTTCCACGTGACAGTCGTTTCGCCCAGTGGGAATCCCGCAGCTGGTGCATCATTTGTTGCCTGAATATCACCGTCAACGGCGTCCCAGCTCTTCTCCGGAAGACCGAGTTCATCCGGTGATAGCTTCGTCAATGCATTCTTGTCGGGCGCGATCTTTGTCACGGTTGGTGGTGGGACCAATTCAGGTGGTCCATCAATGATCGTCACCTTTTGCTTGACTGTAGCCGTTTGACCATCTGTACTCGTTGCTGTCCACGTGATCCATCTCTCTCCAACCGGGAATTGGCCCGGTGAATCGTTCGTGATCGTATCCAAATCTGCCGAACCACTCGGAGTGGCCGGGCCCAGCTCATCCGGTGTCACCGGTGTCATGGGTCCCGTCGCCACTTTCTCAACAGGATCCATAGCATCCAGGCCAAATGTGAGATTCTTCTGCTTCAAGTCAGTCCCGTCGAGCGGTCTGTCATGCCGGATCAGG
>CAYWXY010000184.1:0-4037 GCA_964462555.1 uncultured Pseudomonadota bacterium | reverse complement strand
GGGTCTTACCACCAAAGAGACTGAAACGACCGGAAACCCGAAACATATCAAGGAAATCCTGATTGAAGATGAGATAGAGGTGGCAAGAAAGCTGGTTCCCGAGCTGAGAAAAAAGGCGGATATCGTTATTGCCCTGACACATCTGGGCATCTACAAGGGATATGACAGGGGCTCCAAGAGGTTAGCAACCCGGATAGAGGGCATTGATCTCATTGTCGATGGCAACACCGATACGAAACTCGATGCACCAATCATAATAGATGCCACCGATTCGGATCATCAAACATTGATCGTGGAGGCATGGCACCTGGGGCTTGTTTTAGGAAGAATCGATCTCTGGATACAGGACCGAAAGGTGATCGATTTTGAAATGGAATTGATTCCCATTAACCTTAAAAAATTAGTAAGAAAATCTGATGGAACCACTGACTATCGTTTCATCGGCAAAGAGATAAAGGAGGACGAGGAACTGCTGAGATTGCTGCAGCCCTACGTTGATAAGGTCGAGGCATTCTTATATGAGAGAATCGGCTATGCAGAGAGGACATTTTCAAGCAAGGAAGTGAGAAAGAGGGAAACCGCTCTAGGAGACCTTGTTGCCGATTCCCTGCTGTGGTACATGAGAAAATTCAACCCCGATTTCGCGTTTCAAAACGGGGGCGCTATCAGGGCTGATCTCCCTGAAGGGTCAATCAAAAAGAAGACTATTTTTGGCATACTCCCTTTTGACAGCACTGCGGTTGTCCTGAGTTTGAAAGGTAATGACGTTAAGGCGCTCTTTGACCACGTGGCCACCTTACAGCCGGGTGACGGTGCCTTTCCGCAGGTATCTTATGGTGTTAGTCTTACCATAAACCGTGGCACAGGAAGATGTGAGAATATCCTCATAGACGGGAAGCCGATTGATCCGGACAGGACTTACAAAATCGTAACCAATTCCTACTTAGGAGGAGGAGGCGACGGGTATAAGATTTTTCTGAAGGCCGTTGACAGGTTCAATTCCTCGACCTTTCAAAGAAACATTCTGGCAGAATACATAAAACACCTCGGGGGTAATATCAAACCTGGGGACAACGGAAGAATAACTATTATAGACCAGTTGAAAGATGCGACCATCAAACAAACGCCAAAGGAGATAACAGATGATGAAAAAAATATGTTTAACGAGTTGTTTCGTTTTGTTGATAATGTCGATACTCCCCGCGTCTTCCTCTGCACTGAGCCGAGATCGGTGGACCAACGGTCAGCCCTACGGGGTATTCTTCAACAACTATGACCCCAACTTTTATACCGGGTTTGTCCCGCGAGTACAGGATAAAAAACGGATAAAGATACATATGGGGCGAGGCAATCAGATCCGCATTCGCATGATCCTTCCGGATAAGACCATTGACAACTACTTACCCGATCAGGTGGCTCGGCACGATCTCTACAAGGAGGTTATTGACAGGAAGATCATTAAGCTGACAGCCAACACGTCCTGGGAAAAATATCATGAAAAAGTGATGAAAGATAAATTGCATGACCTTGTCAGGAAAAGGGCTGACATGACGCCCGAGGAATGGCGAAAGCTGAATCTGACCTATATGGACAAGCTGGCTCCGGGACGTCTATTTCATATACAGAAAGATTTCAATAAGATGTCAGAGGATTTTGCAAAGCTGCTAAAGGATTCCCCGAAGCCGAAGACCCTGAAGGCCAAACTGGACCTTATTAACGACTTTTTCCCCCATCGTATTTTCCTGCACCAGCTGAGTAAAGAACAGGATACCGTCTTCGCACGCCTCGAACATCTGGCCCGATCAGACAGCATGGCTGCCTTCAGACCTCTCGCAGAGGAGTTTTTCAACTCCATTACCGACAACATCTATCCCATTAAGAACGGCGTTTTGAATTATTACGAGTTCACGTCAATATATCCTGCCGGCACATATGACGTCACCACGACCTATAACGGACACGTGATCCCCATGTACACGACCACCGGTGTCTGGTCGCTGATCCCCCGCAAGCATGGCAGGGGATTCCTGGGAACGGTAGACTATATATCTTCAGCTGGTTATTACGGGATGATGCCAATGCTCCCCTACCAGTATGGGGGCGGCAGGGCGTACAACGCTATCCATAACCCCGGCATTAGCTGCTGGATACCCGGGCACAAGCTGCTGCCAAAAGAATGGAGGAAGATCACCGAGGGAAGCCGCAGCGGAAAACCGTACAAACGCGTCGCCATTGCGAGCCGGGGCCCTGTTTCCCATGGCTGCACACGTCTCAATGCCGGCCACCTGACAGAATCCAGGGAAATGCTTCCCTCCACTTCGAAGGATATGGAAGGGATCATGCACTACCGGAGTCTCTCTCATCTCTACGACGTGTTTGATCTGAAAGGCGACGGCAACGATCAGGTAATGGGCGTCCAGTACTATATTGCCTTTCGCCATACCAAGTCGCGGGTAGCCCAGGAGATATGGGCACAAAATAACCGGAAAGATTTTTATGACTGGCTCTACGGAGACGAAATCAACTATGGTCCCATTGGCGACGTTACCTTCAAGAAAGTTTACGACTATAAATTTCTTAAACGGAAGGCCCTGCAGGGAAAGGAACACAAAGACATCAAGCTTTATGAGGCCCCATACGAACCTGAATATCTCCAGTTTTACACTATCAACGGCGTTAACAAGCTTTCCAGGCAAGGAGTGGACTTCAACCTGGAGTTGCGACGGGTTGGAAACGGTTATGAAATCGACCGAAAAAAACTACTTCTCGAATAGCAGAGAGACCCTTAATCTCATCCTGTGAAAAACCCCGTTGAACAGGGAACTTCTTTGCCCGCAAACGACTGAATTATGATTTTTCCATGACGCGTGATATTTCCAGGATAAAACACAGAACACTCAAGGATCCCTACCTCAATGTAGTCCTTTATCAGCCCGAAATACCGGCCAATACCGGAAACATCGCCCGGTTATGCGGGGCCGCTGAAATACGGCTGCACCTGATTCATCCTCTGGGTTTCAAGGTCGATGACAGACATCTGAAGAGGGCCGGCTTAGACTACTGGCACGAGGTCGATGTCCGCCACCACCCTGATTTTGAAGCCTTCCTGGCCCATCTGGACGGAAATGGGAAGATGGTGGCCTTCAGCCGCCATGCATCCACGCCCTACACCGAGGCGGAAATACACCGGGGAGACTACCTTCTATTTGGGCAGGAAACCAGGGGATTGCCCTCCTCCATCAGAAAATCTTATCCCTGCTATGCCATACCGATCTGGGGCAAGGTTCGCAGTTTGAATCTCTCTACCACAGCAGGAATTGTGGCCTACCATTATCTTCACAGGATGGGCAGGTTTTAGGCCGGGGAGGATAGATCTGAAAACCGACCTTCATTTTTACGGCATTGCCGTACTGGCCCGGGCCGGCGGTTTCAATGAAAAGGAGGCATTAACCATCGCCTACGCCTCCCAATATGTGGATGACTCCACAGAGAGCGAGCCTTTTCAGGTAGGAGAGATGATCTTCGAGCCGGTGAGAACCGCACATTACGGGCTCGAAGCCTTTGACTGGTCTGTACAGAAAAGGATATACATCTCCTTTCATTTTCTACCCTCAAGACCCATACGAAAACCGGGGGACACTTTTCTCACGTCACCGGGCTCGGAATTCGCGCATATGGTATGGGATCATGCCTGCGGTGAAACGGATACCGCCTCACGCCCCATCAGTATGGGGATCGCGCTCCACACATTTGCGGACAGCTGGTCGCATAAATGGTTTTCGGGCCGATTGAACAGTGAAAACGACATCGAAAATATTTCTATGGGTATATCTGATAAGCTCAAGTGCATAGCTGTCCGATTCAACAACTATTGATTTGTATCGCCCTTTGAAAAGCTGACCATCACAACAGTGCCTTTTATTATAACGTTACGTATAAACACCACTCAAAAATCGAGAACTCGGTCCGCTGAAAGAACATCCTAGCGGGTGTTTTGGTTGGAGATGCCTGCCGCCTCGGCTTTTTCTGCAAGTTTC
>CAYWXY010000183.1:1896-4043 GCA_964462555.1 uncultured Pseudomonadota bacterium | reverse complement strand
GATGCCCGATTTGACGCCTGATCGGATCTTCTTTGCACTCCTGGGTGAGAAATCGACTGAGATGCTGGTTCCTGTGATCCAACATCTCCGTTCGAGTGGCGTGAATGTGGAGTGGGATTATGAGGGGCGTTCACTGAAGGCGCAGATGCGTCTTGCAGATCGTCTTTCGGCGCACACGGTGGTGATTGCGGGTGATCAAGAGATTGAGAGTGGAACGGTTGTTATTCGAAACATGGAAACGCGCGAACAGAGCGAGATTCGAATCGAAGATTTGCCCAAGCACTTTGCGCGTGCGTAGGAGAGGAATATGTCATTTATAGAAAAGAATAGGCGGACACATTATTGTAACGATTTGACCGAGAAGAATGATGGTGAAGAGGTTGTCTTGATGGGGTGGGTCTCTGTTCGGAGAGATCTCGGGAACCTTATTTTTGTCGATCTTCGCGATCGCGATGGGATTACACAAATTGCGTTTGATAAAGAGAAGGATGGAGAGCTTCATGAGCGGGCATCCAAGCTTCGGAACGAGTTTGTGATTGGTATCAAGGGGACGGTTGTTAAAAAAGAACAGAAGAATGAGAATTTGGCGACTGGTGGAATTGAGGTTGTTGCGAGCGAGATGGAGGTCTTGAACGAGGCGGCGACGACGCCCTTTGTGGTTGAGGAAGAGGTGAAGGCCTCGGAAGAGCTTCGGCTCAAATATCGTTATCTGGATCTTCGGCGTTTATCGAACCAGAAGACGTTGCGTTTGCGTCACCAGGCGGTGCAGGTGGCCCGTCGTTATTTAACGGAAAACAATTTTGTTGAGGTTGAGACGCCGATGCTGACGCGGTCGACGCCTGAAGGTGCGCGGGACTATTTGGTGCCGTCGCGTCTGCAAAAGGGTTATTTTTATGCCCTGCCGCAATCGCCACAGCTTTTTAAACAGCTCTTGATGGTTTCAGGTTTGGACCGTTATTTTCAGGTTGTAAAATGTTTTCGTGACGAGGATTTGCGTGCTGATCGCCAGCCCGAATTTACGCAGATTGATATTGAGGCGTCATTTGTTACGCCCGAGATGATCTATGAAATTATGGAAGGGTTGATTACGACCGTCTGGAAGGAGACGATCGGTCATGAGATTTCGACGCCGGTCGATCGGATGACATATCAGGAAGCGGTCGACCAATATGGAAATGATCGTCCAGATCGACGGATTCCGTGGACTCTTAAGACGGTGACAGATCTCTTTCAGGGGACAAAATTCAAGATCTTTGCGGGTGTGATCAAGTCGGGCGGTGTGATTCGTGGTTTTAAGATTCCGGGTAAGGCCGAGATGGTTCGCAAGGAGCTGGATGCTCTTGGACAAATCGTGGAACCCGTGGGTGCCAAGGGTGTGGCATGGATGAAGGTTGAAGATAAGGGACTCACTGGAACGCCGGCCAAGTTTTTGGATGAGAAGGGGCAAGCCGAAATTATCAAAATATTTGATGCGAGCGCAGGGGATCTGATTCTTCTGGTGGCCGATGAAGTTGGTGTTGTGAATGCGGCGCTGTCGGCGTTGCGTCTAAATCTTGGGAAACGATTTGAGGTCTATTCAGAGGATCAGGTTGATCTCTTGTGGGTCACCGACTTTCCACTTCTCGAGTGGAGCGAGAACGATAAACGTTTTGTGGCGCTTCATCATCCGTTCACGTCGCCGCATCCGGAGGACCTGGATCTTCTTGATAAATCACCCGAAAAGGTTCGGTCACTGGCCTATGACATGGTTTTGAACGGCAATGAGATTGGTGGCGGTTCCATCAGGATTCATAATCGGGATCTTCAGAAAAAGGTTTTTAAGTCACTCAATATTTCCGATGATGAGGCCGAGAAGAAATTCGGTTTCTTACTTGAGGCCTTAACGTATGGTGCTCCGCCTCATGGGGGGATTGCGTTTGGTCTTGATCGGATGGTGATGCTTCTCTCGGGTGCGCCGTCGATTCGCGATGTGATCGCCTTTCCGAAGACAACGAGCGCCGCTGATCTGATGACCGATGCACCATCGGAGGTCGATAGCGGACAGCTTGATGAGTTGAAAATTAGATTAAAATAATATAGGTTGTTCTGAAATTACAAACCACAAACAATATACAAATTACAAATATCCAAACGTATAGTTTGTGATT
>CAYWXY010000183.1:0-1796 GCA_964462555.1 uncultured Pseudomonadota bacterium | reverse complement strand
TACAAACCACAAACAATATACAAATTACAAATATCCAAACGTATAGTTTGTGATTTTGGTATTGGAATTTGTTTGTGATTTGTGGTTTGGAGCTTGTAATTTATTTTTTTGTGAGGGCCGACAAGATATCTTCTCTGATAATTCGATAGGTTTCTTTGGCGAGTTGACCGCTGGCCTTGTGTTTCTTGACGAGATCTTCTCCTGCATGATTGATAAACTTCAGACGACGTCTGACCTGGATGTTTTTCATTTCGTGGTGACGAATTTCAACTTCGGCACTTTCGCCGTTCTTTTCGACAATATGGATCAGAACATTTTTCATGATTACAGAGCCGCGAAGGTTCATTTTGATATCTTCGTGGTTGGGGGATGTTGAAATTTCTTTGGGACTGACGAATAGGTTGTAGAGCGATCCATTGATCTCCAAGCGTCGAGTGTGCGGGGCGAGGTGAAGTTCCTTGCACTGTTTCGCTGGGTACTCGGGTCCGATCATGATCTGATAACAGCCATGCTTGGCGAAGACATTAAAGATGTAGATCTCGTTTGGCCTGAGCTCTTTTGCCTCCATACACTTTTCGATCAACTTCTTCATGAAGTTGATCTTCCCGGTTGACGCTCCCCGTTTTTTCTTCATCGATCTCCTTCCCCCGATAGGGATATACATCCCCTCAGCCTTCTTAAGGAAGCAAGGTTTGTGCCAATGGAGGTCGAGCTCGGTTTTTTTGTACACACTTGATAATATTAAGAATTTCAAGATGTTGGTGGGTGATATTTACCCCAAAAACCCCGAAAAAGAGTCAATTTTACCCCCTCCCCGTCAAAAAAATGACGGAAATCTTGTAACACCCTTAGGGTGTAAAACACCCTGAGGGTGTGATATAAGGAGGGCGATGCAGAAGCGGGACGAGATAAAGACATTTGTGATTGTGAATCCGAATTCGGCCGGTGGGGCGACGATGAAGCGATGGCCACGGACGAGTGAGAAGCTAGCACGTCAAATTGGAAAATTTGAATACGAGTTTACAAATGCTGAGGGTGTGGCGACGATGCTTGCCGAAAAGGCCGTTCAGAATGGTTTTGAAAAGATTATTGCTGTTGGTGGAGACGGAACGCTTCATGAAGTCGTTCAGGGAATCATGAAGGATGGGCAGCTCACCAATCCTGATCTTTTGCTTGGTTTGCTTCCCTCTGGAACCGGAACCGATTTTGCTCGGACGCTCAAGATTCCGACCGAACCGGAAGAGGCGATTGTGAAGCTTCGTGGTCGGGGAACTCAGAAGGTTGATGTTGGTCTCGCTCGTTTTAAGGATCACCAGGGAAATAAGACGGAACAATACTTTGTCAATATGGCCGATGTGGGGCTTGGGGGCGAAGTCGCCGAACGGACGAATAATTCCCCAAAGGTCTTTGGTGGTTTTGCCACATATCTTTTTTCGTCGGTGATTTCGTTCGCGAAATACAAACCGAAACAGGTCAAAATTTGGGCTGATGACTTAACGCTCGAAGAGAGTGTGACTTCGGTCTTTGTAGCCAATGGCCGATATTATGGCGGTGGGATGCATATTGCGCCCGATGCCCGGCCGGATGACGGACAATTTGATATTGTTATCGTAAAGGAACTATCCAAATGGGATGTGGTTTCGTTTACGCCAAAACTCTATTCCGGAAAGTTGATTCAGGATCCGAGCGTTCGTTTCGTTCGTGCAAGAAGTGTAGAGGTAGAATCGGATGAGGAGGTCTTGATTAGTCTCGATGGTGAGCAACCGGGTGTCGCTCCCGTTCAATTCGAGATTCTC
>CAYWXY010000182.1:0-4069 GCA_964462555.1 uncultured Pseudomonadota bacterium | reverse complement strand
GAGCTGGGCAAGACGCTTAAAGATACTTCCGAAAAACTCAAGGGATCGACTGAAAAATCAACAGATGTTGCCAAGGCCGGAGCAAAATCGTTCAAGGTAGACGACCCTGTTGTTGTAGAGTGGCATGGTCGTTGGTGGCCAGCCAAGGTTCTCGAAGTCGGTAACAACAAGTGGAAGATTCATTACGACGGATACAGCGCTTCGTGGGACGAATGGGTTGGACCCGAACGAATCAATAGTAAAAAGTAGGTTTTTTATGGAACAAAAAGACCCCTCAGTTTATCGCTTTCAAAACGAAAGTCTCCTTTCATGCCTGGAGGTCGGAAAACTCCTTACCTCCACGTACAACGTTAAAGAGATCCTAAAACTCATCATGCAAAAGGTGAGTCAATTGATCCCAGCCCAGAATTGGTCACTTCTTCTCAAAAATCCAAAGAAGGAAACCCTTTCGTTCGACATTGTTGTTGGAATCGAAGAAGACCTAGTAAAAGACGTTGAAATCCCAATTGGCGTCGGTATTGCGGGAACAGCAGCAAAGACTGGAAAACCTGTTTTCGTCGAGGATGCGTCAAGCGATGAGCGAATTAATCGAGATGTCGACCGCATGACTGGATTCAAAACCGAGTCAATTATCGCTCTCCCCTTGAAAATTCACGATAAAATTTTGGGCGTCATTGAGGTGATCAATATTAAAGACCTCACCCTATTCCGAGAAAGTGAGCTTCCCACGCTTGAGATTCTGGTTGATTACGCGGCCATTGCAATTGAAAATGCCAATTATACAACGCGCATCAAGCGCCTGACCGTCACCGACGAGTATACTGGTCTATACAATGCCCGGTATCTCTACATGCGAATCGATGATATCATTGCTAAACATGAAAGAATCAATGGTAGCTTCGCCGTTGTTTTCGTCGACATCGATAATTTTAAAACAGTCGTCGATACACACGGCCACCTGGCTGGATCCCAGGCACTCATGGAGATCGGCCAAACAATGAAAGGCTGCCTATCCAAAAAGGATATTCTGATCAAATATGGTGGTGATGAGTATGTCCTTGTTCTACAAGACATCAACAGAGACACCGCCAAGGCCAAGGCAGAGGGAATTCTTAAGTCTATTCGCGAAACATCTTACCTCACCGGTCTTGAAAAGCCGACAAATGTCACAGCAAGTTTCGGAATTTCCATGTATCCCCACGATGCCACTTCGAAAACCGACCTTCTCCGTCTTGCCGATGATCTGATGTATGGCGCTAAAAAGTCGGGGAAGAATTGTGTTGAAATGAAGTAGAAAGAATAGGACGGATTTTTCGGCCTTCGGCCTCTCGCAACTCGGATTTCCCCTCCGGGGATCCACAGCAATGACGGATTTGTTCGCCGACGGCTCACCAATGTTAGGTACTGCTACGCTATCGATTATATTTTTCAGAACATACCTTGTCTGTTCTGAATAGCATTGCGAACCGCGCTCCTTCGGAGCAGCAGTCCAACCTCCTGCCCCCCTTACAATACAAAGAACCCATGTTTTCACATGGGTTCTTTGCATTGTAGCGGGGGACGGATTTGAACCGCCGACCTTCAGGTTATGAGCCTGACGAGCTACCAAGCTGCTCTACCCCGCGCCATTAAATTGTTGCGTGTATATAGATGGTCACAACCAGCGAGTCAAGCCTTTATTTGTGACGACATGCCCGATTCCCTAGAAATTTAACGTCTCCGTTTGGCCGTCTCTTTAGAATATTTTGAACGATTGGATGAATTATCGAGATCCATTGATCCCCCACTGTTCCAGGGATTCCGAGTATCCGAATAGGATCTCTCATGCAGGTTCTTAACCTCGATTGTGTCGTATGAGCGTTCGACCGGCTCTGTTTTAGATCTACTCGAATACGATGTCGACTTCACAGGTTGATTCGTCTTCTTGACCTTCTTGGAGGATGTTCCCGGTGCGACAGGAACCAACACGACATTCCCCGCCCTGTATTGCTCTCTGGCAGCTGCCCCATCCAAATCAAGAGAGCTACTATTGGTATATGGATCCGGACGATAATACGTCGATTTAGAACGTCTCGTCTTCTTTGCAACAACCTTCTTTTTGACAGGAACTTCAGCAACTTTTTCTTCTTCTGCCTCGATCACATCTTCCTCTGCTTCTGGTTCAATATCGGTAACCTCATCTATAACAGTGGAAACCTTCTCGCCCTGCCCCTCTGTTACATCTTCTTTAGCTTCCCCGATTTTTTCTGGTTCCCCAACAACTACGTCCTTATCATCATCCCAGCCAGAGGCTGGTCCGCCTTCGGCGGAAACTTCCCCACTTCCAGACTCCGGAACTTCAAAGCCATCTACAGGCTCTTCCGCCGTAATCTGAATTGGCGCCACCCTCAGTGGAATTTTTTGCTGACGCTCGATATGCATAATCGTAATCTGCGCAGCAACTAGGACACTAAATATGATTGTAAATAAAACTAGATTTGTGAGTGACGTGGGAATGAGGCGTCGTTTTGGAATTTCTTGTGCCTCTGGAACAATCGGAATCTTTCTCGTAGGAGGACCGCTCTTCTTCTTTGTTACTTTCTTCTTGGAAGGGGTTGTTTTCTTCGGTGCCGCCCTCTTTGTGGCTTTCTTAGGAGCAGCCTTTCTCTTGAGTGGTACTTTTTTCTTCGACGGACGCTTGCTGTTTTTTTTCGCAGCGACCTTTTTCTTCGGCTTAAACTCAGCCCCCTTCTTTAGCGATTCGATCACCTGAACGACATTTTTTGAAGGTTTTGTATCTATGGAACCCTCTCCCTTCGGAGGTCGATTGCCGCCGGCCGAATCAATCGGTTTTGGATCCACAACTTCTTCTAAATCCACCATTCATCACCTCTATGGTTCGCATAATATATTGTCCCCTTTTCAAGAGATGTCAAGCCTAAAACCATCTGAAACCCGTTGAAATGGTTGGATAAATTTATTGACAGGGCGGCACTCTTCGCATAGCATCCCGAATCCTCGAGAATTGCGGGTTTCTTTGACAATTTCATGCATTAGGCGCGGTAGCCAAGTGGTAAGGCAGTGGTTTGCAAAACCACCATTCACCGGTTCGAATCCGGTCCGCGCCTCAAAATCAGGCCTGGTGGCCTGATTAGTTCATAGTTATCAGTTTTTCGTAGTTAGTTCATTATATGGATAATCAACACTTCATATTTGAGAAACTGGATGTATACCAGCTAGCTCTTGAATTCGCGAAGAAGGTTTATTCTCTCACTCAAGATGTTCGAGGAAAATATAGCTGGATAAACCAACTCAGCAGAGCCGCTACAAGCATTTCTCTAAATATAGCTGAAGGGGCAGGAAGAACTAATCCCAAAGAAAAGAGAAATTTTTACAACATCGCAAAGGGTTCTGTCTTCGAATGTGTTCCATTGATTGATCTTGGAAAACATTTTGGAGAGTTCTCTGATAATCAATATAGTGAACTTCGTAGTAATTGTATTGCTGCTTCAAAGATGTTAACAAAACTCATTCAGAGTGTTGATAAGTTGTAGCTACCTAACTACGAAGAACACATAACGAATAACCAATTTGGCCTAAAAGGCCAAATTTGCCCGGGTGGTGGAATTGGCAGACACAAGGGACTTAAAATCCCTTGGATTTTTATATCCGTGCCGGTTCAAGTCCGGCCCCGGGCACAATAGTGAGACAATCAGGGTCAGACCCCAACTGTCTCATTTTAAAATTTTATGCTCAATCAACTGCCACTCGAGAAAATCTTTAAGCAGGCCCTCAAAAATGGGGGGAGCTTCGCTGACCTTTTCTTTGAATCCACCGAACAGACGCACATCTCGGCAGACAACCAACGAATCGAAAAGATCGTCTCTGGCCACGATAGTGGAATTGGTCTCCGGATTATTGTTGATGGCCGAACAACATATGGTTACACCAACGATCTTTCTGAAAAATCACTTTTAAAGCTGGCCGATATTGTTTCGGAGGCAGCAAAGGGAAAACCTTACACGGATGCAATCAGCTTTAAGTCACGTTCCCCACAGATTGTCCATCCCGTCACAATTCGCCCTGAATC
>CAYWXY010000181.1:0-4092 GCA_964462555.1 uncultured Pseudomonadota bacterium | reverse complement strand
TCAGATTCATGGGACCATTCGACGCCGTCCAGTATATACTCGCCACCTCCGCCGAGATATGCGTGATATATTGAGTACTGTCTTTCCTGACCAATTTTTAACGATGGGGTGTTGGGGTAAATTGCGACTGTTGACCCAATAGTGACTTCAAGAGTGGCCTCGCCAAACAATGGAAAATATGAAGGCTTTGCCTTTATGGTGACAATGCCCGGTTTTAACGTAACAGCGCGACTTGTACCATCTATGAATTTTGCCACAGTCTCATCGGAACTGCTCCAGCCGTCGTTATCGATGGTTATCTGTGTATAATTAGTTGGATTGCCATTCGTTACAATATGTGCTGTGTAATCTACATATTGACCGAGCTGTGCTTTTAAATATCCTGGATTAACTGTAATATATTTGTCTTTACTCATCTCTCCTTTGCACTCCCCATCCAGACACACCTCATTTATCGTGCCGCTGTTATTATCATCACAGGCACCGCCTTCGTTTATCGCATCCTTCTCCCAAACTCCAGAAACACATGTCTCTACGCTGCATGGATTATTCTTTACAGCTATTTCTTCGTCAATTTGATTGTCACAATCATTATCCTTATTATCGCACACCTCAATACTCGGTGTCTTCGGCGTGCACTCGATCAGTTTTTCATCAACACATACCGATTCCAATTCGAGTGCGCACTCACCTATGCCGCACGATGTAGCTCCCCAATCCCCATTATCAACGAGACCATCACAGTTGTTGTCAATTCCGTCGCAAATCTCCTCTCCGGGATCGCCCGGGACACACTCGATGAGTTGGCCATCCACGCAGTTGGATTCGATTGTTTTTTGGCATGCACCTGTTCCGCAGACAAGTGTCTCAAATTGGCCGTCATCAATTGCGCCGTTGCAATCGTTGTCGACGCCATCGCAAGTTTCTTCATCTGCCGGGATGCCGGCTACTGCGTTACATTCAATCTGCGTGCCTTCAGCATTACATACAAATATGCCCGTGCCCTTACACTCTCCAATGCCAGCCGCACATGCCTTACCCACATCATCCCAGTACTCATCTATAGTTCCGTTACAATTATTATCTTTACCGTCACAGACCTCCTCTGGCACCTCTCCACACTCGCCACATGCATTCTTTAAACCCTCATCGACCTCGCCGTTGCAGTCGTTGTCGAGACTGTCACAGATTTCGTCTTCAGGCTTGCCCGGAACACACTCAATGAGTTGACCATTCACGCAGGGGAATTCGATTGTTTTCTGACATTCACCGGCACCACAGACCAATGCGGCAAATTGGCCATCGTCGATCTTGCCATTGCAGTCGTTGTCCAATCCGTCACACTTCTCTGCAACGGGTACACCCGCCGTGGCATAACATTTTGTGCCCTGTTCATCAGTAGTGCAGACATATTTACCCGAAGCCTTGCACTCACCCTCTCCAATCTCACAGTTTTCACCCAGATTGAAACCCTCATCTACGATCCCGTCACAATCGTTGTCCAAGCCGTCACATTTCTCGTCAACAGGCGTGCCCACCTTGGCATTGCACTCAGTACCCAACTTATTGGCGGTACAGACAAACTGACCTCCGACTACACACTCACCCACTCCGACGCTGCAAGCCTTTCCAAGATCGGCATAGTCTTTATCCGTTTCACCGTCACAGTCGTTGTCGAGACCGTCACAGACATCCTGTGATGGCATACCTATCTTGGCATCGCATTCCACATCAGTTCCGGCGTCGTTACATATGTAAGACCCTGTGGCTGCACACTCACCAACTCCAACAACGCAAGCCTCCCCCGCGCCAAATCCATCGTCTACGATCCCATCACAGTTGTTGTCAAGACCGTCACAGATCTCTGGAGTCGGCTCAACCGCTCCCTCGGACGGCTCGGGCCAACCGATATAAACTCCATCCTTGCACCCTTTAAATGAGTTCTTGCACACGCCTTTTTCTGGCACTCCATTGGCTTCAAAATCAAAAAGATTTTTGGGGCTACCATCTTCATTTAACCAATCTGAACTGTTATCTATGCCCCCATCACAGTCGTTGTCGAGGCCGTCACACATTTCAGTGCCGCCCTCCGTAATTACACAAGCTTTCTTTAAAAATTTAACTGCCATCTTGATCTGCTTTCGCAGAGCCTTCTGGGCTTCCTTTAAGATGTCCCTGGTGTTCTTTACTTCTAAAATCTTAGGGTTAAGGGTCAGTATCTTCCCCTCTACGGCCAAGATCTTTTGTTCAACCTTATCTCCTCTCGCAAGCCTCTTTTCTAGCTTTCTTAACCTCTCTCGCAACTCTCTTAGTCTCTTTGCTAGTCTTATTCGTTTTTCGTTCAGACTTTGTCTCTTTGCCTTTACGGAAGAGAGCAGATCCCCCACTTTGTCTATCTCAGCGTTAATTTTCCGTGAGCAATCGACTTGAAGCCTTAGGCACTCTCTCTTGTATTTTCTTAGGACCCTCTTTTGGTTGGTTACAAAACGATTCACTTCATTTCGTATCTTTAACGCGCGTTTTTCATTTGCCATCTTTGCCAGAAGCGCTGACAGTCTGTTTTCTGCACGCACCTGCCTTCTTGATGCACTTGTCTCTCTGATTCTCGCTGCGATCGTATCGACATCCCTCAATGCATCGGCATCTCTTTCAGAAATCGCCTCTCGGTCCATCTCGAGATCTGCAATGACATCTGCATATCTCGTTGAATTCGAATCTCCCTCTTCTGAAGGATTTCGGGGTGATTGCTCAGTAGTCCTAGTGTCACTTACTGCGGCCTCTTCGGAACCAGCGGCCATTGAGTCCCATAATGAATAACCCCGAGAATGGGCCTCTGTAATAAAATTCAACGATATCAAGGTGATAACCGCAGCCACTGCCGATAATCTCAGGATTTTATCAGATAGATAATTCATAACATTTTTACCATTTTGATGACGGTCACAAAATGGACAAAATTTATAACCCCCTATAATCAAAGAAGTTTACAAATTTACCCCAAACTCATAGCTATACCTGAGCAAGTTTTGTGCCAAATTATAGGTTTTAAGAAGCGGGATACCGATCATATAGGTTATTCCAGCCGAGTTTATTGTGGAATAAATTCAGATAGTTAGAGTTTGATTTTACTTGGCTAATCGGATAGCCTCTCCGGCCATGACCACACACCACAGACCCAATTGGAAAAGTCGGCATGTCGCTAGCATTCTTGTTGGATTGCTAATACTCCTTCCATCCATTGTATTTGCCAACATGCTTCATGTCGATCGCAAAGGCCACAAATTCTACGTCCTGGATGATGATGGAAAGATCATCTATCAGGCGCCAGCCGGCATCGGTCGAGGGGGCCTTAAAAAGAAAAAGAGGATGAGTGACCAAGTGACACCGACAGGAAATTTTAAGGTCGATCTGATCCTTCATAAAAACCCCAAGTGGAATGCAATTTCAGAAAACAATAAAGAGCTCTATAAAGGAGGCCTTAAGACCCTATTTGATAATATGAATGGAATCGATTTTGATCGGAATGGAAAGGCTGATGGTGCCTATGGAACGGCCTATATCGGCCTCGATTCAAAGGATGCTGTAACCGGCCCAAAACTCAGCCAATATGGAAAGACCCCCTACTGGTACTCCATCGCCATCCATGGCACTCCCAGCCCATCCAATATCGGCAAATCCAATTCGGGCGGCTGTGTCCACCTGAGTGAAAAAGACCTTAACCATCTCATTGAAAAGAAGATTGTTCAGATCGGCACACCCGTTACTATCTCGGATAGTCTTAAAAACTCCAAATAAACGCCTGTTCCTTGGGGTACACACTTTATGCGTATCGGCCCTAAATCCTATTGACGGGGCTTTGAATCGGCGTTAAAACGGCCATATGAAGAGGCTCGCCATCCATCTCGTTGTGGCAGCTTTCGTGATTCTTCTCCCGTGTGATGCCATTTCGAATATATCCAAGAATTACCAAAATACCAAATTTGGCTACTCGATCGACTATCCGACGACATGGACGATTGGTTATTTGGGTCATTCCAGTGGGGAGGCGGCTGTCCTTCGGATTTGTCAGAATGCCGTCGACGCTCAATTTTC
>CAYWXY010000180.1:1628-4104 GCA_964462555.1 uncultured Pseudomonadota bacterium | reverse complement strand
GGAATCAACAGATGACGTAGCAATTGGCTACAAATATAATTTCTTTGTCCGGGACATGAGTGGTATTTTATCAACGGCCCCGGTGGAGGAGGTAGAGGGGGAAGAAGAAGTAGTAGTAGTTGACGAGGCATCCTTAGGCAACAAACTCTCCATAAATAAGCCCAAAGAAGACGAGGTATCCGGAGGCGAAGAAGGAACAGAGACCGGAGAGGGTGAAGAAACACCTGCTGTACCTGAAACAAAAAAAGAGGCACCACTCCCAGGGGCCGAATGGGCATACGCATATTCCGAAAATAAGACCTGGGGTATTGATATTGATTTTGACACGTTCAAGGATGGTAAGGGATTTTGGAATGATAATCACACCGGAACCTCTCGCCTCTACATGAACGACCCCCTCGGAAATATCACACCGGTTCTCCTTTCGTCATCGGGAGGTGATGAAGAGGGAGAGGGCGAAGAGAATGAAGAGGTCTTTAAGGGAAGTGTCAAGGGAGCTACCTACAGTGTTCCCGCAGATCTTATTGTCATCGATCCCTCCACTGCCGACGTAGCCACAGGCTACGCCTGCTCTAAGAGCGGTGGTTACTATTGTGCAAATCAGCGCGACATGTGTGTCAAAGAAACACCCGAAGCCGAGGGAACATGCGTCAATATGTATATGTGTTCCGAACATGCCCAGAGGGGCGCCTGCTTTGGAACCGGTGAAGTTTGCCATAATGGCACCTGCAAGACGAAATGTCCGATTGGTAATGAATGTGAAGAGGGTCAGACATGTCAGGATACCGAGATTCCAGAAATTGGCAAGGTCTGCAGTGGTACACCAATCGAACCCGGCCCACCGCCACCGCCACCGGCTGTTGGCGACACCGTTGATAGCATAAATGTAACAAATGCTGGCAACCCATGGACAATTGTTATCACACCAGTAGCTGGCATTGCTGATTTGGATGGATTTAGATGTTACATCTTTTCTGGAGAATGCAGTGATATGGGTGGTTCGTTAGGTTCCGATAATTGGGTTCCGATAGACAACCCCACCTGCTCGATCGATATACCAGGCGACCCAAATGCAATGTATTGCATTAAGATTAAACCAAAAATTGATGGGAGCTACGTCGAGGAAAAGTCACAATTCTTCGATCATCCGTAAATCGAAAAATAGTAAAGTTTCAAAAAGACCGGAGCGCCCCTCGCTCCGGTCTTTTTTTTTATGGGAGATTGCTTCGCTAAGTTCTTGCTTCCGCCAAAGGCCCAGCCCGCCTTCCGATGAATTATAGGATGGCTGGCGGGGGACCAGCCTTTGGCTGGCGCAATGACTGGCGGGCCTAACTTCCTCACTATCAACCTCCCCACTTCTAAACTACCAAGCCACACTGTTGACATTGCTCACCTTCTCCCCTATTATGCGCTTGCTCGACACCGCAAGGACCGTCGGGCTACCAACAAATGGAGGGGATATGACAGAGAAGGCAAAAACGGCAGCTGAGGAGGTTCAGTTTCCACTCAATCAGCGTCTTTTGGAAGATACCACTAAGATCAAGGAAGAACGCAAGGTCATCAAGGAACGAATCGACAAGATCGACGGCTCCAAGGGACAGGTCTCCGACAACGTCTATAATAAGGTCATGGGAGACTACACCACACAGCTCACCGAAAATACGAACCAGCTTCTCGAAAAGAAGCAGGATATCGACCGCGAACTCTCCACATTATACGAAGCACGTAAAAAGGTTGAGGGGAACGTCGGCACGCACCGCGAGCAACTCGAAGAGATCAACTTCCGCCACAGCCTCGGCGAATTCGACGATGCCGAATTTCAAAAGGTTGCCGATTCAGAAAACGAAAAGCTCGGCAAATTTGAAAAAATCTTGGCAGCGATCGATTCCAACATCAAGCAATACGAATCCCTCTTCGAGGGCGAAGAGGATCTCGGTCTCGAACCGCCCAAACCAGTACAGGCCGAAACACCGCCCCCGCCGCCACCAGCAGGAACCGCTGAGCCGGTGACCGAGGGACCCGTTACAGCACCACCATCCGACGAAGAATATCATGTCGGTGATAACCAGGGCTACTTCGCCGCCAATACCGATGAGATCCCGTATGAACCTGAGGCCGAAGCTGCTCACGAAACAACGAGCAAGGATATCCCGGCACCAACACCCGAAGAGGCCGCCGCCGCTCCCAAGGCGAACGTACTTGCAACGGTCAAGATCCTCGAGGGTGAAGGAAAGGGTCAGGTCATTGAGATCGTCGAAGATGAAATCACGATCGGCCGCGCCTCATCCAATGCAGTGGTCCTCAAAGAGGCCAAGGTCTCGCGCCAGCACGCCAGCATCAAGCGCCAGGGAAAAGAATTCCTTCTTGAAGATCTTCACAGCTCAAACGGTGTCATGGTCAATGATGAACGTGTGAAGGAACATGCCTTGAGTGATGGGGATAAGATTCGGATTGGTGACTTTGTTTTGAAGTTTTC
>CAYWXY010000180.1:0-1528 GCA_964462555.1 uncultured Pseudomonadota bacterium | reverse complement strand
AACTAACAATCGGCCCAGGTTTTACCAGTCCCCACGTCGACCGTTAGGGGCACACGCAATTCAATAACACCGCACATCTCTTTTCGAATCAGCTCAACAACTCTTTCAACGTCCTTCGGCGATGACTCAAAGATCAGCTCATCGTGAACCTGAAGAAGCATCGCCACATTCGGAAATGATTTTTCAAGCTGAGGGTCAATTGCTATCATCGCCATCTTGATAATATCAGCCGCCGTCCCCTGAAAGACAGCATTGAAGGCCGTCCGCTCGGCAAAGGCCTGCACTTGTTTGTTCGAATTTGTCATCTCGGGAACATAACGCCTGCGACCGTAGAGGGTCTCGACATAACCGGTCGATCGCGCCTTTTTCAAGATCTCTTCCTTAAGTTTTTTCACCCTCGGATAACTCTCGTAATAATTCTTAATATAGGCATCGGCCTCACCAACCTCAATATCGAGCTGTTTTGAAAGACCAAAGGCACTCTGTCCATAGAGAACACCAAAATTGACCGTCTTGGCCGCACCGCGCATCTTTGAACTAACCTCAGCTTCAGAAACACCAAAGATCCGCGCGGCCGTGTCACTATGCACATCGACGCCCTTTTCGAAGGCCTCGATCAGAGCAGGTTCCTCGCTGATGTGAGCGAGTATCCGAAGTTCGATCTGCGAATAGTCGGCCGAGACCAGTTCCATTCCCTTTCCAGCAATGAAGGCCTGACGAATCCGCTTGCCGTCATCAGACCGAATCGGGATATTTTGCAGATTGGGATCACTGCTCGAAAGTCGACCGGTCGCTGTAACCGCCTGATTAAATGTTGTATGGATTCGACCGTCATCGTTCGATATCAGTGTCGGAAGAACATCGATATAGGTTGTCGTCAGTTTTGTGAGGGAGCGATAATCCAAAATCAATTGGGGCAGCTCATATTGCCCAGCAAGTTCCGCCAAAACCGATGCATCGGTCGAATAGCCGGTCTTTGTCTTTTTAATGACTGGCAATCCCAGTTTCTCGAAAAGAATGTGTGAGAGTTGCTTTGGTGATGTAATGGTAAAGGGCTCCCCCGCGATATCAAAGATCTTCTTCTCGAGCGTTTTGATCTTATCGGCATACTCGGTCGAAAGCTGACCCAGCAATGGCACATCGATCGCAATCCCCGTCGACTCCATCTCCATCAAAATAGAAGAGAGCGGCATCTCCATCTCATGGTAAATTTCATCCAGTCGCCCAACCTTTTGAAGATCGCTATTAAAACGTCCCTGCAACCTCAAAAGCGCCCCAGCCAACTGTCCTGCCTGTTCAGCCGCCGCCTTAAGCGTCAGTGGGCTACTCTTTTTCTTTTTTCCCTCTTCAACCCCAACAATGATTTCACCTAGCACCTGCTGTGCCAATGCGGGGAGGTTGTCGGGATAGGCGGGGTTCAAGACGTAGGCCATCAATTTAAGGTCATCAACCTACTTACCGAAAGAAAGTTTGTATCTAGCAAGCTCTTTGAGTGTCTATATGAGTCCGAAAAAGATCTTTATCGATC
>CAYWXY010000179.1:0-4177 GCA_964462555.1 uncultured Pseudomonadota bacterium | reverse complement strand
CAACAACTAAAACAAGACCTGAAATAACTTTTAACTTCATAACGCCCCTCCCTTTTGTGACTTACAGAGACACCCTTCTAGCATCATGAGTACTAGATAGCAATGATAAATACTCATCTGACTATTTCACTTCGGACACCGCAAAAACTTAGTCTAACCCATAATTAACCTATAATTACCCCCTATTCTTCCTCACAATATCCAGCATCCCTTTATACATTTCGTCTCTTGCTTCCCTACTCATCCTTCCACCAGTCTGTCTACGTTCTCTCCCACTAAACATCCGCAGATACTTTCCTATCAACTCTAAAGATTTAGTTCTGGATGGATTAGGCGTAGTTAAGTTATCTACATCTCCTCTTAGCTTATCTAAAACATAGTCTACAGTTAGTCTTTCTTTTTTACAGGCGTCTTTTACTATTTCTCTAATTTCTGGTTTTTTTAAATTCTTGAGTGCTAGACTCTTGGCAGCATTGTAACTTGTCAGGTTGTAGACTTTTTCGGCAGCGGCTGTATCGTTACCTCCATTGTTAATATTGCATTTGCTAATGATTTTACACGTTTAACAAAACCCCTTGGGAGCTTTGCCAACGTGAATGTCGCGAGTTCGAACCTCGTCTCCCGCTCAGCGTTTGCAACAAGAAAGCGCCGACTTTACGTCGGCGCTTTCTTGTTGCAAACGCTGAGTGCCGCGGAACACCAAAGGCGAGCTTGCGAGCATATGATAGACTGGAGCGGCCTCAAGATAACACCCCGTGTAGTGCAGCACAGCTGCTACAATCGATCGAGCGGTGCTCAGCGGCTTTTTCTTTAGGAACGTTGAATGCCGCGTAGCACCAAGGCCGCACAGCGGCTATGATAAATCGGAGCGGCCTCAGACTGACCAACCAACTAGTAATGCCCCCTAATATATCTTTTATCTAGATAAAAGATTTCTCCTTTAGGAGTAACACCAAAAGTAAATATTTCATTACTAAAATCTAAACCAGCATCATTTTCCAAGCTAAAATCCGTAATTTTACCTACATATGTTCCTTCTTTGTTAAATTTATGTATCCCATTCATCATATCGAGAACATAAATATTTTCATTCTCATCAACTTTCAGTTCAGACCCAAGATGTATTGATGTTTCAATTTCAGAAATCAAATTTCCATCTGGTGAATATACTAGAATTTTATCCTTTATTGTCCCAAATGATTCCGGGTTATCGTTGGCAATAATATACAAATTACCATTTGGAGCAGTGGATATTGCACCGATATGAGGCTTCCCAACATCAATAATGTCCACATTACCGTACTCTGAATCATAGACATAAACCTTTGGCGAATAAACAACATAACAATTACCATTATCTCCCAATGCAAAATCCCCAATGGTCACACTACTGCTGGAATTAGTTGGATCTACCGGAGAAAATTCACCCTTCAGATCTCCATTTAGCGAAAAGACTCTAACACCATATCGGGGTTTATCCGAAAGCATTACCTCAGCATAGATATCCCCCGAAGGAGAAAGCTCAAAATGGTTGTTCACACCCGACAGTTCTTTTGTCTCTTTAAGCTCACCCTCCTTAGTATAGATCTTAATCCCATCGAAATTCGAATCAGTTGTGTAGAAATTGTAATCATCATCTAGTGCAAGTCCATACTTATTAGCACAACTCTCATCGGAACACATTTTGAAAACCAAGTTTTTATCAAGAATATTGGGGACTCCGTCTAAATCAGAATCTATAGCCACCCCCGTTGAACTGAGTTCATTTTCATCCATAATACCATCCTGATCAGAATCAGAGCTTTGAGGATCGCTACCAATAAAATTCTCAGTAACATCAAATATCGTATCTGAATCAGAATCGAGGGGAAAATTAATATTGTCTGGCTTTACCGGGACATGAAGAAAATCAATGTCCGCATTTTCAAACAACACAACTTTGCTTTCAGGTTCTGCAAACCATTCGTCTTTCCCAAAGTGAGACCCATTTAGGGAAATTCCAACAGCATCACCAGCACTGCCAGCACGAACATCAGTCACTTGAACACTCAGATCACTCTCACCTATCTTAAATATAATGTTGCCACCTTCAATAACATACTGACCATCGACTACAAAAAAAACTGAGTAGCATTCGTTCGCTTTGCATCCCTCACTAAACGATGGAAATCGCTGCCAAATTGAAAAAGTTTTATTTTCCTTAATGGATAAAATCAACTGGCCAACTAATACGTCGCTTTGCGAAGACCAATTTCCCACAACATCCTGGTCAGTATTCCTAGATTTACCACTACAAGCAAAAGAAAAAAGCATCGCCAAAAGAATCATACATGTGCTAAGTCGCTTCATACTCAACCTCCAGTTTTTAATTTATATTAATAATAATACAACCATGCTCTCTCTTCAAGCTCTGATTATTCGTCACAAATATCCCGCATCTCATTCATTGGGAACACTGAATGCCGCCGATGATCAATTTTAAGGTCTGCTCTCCCCACAGATTTCAAGTGAATCAGGTTCCACTATATTGGACTCAACAATTTGATTCATTTCTAAAATCAGTTGACTCAAACTCTTCCTAAAATCATCAAGTTCAGAACATCCAGCTACCATAGAAATCGAATTGACTTCATCCCCATCCCGGCACTCGAATGTGGTTGACCCACTATCCATCATTGGGCAAGCTGGCAATGCCCCTGGATCGACATTCATGCATCCCGTTTCATTATAGGCATCAGTAATTGTCTCATACTCCTCATCGCTGAGAGCAATCCTCTCATTAATAACATGGGTAAGGCTCTCTTCGTGCCAACAACTAATGGTAAAATTGTAGAGCAATTCTTTTTCACCGGTAACAGCAATAGACCGCTCCACCGTGTGAGGGAAATAACCCGAATAGCCGGTAAGAGAAAAATCGGCCGTTTCAAAATCTGTTGGTAAAACCTGCCTTCCCGATGATGGTGAACCGCAGGCTGCTATCAACGTTACGGTCAGCATCAGGACAATTGTCATTGAAAGTGATCTCATCATTTCCCTCTCCTTGTTGAAGTTATACGCTATACTCGCTGGCGTATAATGCAACTTACATGCCAACATTAATTTCAAAAATAACGTATAATCACAATGGGTTTGAACTACTAAGGAATTAATGGCAGCAAAAGATTGTAAACATAGTTTACATATCTGACAATATAGTTAACATGTAAAGATCAGCAAATTGAATCGCCCGCACCATTTCAATATATAGACCAAAGCTGCCTCCCTATACTCGCCCTGAATGTTTAAGGTCGCATTTTGCGACCTTAGAAAATGACCAACAACACTATCGAATAATCAAGAGGTTAGAGACTTGAAGTCACAATTTGTGACTTCAAGTTGGGCGATAGCATTTGTCTTTGATGCCATCTGGAAACTTATGGAGGTCAAAGAGAAACCCAAGAGAAAAATCGGATTCCGACTAAAAACTGATGATAAAAAATAAATCAAGCTTCCTCACCACACCCACCACAAACACCCCCACTACTATTTGCCCTCCCTATAAGGAAACAGATGAGGAAACGGTTTTATAAGAGATATGGCAACATTTGGCGGCAAAATGCGATAAAGGTATATTAGGGAAATATAGAGGGAATTATGACCAAAATGGCCAGAAATATTCGTATAGGTGGAAGACCACTCAGTGAGCTGACTACTGTAGTAGATTCGGTTCCTGTCAAACCGCTCGGTATTGATCATACAACTACTAATTGCCTAACAGTGAGCGTCGAAACCCCGGGTCTTGCTGAAGGGTTGGCCGGTGATGGTGCTGCGTTAGAGTTGCTCGATCTGGGTGGCCAACCTATTATTGATAGAAATCTGCTGACGATAGATTTGGACAGTACGACTCTGCCGATGTCAATTCTCGCTACCAGTAGCGATCTTGTGACTGATGCCGATCTCTTTAGTAAAGGTGAACCGCTCGCCTTTATGTTGCAGGGAATGCTTAATGGTTTAGCGGAGCCAGTAAGAGCAGCAGTTAAAGCCCTGGAAGACGGATTCATGCAATTAACCGGCCGCTCCTCGGAATCGGACCCAGAAACTCTGCGTGCTGATAATGATGATATAACAAGCGGACCACGTCTGGAAATGGGACCGGTAATCAGAGGGGGCTATGTTGAAGTGCCCATCGACTGGAATA
>CAYWXY010000178.1:948-4200 GCA_964462555.1 uncultured Pseudomonadota bacterium | reverse complement strand
GTCGGAGGTTACGATCAAAAGGTCACTTTGAAGTGCCGCCTCATAACCCATCTGAGGTCGTTTTGTTTTGTCGCGGTCACCACCACACCCAAAAACAGTAATGAGTCTTCTCGGCTTAAGATCTTTTAGCGCTGTTGTTACATTTCGAAGAGCATCGGGAGTGTGGGCGTAATCGACCAAAACATTCAAACCAATAGCGTTGGGTACCGGCTCTAGACGTCCCGGCACACAGGTCAACGCCTCTATGCCCGCCCTGATCTTTTCTGATGAAACCCCCATAACATGTGCCGTTGCAATCGCACCTAAGATATTTGACGCGTTGTGTTTTCCGATCAAGCGGCTGTTAACCTCTATCTCTTGTCCCCCAATAGAAACGGTCATTGCGATGCCGCCTAACGAATAGTCGGCACGACTCGCGTAAACGTCGCTGTCCTTGTTCATGGAAAAACCGACGACGCGGTATGTGAGCCTGCCAGCAATCTTTCGCCCGAACGGGTCGTCAAAATTAATAATGGCAAAGAGATTCTCTTTCTTGCTGGAAGGTAGATGTTTATTAAAAAGTTTTTCTTTTGCCTGACAATAACGATCCATATCTAAGTGATAGTCGAGGTGATCCTGCGTTAAGTTTGTAAAGACTCCCCCATCAAATTCGCAACCATAGACACGATCTTGATCAAGGGAATGGGATGAAACCTCCATCGCAACATGAGTTACTCCAGCGTCAAGCATTTCGCGAAAGAGACGTTGTAATTGATATGATTCCGGTGTCGTATGATCCGGATTGGTCAAAACGGATTCATATCTGTAATTTACAGTTCCAACGACACCCGAACGAAAACCGCACTCTTTCCAGATCGACTCTAACAAATACGTGATCGTTGTTTTCCCATTCGTTCCAGTAATCCCAATCAGTTTGAGCTTTTCCGACGGACTGCCAAACAATTGCGCCGACATGTTGGCCAACGCCTTGCGTGTATTTTCCACGATGACGTTGACGGTCCCCTTTGGGACACCAGTAGGTCTATTGCTCACAACAACTGTGGCACCATTTTCGATGGCCATATCAACATAATCGTGACCATCAACGGCATTCCCTGAAATAGCCACAAAACAGCAATCGTCGTTCACATCCTTGGTGTGATATGCGATATCTTTTACATCAACATCTTCGCTGCCGACCACCTGAATGACATCCACACCTTTTAATAATTCTCTTAATTGCATAAACGTTTTCACCTCTACTCGGGCAATGCAAACTTAACCGAAAATTGTCCACCTTGTTCCAGACACGCACCGGGTTCGGGGTTTTGCAATATCGCAATACCGCTTCCCTCTGTATCAACATCAATACCGATATCTTGTGTTGCCACCAACACCTCACGAAGGGTGTGGCCGCTTAAATCGGGCATCGCATATTCCTGATCTCCAATCTTTTCAAAACTCAATACTGGCCGCTCTTCAATAACCTCTTCCGCAAGCTCGGGGGCCATAATAAGAGTTTCTGGAATCTCATGGGTGGCAGTGACGACAGGAGATTGCACGGAAGGTACGCCCATGACGTTGAGCGACTGCTCCACAATTTCCTTTACGACTGGCGCCGCAACTGTACCACCGTAATATGCACCTCTTGGCTCATCGATGCCGACAAAAACAACAATCTTGGGATCTTCAACGGGGGCAACACCTACAAACGATGCGAAATATTTATCTTTGGCGTACCCCCGACCACCTCGCACAACCTTTTGCGCTGTGCCGGTCTTTCCGCCGATGGTATAAAATTCAGAGTGGGCGTTCGTTCCGGTTCCACCCTCCTCTTCCACGACCCGCTTCAACATGTAACGAATGGTTTCGGAAACATCGGGCCGAATGGGGCGCGACACCTCTTCACTTTCGACAACATTAACATCGCCATCGTGATCGACAATCCTTGCCACAATGTGAGGACGGTAATATATGCCGCCATTGACTGCTGCTGCAAAGGCTGCGGCCATCTGAAGGGGTGTCGCCGTCAAACCCTGACCGAAGGCCACTGTGGCGTGCTCCACCGGCTGCCAGGTTTTATGGCTCCTTAAAATACCACCCACTTCACCAGGAAACTTCACATCGGCCTTTGTCCCAATGCCGAACATTTTGAGCGAATCAAAAAGTTTTTCCTTTCCGAGATCAAAGGCAATTTTGAGTGCACCAATATTGCTCGATTTCTTGATGATGTCTTGAACTGAAAGTTCTCCGTATGGATGATGATCCTTCAGCGTATCCTTACCAATGCGGTATGATCCCCACTGACAATCGTAAACCGTTTCCGCCGTCACGACCCCATCATTGAGTGCCGAGGCCACAACAAAGACCTTGAAAGTCGAGCCGGGTTCAAAGGTGTCGGTGACGGGACGATTTCGCCAGGTCTCAATTGGATATTTTGAATATCGATTGGGGTCAAAAACGGGAGCGCTCGCCATCGCCAGAATATCTCCGGTATTCGGATCCATCACAACGGCCACACCATCCTTGGCGTTTGTTTTTTCAACGGCCCGTCGGAGTGCGTTTTCAGCAATAAACTGAACTTTTTTGTCGATCGTCAAATATATTTCGCCGATATCAATCTGATCACCATAAGCCACCGGTGTAGCGTAGAGTTTTCCGCGTGCGTCACGTCTAAAAAAAGCGGAGCGTTTCTTGCTCGTTAGAATATCGCTGTACGCCATCTCAATTCCTGCGAGAGCCTGAGAATCAAAGCCGACAGCGCCCAAAATTTGAGAGGCGAGCTCTCCATTGGGATAGAACCGTTTACTTTCTTCAATGTGATGAATGCCGGGAAGATCAAGAGCTGTTACTTTTTTCAATGTTTCAAATGACATTCGCCGTTTCAACCAAACGAAGCGTCTCTGCTTTGAAAGCTTTGTCTCAAGATCCTTGACGCTTACATTGATGATTGGCGACAAGGCTTTTGCCACTCCTAATGGATTATCAATCTCAGCTGGATCAGCGTAGAGCGAAGGCACTGGCAAACTGATGGCCAGCTCTTTACCATTTCGATCAAAGATCCGCCCGCGGCGAATACTAACCGGAAGTTTTGCGTTGTATTGTTTCTTGGCGATCCAGTGGAGTTCCTCATTGTCAGCCAAATGTAAATATACCGCCCGCGATAGAACCACGACAAAACCAATAAAACAGATAACCCCAATGATCATCATTCGAACGCGAACAAGCCTGTCTCGGCGCTCTGCCTCGTCGACAACCTTCTGCTTATCTGCC
>CAYWXY010000178.1:0-900 GCA_964462555.1 uncultured Pseudomonadota bacterium | reverse complement strand
GTAATGTATCATCTCCCCCACTATTCCGACTCTTTCACAAAAATAATTTCATCACTGGTTGGCGGATGCATATCCAATACTCCTACCGCCATATTCTGGAGATGTCCTGGCGACTTGAGCCGCTTCATCTCGAGTTCCAGATGACTCACTTTCTTTGATAATTCCGCCGCCTCTTTTTGCAACTCCGACATCTCGTAACCCATCTGAACAATCCTGACGCGTGACCAAACGGCAAACAACGCCGAACATGTAATTACGATCAAAATGACCGCTACGTTCTTGATCAACTTGTTACGAAGCGCTTGGGCCTTTTGACCAACCCCCTGCTTTGACAACATCTTCCCCAAAAGCGCTGTCTGATGCATCCTTACCCCACTCTTTCAAGAACCCTCAGGCGCGCACTTCGCGCGCGTGGATTTTCTTTTATTTCTTCCTCATCGGGACGAATCGGTTTTTTTGTTACGCGAAAAAAACGATCATCACGACCAAGCTCAACAAACCGATGCTTAACAATCCGATCCTCCAACGAATGATAGCTAATGATGACCAGCCGGCCATTCGGTGCTAACATTTCCGGCGCATCCTTCACTAACGTCTCCAGCTCGCCAAGCTCGTTATTGACAACGATTCGAAGCGCCTGAAAAGTCCGTGTCGCTGGGTGGATCCGACTTCGACCCCGCCCACCCGGCACGGCACGTGACACAATGTCTGCGAGCTCCGTTGTTGTTTTAATCGGAGATTCGCCACGCTTCTCAACGATGGCACGTGCGATACGCCTGGAAAATCTTTCGTCCCCATATTCAAAGATCCAGTTGGCCAGCGTCTCGGCATCATAACCATTTATGAGATCGTATGCCGTCGTCTCTCCTCGATCATCCATCCGCATATCGAGTGGCGCCT
>CAYWXY010000177.1:0-4225 GCA_964462555.1 uncultured Pseudomonadota bacterium | reverse complement strand
TAAAGATTTCAAATTCACAGACAATGCTGACTGATATTCCGGCTACAATCTCTTCAATCCTGGCTTTAAATGAGGATTTTCCCGGTCAATGCATTTATGACATTAACGATAATATGGTACGGGAAAGAAAATTTTATCATTACGACTGGCGAAATGAGAACTGGGAGGGGGGTTTTGTGTCCAGGTTGAATCAATTCACAATTAAAGGAAGTGTGTTCAATCGGGCATCCTGGAACAGTGGATCAGTATATCATAAGCCAAATTCATTCCATCAAACTGGAAAGATCGAATTTGGATCGATTGACTCATCAGATTTCAAGTATGTCGGCTGGGGAGAAAATGAGCGCTCGGTTGAGGGTAACTATAAGTTTAACTGGGCCTTAGGTAGTCAAGCATCTATTTTCCTTTCGCTTTCGAAGAACAAACCGACAGTACTGACTGCAAACATGAGGTCTTATCCTGTAATAGAATTTCAAGATATAACAATCAAGGTGGATGGTAATGAGATAGGAAAGTGGAAACTGTCTGCTCCTTGGAATTTGGGCAAACACAGCATAGTCATTCCACCCGACGAAAAAAGACAGAATGTCAGTACAATCAGTTTTTCTTTTTCTCAGCACCGGATTCCCGAAAAAAGAGGCGACCCCAGACCTCTTGCGGTTTTGTTTGAATCCATAACGCTAAGTAAGACAAAAAATGCCAACCAATAAGTCTCGGCGGGGAAGAATATGATGCCAAAATTACTTATTCTAGCTCTGTGCGTGGTTCTGCAACTGGCTCTTGTTGAGAAGGCATATGCATATATTGATCTGAGTGTCGGCAGTATGCTGATTCAGGGATTAATTGCAACCCTTGTCTCAATTGGGTTTTTTTGGCGGCGTGTTTTATCATTTTTGTCGCGGTTTTTAGACCGAAAAAAAGACCAATAGAGGGGCTTTGTTCTCATGATTGTGAATCCCGGATCATTTAGAGATCCTTCAGGTCAGGTTTTTGAATCGGATGGAGAGATCTATCGAAATGTCTTTGAATCTGGCGTCAGCGATTTTGAGGCGGCCCGGGATGCCGGAATCCATGACCAACTTATTGAAACCGGATTACTGATTCCCCACGAAGAAGTGGATCCCGAGAATTTGAAACCTGAAGAAACGGTTTATTGCCTGAGACATCCGCGCCTGCCAATGGTGAGTTATCCTTGGGAGTGGCCCTTCTCCCTCCTCAAAGATGCCGCTTTTATCCACCTTGAAGCCATGGAACAACTCGTTCCCTTGGGTTTCTGGCTACGTGATGCCAGCGTCTTCAACGTACAGTTTGATGGTGATGCTATACGTTTAATTGATACCTTGTCTATCGGGAGAAGGATTCCAGAAAGTCCATGGGTTGCCTATGGGCAGTTCTGTAGTCATTTTTTGGGGCCTTTGGCCTTGGCGGCCTATGGTGATATCCGCACCCTTTCATTGTGGCGCGGCAATATAGATGGATATCCGCTGGACCTGGTATCAAAGATGCTCCCGTTTTGGAGGCGCTATAGACCTGGGATTTTTATGCACCTCACTCTGCACGCGCGCGCCCAGAAAATGGCAGATAGGAAAGAGGATATAGGTGGAAAAAAACAAGGCGACAAGCCCAAAATTAGCGACCGTAGTCTGTTAGGTATCGTTCACTCCCTGTGTCGCACCATTGAAGGTATCAAGTGGAAGCCAACCTCGGAGATCTGGGATGAGTATGCTGATATCCGGACCTACGCTGCGGAGGATGTATCAAGAAAGTCCAAATATGTAGAGAAGGCGGTCAAGAGGCTTAAACCAGAAGTAGTGTGGGATTTAGGTTCAAATACAGGTGAGTTTTCATTGATAGCAGCCTCACATGGAGCTTTTGTGGTCAGTATTGATGGCGATCCAGGGTGTACAGAATTTCTTTATCAAAGGATCGCTGGAGACAAAGGAGTCAAAGGTGTTTTACCCTTGACCATGGACCTTGCGAATCCTTCCCCTGGACTTGGCTGGGACAGTCAGGAGCGGTTAAGCCTGCGGGATCGAGGTCCTGCAGATCTGATATTTGCCCTGGCGCTCGTACATCATCTTGTTCTCTCCTGTTGTGTCCCCCTTGCCATGGTAGCGGAGTGGTTTGCCGGACTGGGGGAGTACCTCCTGGTGGAGTTTATTCCACTGGATGATCCCATGGTACAAAAACTTCTTAAGAACCGCAGCGATCAACATCTCCCGTACGCTTCGGATGTGTTCAGGTCGAGTTTCGGTGAATACTTCGATTTTGTCGATCACACGGTGCTGCAGAATGGTCGTACCCTATTTCTGTGCAGACGTAAGAAGAAATAAAGCGCTTTTGTGTCAGGGAGGCAGAAGCATTTCTTCTCTTTCAAATTGGATTTCGGTAAAAAATCATAACTTATGACTCCCTCTCCTTTTTTACTGATTCTCCTGCAACTGATTTATTTTACTCTGATCGGTTTTGCTGCCTGCCAGTTGCTTTGTCGCAAAATGAAAAATCCTGCGGTGCTGAGCCTGCAGGTAAGCGCACCATTAATCGGTGTGATAATATCCATTTGGACTCAGAGTTTATTTCTCAGATTTGGCATAGGGCAGAAAAACTTACTTATTGCCCAGTTTCTTATTGCAGTTTTGATAATCGGTATCGGAATGTGCAAGAAGAAGGAACTGAAGGCTGTCAATATATATCTGCTGAAAGCGACGGTTATAATTTTCCTGATATTTTTGGCCGGTCTTCTTTTACACTATAAAGATTATAAAGAGGCAGGTCTGTACGATTATTTCCCTGAGACAAACGGTGATACCTTCAGCTACCTAGGGGAAATTGATCAAATTCGTTTTGAAAAGAAATTACTGCCGCCGATGCAGTATCCGGCGGGATATTCACCACAATATTTGCACGCGGTGTATATGCGTGCCGGTGTGACAGCACTTGTGGCCGGTCAGGCAGAGTTGTTTAATGTGGAAACTCACGTGGCGTTTTTCAGTATGATCAGAATGGCGCTGATCCTTGTTGCTATTGGAGTTTTCTCCCTGATTCTCTTGTTTTCGAAAAGCTATTTTTTTGCAGCTATGGGTGCGCTGATGTTTTGCGGCGGGAACTTCATGTTTCATCAGGTTTTTCAGCAATTCTTGAGCAGTTCTTTTGGGGTAGTTTGCGCAATAGAGTTGTTGATTATAATGGTGTTAACGATAGAAAAGAAATATAAAATTGGTTTTGTTTTATTTCTCGGGCTGGCATCAGGCATATACGGTTTAACCAGCCCTGAAGCGCAGTTTTTTATTATGCTGGGGTTTTTCATATTTTTCATAATAAGTACTCTCAAAATCGGGCCTTCAATCCTGCAACCCAACAGACCGTTAAGCTGTTGCGGTCTTTATCTGCTGGGTTTTATCTTAGGACTTTGCCCTCTTTTGCCGTACTGTTATATCCAGTTCTCACACTTGTTTCTTTCTCGGTTACATGTACACCCCGGGGATTGGATAGCTCGAATAGCCTATTTAACACAGGCAAGTGGCGTTGTGCCGTTCTATACCGGGTTGCCTTTATCGCAGCATTCTTCTTTAGTCATCGTGGGGATGATTGCCATATCGGTTATGGTTGTTATTGGGACCATTTACCTCATTCTTTTCTCTCTTATGGTTAAAGAAGGGGATAGCGAAGCTACTCCATACTTTATGCTGGGTATAGTCAGTTTAACAGTCCTAGTTTTCTTTGCCATTTTCATGATACAGGGCAAAGGGTATGTTATGTTAAAGAATTTTGATTATCACTGTTTTATTCCCGCTGTTATTATCCCTGTATCTTTATATAGATTTATGGCGACGACATATAACACCACGAACCGACGATGGAAAACGATAATTGTTAGAGGAACTTTCCTACTCTTTGTGCTGTGTTTTATTTCCTTAGCCATTCCTGAGGTAATTTAAGAGGGCTCTTGACGGAGCAAAAATCACGGCGGCCGGGGTATTTCGGGCCGGGTTCAGGCTAGGAAATTGTGGGATCGGCAGAAATTTGAAGCGAAATGAGGGGAGAATTGGTCATATTGGTTTGAGGGACAATTTTGGGAAATAGCCGCCCCGTGTCCTTGGTGGACGCTTTTTGCAGGCTTATGATTTCGAGAACTTTCTCTATTCCCTCATGACGAGATTAAGAATGAATTTTGGTAACTATTCAGCGAAAAATCCAAAAAGTAGTAAAAAAAGACTTGACAAGG
>CAYWXY010000176.1:0-4230 GCA_964462555.1 uncultured Pseudomonadota bacterium | reverse complement strand
CGAAGACTATGACGGCTAAAAGAAGATCCAATCTTCTAAAGCTGGATTTTGTTATGATCGGTTCCAATATGGTTACAATGATTGGAAAGGTGAATAATGTTAGTGATGCTATTGCGACGCCAGCGAGCTGCACGGACAAAAAATATGTTACCCAATGAACACATAGCAAGGCGCCGGTTATAAATATTTTTAGGTAGGCTTTCCTATTTCCGAGTTTTAGTGGAATTTTAAAGAGCGACATGAACGCCAACAAAGTGATCCCCGAAATAACAGCGCGTCCAAAAATGATAACATGGGCTGGCAAATGGATTAACCTGGCGAATAGTGGAATGATCGAGAGAAATAGTATCGCCACGTTTAACTCAAGCATTTTCTTAATGTTCTTTTCTGAACTCAACCTCGCCATCCCTTCTTAGCTAAAGCCCTAATCACCGCACTATATAGAATAGACTTATAGCAATAGCAAGATCAGGATATTGAAAATCCCCTGAAATCATCTTGACTTGGCGGGACCTTCCATGAGATAGGTCGGCTGAGATGAAGAGTAAACGACCCCAAAAGATTGATTCCTTTAATTTCGAGCCTGGCCGGATTCTGGCTGGAAAATATGAGGTTATTCACCAGCTTGGAAGCGGCTGGGAGGCTGAGGTCTACCTCCTCAGAGAGCTCCTGACCGGGATTGAGCGTGCGGCCAAATTTTTCTTTCCTCATCGCAATGTGAACAACCGAACATTGACTCGATATGCCAAGAAGCTCCATAAGCTCCGCCACTGTTACACCGTTATCCACTATCACACGCAAGATTCGATCACGTTTCGCGGCCAAAAGGTCTATTTTCTCGTCTCGGAATATGTGGAGGGAGAACCCCTTAAAGATTTTCTGAAGCGTCAACCGGGTGGAAGACTCCACGCCTTTCAGGCTGTCCATCTTCTCTACTCACTGGCCAAAGGAATCGCAGCCATCCATCGTCTCCGTGAATATCATGGTGATCTTCACCCGGAAAATATCACGGTCCACCGCTTTGGACTGGGCTTCGAACTAAAGCTTCTTGACATGTATCATTGGGATGAATGTTCCCGCCCTGAAAATATTCACGATGATGTCGCCGACATGATTAAAATCTTCTATGATGCCCTGGGTGGCCGTCGCCATTACGCTAAGCAGCCTGAGGTCGTAAAAAATATCTGCTGTGGACTCAAGAAATCGCTCATATTGAAGAAATATCGAACGGCGGGTCAACTACAAGAATATCTCAAAAAACTGAATTGGGACTAAAAGGAGATCTCATGCACGCGCTTACGATTGGCATTGCCGGTGGTTCCGGCTCTGGGAAAACGACCGTTGCAAAGAAAATCATTGAGGGCATTGGAGCCGACCGAATCAGTTTTCTGGAGATGGACTCCTATTATAAAGATCTTACCGATGTCCGTTTTGACGACCGCACCAAACACAACTTTGATCACCCTCAATCGATCGATATCGATCTCTTCCTCGAACATGTCAGCAACCTAAGAAATGGAAACGATATTGAAAAGCCACTCTATGATTTTGTGACACATACGAGGAAGAAGGAAACACTGACGATCGTTGCCCAACCAGTGATCTTTCTGGAGGGAATTCTTCTTTACGAAAATAAGGATGTTCGTGATTTAATAGATATCAAAACGTTTGTAGAATCCCCTTCGGATATCCGTTTCATTCGACGCCTCATGCGTGATATCAAGGAACGCGGGCGCTCGCCCGAGTCGGTCGTCAGCCAATACTACGACACCGTTCGTCCCATGTATAAGACCTTCGTTGCCCCCACGAAAGAATATGCCGATGTCATCATTCCCTGGCAAGACTACAACGACGTTGCTGTCGACATGTTCGTTGGCCGCGTCGAGCATACTCTCAAAGAGAGAACGGACACAAAATAGATGAATGTTGCGTTATTTATATTGATCGCCGTCTTTTGGGGAGGGTCGTTTCTGGCCATCAATTTAAGCCTTAAGGGGTTTTCCCCTTTTCTGGCCGCGACATTTCGCGTAGCGATCGCCGTGATTCTCACGTTCCTCTATGTCACATGGAAAAAAACGCCTTATCCCAAGCGAAAATATGTGATTCAGACCATCTTGAGTGGGGCCGTCGGAATTGGAATTCCATGGGCCCTCCTCTTTTGGGGAGAACAATTTGTGTCGCCGGCCCTAAGCTCCATTATCAATGCCACGGCGCCTATTTTTACTATCATCTTCGCAGCTATCATATTGCGATCAAGTCAGGATAGAATGACCTGGAACAAATGGCTGGGCGTTCTTCTCGGTTTTTCAGGTATTGCCGTGATTTTTGGTCCATTTATTACCGAAAAATCCCTCCAAAATATTGAAGGCTTGGCGGCCATTGTCGGGATGGCAATCTGTTATGGCTTAGGCATCGTATGGCTGAAAATTTTAACAAAGCATGTCAGCAACCTGATGGCGCTCCTCCTACAGTGTACCGGCGCACTGATTTTCCTATTTCCCATTGCTCTATATTATGGCCTGACTCACTACTGGGTAACGGGAGAGAATCTCTTGGAGGCCTCGCTGGCAGTTCTTTATCTTGGAATCTTTAGCACAACATTCGCATTCATCATTTTCTACAAACTCCTCCGAGAAATTGGAACGGTACAGACAGCGGCCGTCACCTATTTGATTCCTATTGTCTCTATCTTTCTAGATTGGTTGGTTTTGGATACATGGATCGGCACGCACTCTCTCTTCGGAGCACTACTCGTTTTTGCATCGTTAAAATTAATCAACAAGCCAGTCTCACCCTCATATAACACTTAAATTTCGGTTTGGGTATCGATGCTCGTATCGTCCTACGGTTGTCGGTTTCGTAAGCCCTTAACGTAACCGTCCAACGATACGAGCCTCGCAACCATAACCGAAAGATCAATATATTTATTAACAGGCAGGAAGAGCTTTCACGGCCTCTTTCCAAACATACGAACCCTTTGGGAAGAGTTTTTGGATCTCGATGAGGGCATCACAAACTTCGTCGTGCAGACCGAGTGGATTTCGCATGGCATAATGTGCCAATGCCAGCGCAATTCTCTTTTTGACACCGTTTGTTTCTCGATCGAGACTCTCGACAAGGGCACGCTCGATCCGTGGATCAAAATAGTGGGCTAAGCCGTGAGCGGCCTTTCCACGCACCTTACCCTCGGGATCATTTTTCAGTGCCACAATTAAGCCGTCGATACAGGCATCATTCTCGGCCACGATCATTGCATCGATGACTGCTGCACGGACACGATGGTCCGACTCGCTTTCAACCTGAATCTGTGATGAAATCGTTTGAATAATAGATATCGCCTTGTTCTTCTCCATCTTGAGAAGACACATGGCAATTGATTCTGCTGATTCGATTCGCACACTGACATCTGGATCGTTGACGAGGCTATCACAGAGTGCACCGATCACGCCATCCGCCTCAAGTCTGCCCAATGCAAAGGCCGCAGCCTTTCGAACACGGGTCACTTCGTTCCAAACATCACTTAATATAAAGATCAAATCGGACATCGACCGATTGGATTTTGCAATACCCAGCCCCTTGACGGCGCCCGCCTTCACACGATGAGATTCTTCTCGATTGATCACGTCGGTCAGAATGCTAGCAACCTCCGGGGCCTTCGTCCTGGCAATTACCTTTGTTGCCTCATAACGAACATCTTCATGCGGAGAAAAGATAACCAACTGCGTCACGGATGGAAGAATTTTGGCTAAATCAATATTTTGAATGTCCGCAATATGGGCCAATCGCTTCAATGCATCCTGCTGAATCTCGGGTGACGATGTTCGAATCCCCTCAATGAACCCACCGAGATCAACCGCCTTCTCTTCACCCTGAAGTTCGAATGGAATTTCTTCCTCCTGAACCGTCCCTTTATTTTTTATCTTGGTGTAAAGATTAAGGATATCCTGACGCTCGTCCTCAGAAGAGTGTGACAGTCCACGAGATGCCTGATGGCTAAGTTTTCTAGTTTTCTTCCCCACGACTCCTTGTCGGCACTGCGTCACAAAAGTTGCGTGAAATCTGGGATATCCGACCTAACTGCTTGATTTAATTAAAGAAACACTCCGAGAATGAGAGAAATATTCATTCTCGGAGTGCGTGTTGGTAACATTAGATTCTTGTGCCTGGTAATAGACCGTATTTCATCAACTGAACCGGCAGATCTTGTACTTTTCCTTGGTATACTTCTTT
>CAYWXY010000175.1:0-4283 GCA_964462555.1 uncultured Pseudomonadota bacterium | reverse complement strand
CAGATAGGCGAAGGCATGATCAGAAAGGATCAAGGCGGCGATAAAACCTATGGTTGATGCCAACTTTGCGATAATGATGATTTTAACATAGAGGATGTTGGCGACGATATTTGTTTGGGCCTTGATCGCAGATGTGATCAGAATGACCATGAGCGAGACAGCAAGAACCAGCCAAAATTTTTCGGTCGATGGACCAATACCGGGGGAATTCCATCCAAAGATATGATGACCGACTGTTCCCAGGATTTCAAGAATCTGGTTGGGAAAGACGATAAAACCAATCGTGGCCGCAATGAATAGGGCGATCCACCACCGTAAAATGAAAACGAGATACTTTTCCTGTCGGGTCATCGTCGATTCGAGCATGGGGGGATGATAACAGAAAATCGATTGACGTTTCAAGGTAGTTCGACTAACAACCGCTCCATGCCGTATGTAACCGTACATGCCCCAACGAAGATCAATCTCCGTCTCAAGGTCGTTGGAAGACGGGAGGATGGGTATCACTTTCTCTCGATGCTCAACGAGAAGCTGACTTTGACGGATAAGCTTCAAGTTTCGACAACTGGCGGGATTGCCCCTTACCATGAGGATTTCCCGGTTGAGGTGCTCTGCCCTCGGGATCCGTCGCTGGCGACCGAGAAGAATCTTGTGGTGAAGGCTGCTCGTCGTCTGGCGAAGGCCGCGAACGTGTCAACCGCCGTTAATATTGTGATCGACAAACATATTCCCATCGGTGCTGGCCTGGGTGGTGGAAGTAGTGATGCTGCTGCCTGTCTCAAGGCCTTGAACCGATTATGGGGTCTCAATTGGGATTCAGAGGCCCTGTCAAAGGTAGGCCTTACGATCGGTGCCGATGTCCCATTTTTCTTCTGTGATGGGCCTGCCCGTGTGACCGGAATTGGGGAGGAAGTGGACACCGGGGTAACGTTGCCTAAGTTGTGGATATTATTAATTAATCCTGGGTTTGAGGTGTCGACGCGTGAGGTCTATGAGTCGCTGGATTTGGAGTTGACAGGTAGAAGTGGAAATGATAGGTTCCCCGCGATTTTCAAGGACTTAGCGGATTTATCGAAAGTAGTGGAAAATGATCTGGAAGCTCCCGTCTTGAGAAATCACCAGGAAGTGGATGAAATTAAAAGCTATTTGGTAGCGCACGACGCTGAGGTTGTATTTATGTCGGGAAGTGGCCCGACTGTCGTAGGTCTTTTTAAAAATAAAAACTCTCGTGACATGGCCATGTTGGGTGAGAAGAAACCCAATTGGAAATCTTTTTCAACTGAGAACTTTTGGCATCGGAGGTAAAAGAGATGGAGATCACGGAAGTCAGAGTGTTTCCAGTCAACGAGGAGAAGCTCAAAGCCTATGTGACGATCACGATTGACGATTGTTTTGTCGTGAGAGATCTCAAAGTCATCAATGGGAACAATGGACTTTTTGTTGCCATGCCGAGCAAGAAGCGCAAGGACGGTACTTTTAAGGATACCGCCCACCCGGTGAACAATGAGACGCGCGAGATGATTGAGAAGAAGGTGTTATCGGCGTATGAGCACGAGTTGGAAAAAGTAGAATCTGCTGCGCCGGCGGATGAAAAAGCGGAGACTTCTGAATAGTATTGGTAGAGAACACGATAGTCGTTGAAGTATTCATTCGACATCATTTTTGGTCTGATACAAGTGTCTGGCCTCGAGTCAGACAGAGTTTGAAGGTTTCTTTGACACTGGGGCGTAGACAAGCGGTTAAGTCACTGGATTTTGATTCCAGCATGCCCAGGTTCGAATCCTGGCGCCCCAGCAATTATTTGTGAGTACGAAGTACTCTTAGTTCTTTTAGAAGTAAAAGCCAGGTTCGAACCCTGAGGGCGAAGCCCTCAATAGGTTCGACAACGCTCCCCACCATCAGCCAAAGGCTGATCCGCCTTTGGCGGAAGGTGGGGAATTAAGATCAGCGCCGATGAGGCGCCTCCGAACGTTGGCGATGCCGAATGCGAGCAATCCTGGCGCCCCAGCAATTATTTGTGAGTACGAAGTACTCTTAGTTCTTTCGATTGCTTTTGACGGAGGTTGATAGTGGCAAATTTTAAGAAGATGCAGGTATTCACGGGTTGTGCCAATCCAGAGTTGGCAGAAGAAATTTGTGCGTATCTGGACAATCCCCTCGGGAAGGCTGACATTAAGCGGTTCAGTGACGGTGAGACCTGGGTGGAGATCTTTGACAATGTGCGTGGTGCCGATGTCTTCGTGGTTCAGCCGACGTCTCAGCCGGCCAATGAGCATTTGATGGAATTGCTTATCATGATCGATGCTCTTCGCCGTGCCAGTGCTGATCGAATCACAGCGGTTTTGCCGTATTACGGTTATGCCCGTCAAGAGCGCAAGGTTCAGCCCCGGACGCCAATCAGTGCGAAACTTGTGGCGGACTTGATTACAGCGGCTGGTGCCAATCGTGTTTTGGCCGTTGATCTTCATGCTGGACAGATTCAAGGTTTCTTTAATATTCCGTTTGATCATCTTTATGCCAAGCCCGTGTTGCTCGATTACATTCAGAAAAATGTCAAGGGTGACATTGTTGTGGTTTCTCCGGACGCGGGTGGCGCGGAACGTGCCAGGGCTTATGGTAAAGGACTTAAGGCGCCATTGGCCATGATCGATAAACGTCGTCCATCACCCAATGTGTCAGAGGTGATGCATGTCATCGGTGAAGTGGATGGTATGGTGGCCGTGATCGTTGACGACATGATCGATACGGCAGGAACTATAGTGAAGGCGGCCGAGGCCTTGAAGAAGAATGGTGCCACGGCAGTTTATGCCTGTTGCTCACATCCGATTCTATCGGGACCTGCCATTGAGCGGATTGCCAATTCAGAGATCGAGGAGTTGGTTGTGACTAATACGATTCCTCTGAGTAAAGAGGCAAAGAAATGTTCCAAGATTAAGTCGCTGTCGGTGGCAAATCTCTTAGGAGAGGCGATCCGACGGATTAACAATTCTGATTCAGTATCAAAACTTTTTATATAGAGATAGGAGAGAGTTATGGAACGGTTAGAACTAAATGTGCATAAACGGGAGTCCGGAAAATCTGGAAGCCGTAAACTTAGAAGAGAGGGAAAGGTTCCCGCAGTTTTGTACGGGGCTGGACGTGAGCCACTGTCACTGTATGTGGATGAGCGTGAGCTTGATGATGCAGTAGATACAGAGGCTGGATGGAATATTTTGCTCGACTTGAAGATTGATGGCAAAGAGACAGTCTTGTCACGCATCAGTGAATATCAGGCTGATGTTTTAAAGCGCAATCTGACGCACGTCGATTTTCAACTTTTGGATCTCAAGAAGAAGATCAAAACAGAGGTTCCGATCCGATTGGTCGGGAAGGCCGAGGGCGTGAAACAGGGTGGAATTCTGGAACAGATTCGCCGGACGCTCGAGGTTCGTTGTTTGCCGACAAATATCCCGGAACATATCGATATCGATGTGAGCCATCTGGATATCGGTCAGAATATTCATATCGACGATATTTCGATGGCCGAAGGTGTTGAATGTGCACATGATACTAACTTCTCTATTGCCTCGATCGTTGCCCCGACGAAGGAAATCGAACCTGAAGTTGTTCCTGAAGAAGGTGTTGAGGGTGAAGAGGGTGAAGTTGCTGCTGAAGGCGCTGAGGGCGCTGAAGGTGCGGCACCAGCCGATGGCGAAAAGAAAGAGGCCGCTGCTGCTGGCGCTGAGAAGAAGGAAGGCGACGCCAAGGGCAAAGGTAAGAAAGAATAAGCGTGAATTTAGAGCTTTTGATAGGGCTCGGCAACCCCGGGCGCAAATATCGCCAGACGCGTCACAATATTGGATTTGTGATTCTGGATCGTTTGGCTGAGATTCACGATATTAAAATTAATAAGAAGAAGTTTAATGGCAAGTATCAGCTTGTCGAGCTCTTTGAAAAAAAGATCTGTTTGGTGAGACCGGAGAACTATATGAATCTCTCCGGTGAGGTCGTTGAGCAATTTCGGAGTTACTTTAAGGCAGATGTTGAAGATATTTTGGTGATTCACGATGACATCGACCTTCCTGTTGGTAAACTTCGTTTTGCCTTTGCCTCGGGACACGGTGGACACAACGGCATTCGATCGATGGTTGATTGGTTGGAGACAAACAAATTTCATCGGTTGAAGGTTGGTGTGGGACGTCCACCAGAGGTGATGGATCCTGCCGACTATGTCCTTGCGAAATTTGATAAGGACGAGGGTAGGGTTGTCGACGAATCCGTTGCCGAGGCCCTCAAGGCAATTG
>CAYWXY010000174.1:0-4286 GCA_964462555.1 uncultured Pseudomonadota bacterium | reverse complement strand
TCATATTACCGGGACCGATCGCCACCGCGGACGAAATCGGTCGCCCTCCGCTGATGGTCTTGGAGACCCTGATATCTCCACGTTCCCTCTCGTCACCCGCTTAATTCACCCATACTCATTCGAAATTTCTCGTTCAACGTACCGAACGAGGAATGGCCTGTGACAAGACGGGTAGTTATGCCTTACTACCGACCGCTAAATTATCGCCGAGCGCATGAGACCTCGAAATATGATATTGGTTTTTTCAGGTTTCATAGCCGACGGAGAGGAGGATCCTGAAACCTGTTTAAAAACCAAACCATATTTCGAGGTCGAGTAGCGTCCTCCAAAGGCGGATCAGCCTCTGGCTGAAAGGCCATATAATAGACTGCGGAAGGTAGAAGGCATGACGGACCGGCCGAGCAGGCCATTCCGAGTGAGGCGTTCATTGGAATGAACGGAGATTTCACGCTTTTCACACCTCGAGAGGCCTGCCTGCCGATAACTATAGTGAAACAAACAAAGGAGAAAAAACTAGAATAAAAAAATCATAAACCGTCCCTCTCAGCAAACAGCAAAACCGCGGCGTCCCCTGGCACCGCGGTTTTTGCCATTTAACCCAGAGTTATCCACTGGTACCAGGTACCAGTGGATAACTCATAATAATCAGTATTTTCAGACAGATAGAAGCCTATAATACCACGCAACTTATTGAACCATCTGCCGATATAGGACACAGCGCGGGCAAACTGATATCTTGAGGAATAAATCATGACGGCCCGTGCACCCAAACAACTTAAAATTGGACGACTTCGTCTTCCCAATCTTCTCTCATCCTTAAGAATTAAAGGACCCTCGACATCTCCCACTCCGTCAATCGAACAATCAACATTTTCGATACAGAACCCAAGCGCACATCCCATCCGTTTTTCTCCACGCCTGAAACAACCATTTCCGCCGCCCCGAAAATTCCGCCCCATTGTTATGAAACATTCTCTATTGAAACGTACAGAGGATCGATGGATTGCAGGCATCGAACGTTTTGCAGGAACCGTTGCGCGCTGGCTAAGCCCCTTTTCAGGTTCACGCCTTGGCGCCCTTGGCCTCGTCATGGGGGTCGGTTCGCCAGGAACCTCAACCGGATTTACCCCCGCCAGCCAAACACCACTCACAGCAGAAAAGCGCGAAGCTCTTATTAAATCAATCCAGGGCAAACACACAAGGGACATCCGAATGAAGCTCTTCGACGACTTGATGCAAACGCCCGCGGTGGCCGATCATTTTGATATGGCGACACTATTAATTGTTATTCGGGAGCATGCCATCGTCGACCCCAATCAAATTCTGGATATTTTGGCCGGTCGGCGCTCGCCCGGCATTCTCGACCGAATTGAAAGGGGGCAACTTGGCCAACTGATTCGGCGATACCCCGATTTCCTGATGGAGCTCGAAAGATTGCATGTTAGCTATCACGACTGGGTAGACCCCTTTTCCCCAACAGAATTAACAGAGATGTTTCTTGAAGGCGTCTTTAATTCCTTTGTGACGCCTGCATTTTACACGATGTATAAATGGAGCCGGCGTTTTGGAACTGAACGTCCAATGCAAATATTGTTTGCCATTATTAAAAATGACCGAGAAACAATCCTGAGACATCTCGGCTATTATCAGATCACAGGAAGCTCCGCCAACATGGTCACCGACAAGCTCCTCTCTTTTCGCGGCAGTGCCCGGATAAAACAATTGACATTTATGATACCCAGTTTTCTAGAACTTACTAACGATGAGATTCCGGCCGCCATCGCGGCAATAGCAAGCCTCCGCCTCGAAGAGGCCTCCCGCCGCCTCACGCAATATAGTTTTATTGTCGACGAGACGAGGGGAACTGATCTTAACGTGCCCATCGAAACGATTCGACAGCTCTGGGAGAACAATATCCGAATGGACACCAACACGAGCAGACATACAACACTTGGGGCCATCGATGCCCGAATGGCGCTTACATCTGCCATTAATCGTGATAAAATTCTTTCGCTTACGCCAGAGACTCTTTGGAAACGACTTGGCATCGGTCATATGTATCAACATCCAATCAACCCTAAGCTAACACTTCACTTTACGCAGGGGGCCACTGCAGACATGGAATCTGCAGCAGGCCTTTCTGTTGATCTGATTTACGACGGCGCCTCAGTCTTGGCCAGCCTTGGTTTTCTTGAATCGGATGATCGGATCGCAATCGTTAAATATCAGGGGGGGCGCATCCCGGACCAAGGGTTGCGAGAACGAATTTTTGAAGAATTTAGAACCTATTCAGGTGGCATTGATCCCCTCCCCTGGTTCGCCCACACTGTCGGGCGAACCCTTTTGAGGCGTGCCCGCGCCACAGAAAAAGAGTTTCTCTGGATCAAGGGAGAACGAATACTTTATGGCTATCCACATGTCGGCGTTGAATACCCGGTCCACCTTGAAACCATCGAAGATGCACGGCGGTATGGCGAGATCTCTGAGAGTGTTGTTCTGGGTACCGACATACAGCTCGCCGATGTCGAAAATCAACGCTTTGCTTTGGTAAGAAAACTTCGCGAAACAACAGACCCTGAAGCCCAAGAGAGAATAAAAAGACAACTATCAAAACTGGGTCGCGAAATGTTTCGCCTCCAACATCAACGCGAAACCTATTCGCAAAGTTCTGATCGAGTTCAAAAGCTCTACGACCGAACAGCCCAAAATCTCGGGTTTAGGCAATGGGGGAAACGACCATGGCACCGTTATACCAAGAGAGTCGACACCTTTGGATCAACGATTCGCTCCCGCGCCTCCGATCCATCTCAGTTTGAGCGTTCCGAGGGAGAAATGGACCATGCATTCAGTTTCTTGATTCCAGATTCAGACTAAATGATTGATAATTGACATCTGGCCTCCATGGGTGTACCTGCGAGTCATGCACGCCGACACCGTCAAATTAACAGAGAAAGCCCTAGAGCTCGACAAGTCAGGCACTCCCTACGCCTGGGCTACCGTAACCGATGTAAAGGGTTCTTCGCCCCGCGATATTGGCGCCAAGATGATTATCACAAAGAACGAGATCTTTGGAACGATCGGTGGCGGCGCCCTGGAACACGAGGTCATGAAAGATTCTCGGGAACAACTCCGCCTCGGAAAACCAACGACAAAAAACTACCCATTGGGTCCACTGCTAGGCCAATGTTGCGGCGGCGAAGTCACGGTTTTTATCGAACCCGTCACACCATCGCGAAAGGTCATCGTTTTTGGTGCTGGTCACATTGCTGAACATCTCATTCCGATGCTCAAGAATCTTAACTTTCATGTAACGCTGATCGACGAACGGACGGAACGAATCGAGCTTCCTGTTTTTTCTCCGGCCGATGATCGACAAAACGAACTTCCGTCCGACGCACTCAAAGAAATCAATTTTAACAATGGTCTTCATCTCATCGTTTTAACACACGCTCATATTCACGATGAAGAGATCGTCGAATATTGTCTCGACAAACCATTCAACTACCTCGGTCTTATCGGATCAAAAACCAAGTGGACAAAATTTAGGGAACGGTACCGGTCACGAGGATTTTCCGATGAACAGACCGACCGAGTAAAAACGCCGATTGGTCTCGACATCGGAAGCGAAACCCCCTTTGAAATTGCCGTGAGCATTATTGCCGAATTGATTGAACGCCATGCAAACGAAACCAAATAGCAGCGCCATCATCCTTGCCGCCGGGGCCTCCAGTCGAATGGGGAAACCCAAGGCCCTTCTCGACATGGGGAACAAAACCCTTCTCGAAGATCAAGTCGATCGTCTGAAACGCGCAGGTTGCAGCACCATCATTGTTGTGGTCGGCTCCGAGGCTAATACAATTGTTGAACACCACGCAGACCTCGATGTTGTCTGGACGACAAATAGTGAATGGGAAAAGGGCTACTTCTCATCAATCCTATGCGGGCTAAGTGAAGTGGCATCATCCACACTCCTACTTCCAATCGACACCGTCGGTGTACCCGTTGAGACGATCAAAGAGATTCTCACAAAGGGACTAGAGGAAAATAAAAACATCATACCAACATTCAATGACCGCGGCGGCCATCCCGTCTTTTTAACGACTGTCTTCATTCAAAAAGTTGTCTCAACCGCAACACTTGACGATCGTCTTGACTATCTCCTCAATGAAAACCCAGACACACTTCGATTCGAAGTCGACTCAGAATCAATCCTCACCAACATCAACACGCCCGATGAACTCAGCGCCTATCATCATTCCCGAAGTTAACATATACGTTCTTATCTG
>CAYWXY010000173.1:0-4350 GCA_964462555.1 uncultured Pseudomonadota bacterium | reverse complement strand
GGCAATGAATTCGGCCCTGAAAATGATTCTTTAAAAACGAAAGTCTTGCCTTGTTGATATCAAGGATTGTGACATCCGCACCAAGACCAGCTGCAACCTCTGCCGCATTTCGACCGACCACGCCGCCACCAACCACAGTGACAGTTCCTTTATACGTTCCTGTAACACCACCCAGGAGAAGTCCCTTTTCGTTACCTTGAACCGAATGAAGGAGGCGTGTGCCAACTTGTGTTGCGACTCGGCCCGCCACTTCACTCATCGGTGTCAATAATGGGAGCGAACCGTCATCCAATTCGACGGTCTCATAGCCAAACCCAATCATCTTGCTCTTACAAAGGGCCTTTGCAAGTTGCGGCGCGCTGGCCAAATGAAGATATGTAAAAAGAATTTGATCTTCCTTGAAATATTTATACTCTGAGGCGAGCGGTTCCTTGACCTTGATAATCATGTTGGCCATTCCCCAGATTTTTTGTGGGCCTGGAAGAATCGTGGCACCACAATCGCGGAATTGCTTGTCGGTATATCCACTTTTAAGTCCGGCACCCTTTTCAAGCAGAATAGTATGGCCGCTCTGCATTAATTTTTTAACTCCATCTGGAGTAATGGCGACACGGGTTTCGCCGTCCTTAATCTCCTTTGGAACTCCAACGATCATTTCATGCCTCCTAAATTGATAATAACGAGCATTGCCACAATTGACGCGCCCCAGCTCGTCATTCATTTTTTGAAGGTGGCCTCTATAGCATGGGGGCCTGGCAGGGGCAAGAAAAACTTCTCTAAAATAAGGATAACTCAATAATAACAGTAAGTTATGTTGTTTTCCCCCCTCGTCGTGCTGCATTGCATAATGATTTTGTCTCCCAGAGGGGGTAGCCATAAAACCTAAATAAAATACGCAACATATTTCATTATGGGACGATAACGACTCTGACATTATGAAACGATTATATATACTCACATTGCTGCTTATTATGGCATCCGCCTGTGCGCCGAGTGGTTCACTCAATACCCTTAATGTTAATGAGGGGAGTGTTCCGAACACGGCCTTTACCATCCAGGATTCCAGCGATTTGATCGGTGGACCGATGGCAACCGGTCGGGTGGGCGATATATTGCTCGAAAATGATACGGTTCGCCTGATCATTGAACAGCCAGGAAAGACTCCGTGGGTTGGAAATTTTGGTGGCGGAATTGTAGATGCCGATCTGGTTCGCCCGGGAAAGGCGGGGCAGGATAATTTCGGATTCATGCATCCACTGGTCAACGTTGAATGGTCACTCAATGTCTTCGATTATGTCGTCATTAAAGATGGTAGCGATGGTGGTGAGAAGATATTTAGAACTTACGGTGTGATTGATGTCTACGATTATCTTGATTTAGATTTCTTGTCGCCGGTCGCCGAGGCAATGACCGATCAGAAGCTTTATTTTTCACCTCAGTTTGATGATATGAATGATCCCTTTCGTCTAACCGGACTTAGTAGTCTAAACACTGTTGTTGTGACCGACTATACATTGATGCCGGGTGAAAGCTACGTCAAGATTGAGACGACATTTGAAAATCTCGGTGACGAAGATCTAAATTTCCCAGTAGGTGAGATCGTAAATGGCGGTGGTGAAGTGATGTTTCTTATCCCCGGCCTTGGATTTACGCCTGAGATGACACCGCAGATTCAGGGGGATACCCCCGCGCTTATCTATGTCGGATTTGATGGCGTCGATGTTTCATATGGTTACTTTTTTGAACCATCGGAGTTTATGGGTGAAGATGAAGAGGGTGAGAAGGTTCGGAATCGCTCCACATCACTCAGTTATTCCGGCGTGACCGGTATATTGTTGGGTGAGGATTTCTTGAAGGTTCTGCCCCTAGGTAACAAGGGGGAGCCCAAGGTCAATTTCGTAGTTCCTGCAAACGATCATCGGACGATTACCCGTTACCTCGTGATTGGTGATGGCGATGGTGGAAGCGTCTTTGATAAGGGCCTTGAGATTCTCGGTATTAAAACTAATTCCATATCTGGAACGGTTAAGGACTCGAGCGGAAACCCTGTTCCACTGGCAACGGTTGCCGTGATGAACGAAGATGATGGAGTCATCGTTACCTATCGAACCGACCACACGGGAATGTTTTCCGGAAATCTTTCTACCGGAACATCGATGATGGATGAAACCTTCGGGAATGGAAAATACAAACTGACCGTCTATAAAAAGGGCTACAAGTTGAGCGATTTACCATTCTCTGGCACCTGTGATCCGGAGGAGATAGATATTTCAAGTTCACCAGTGACGGATATTACATGTACGCTCGGTCCAACGGGATTTCTTGAGGTTATAGGTGGTGTTATTGATGAGGATACGGGCCAAAATATCCCTGCCCGAATGACGATTGTCGGATATCAGCCCAGCTATCGCTCGGAAACGGGCGGCTATTTTGAAGATAAGATTATTTTTGAGCGTCCACTTGGTGTGGTTGATGTTTATTACGTCAATGCCAAGGGGACGATCGGATTGGAAGAATTGTCAGGTGTGCGTATTGCACCCGGCAAATATGAAGTTGTTTTTACGCGAGGTGTTGAGTATTCGATGGTGCGGGTTCCGATCACAGTCGGCGGTGGCGGCGCGGCATCGATCGGTCCTATTTCACTTAAGAAGGTTGTCGATACATCAGGTTATATATCGGGCGATTTTCATCTCCATTCGATTGTTTCTCCCGATTCGGCCATGCGTCCCGAACGTCGAGTGTTGGCAGCCGCCGGAGAGGGAATGGACGTTCTCCTTTCATCTGATCACGACTATCTCCTTGATTACAAACCCTATGTGGCTGAGATTTCTGGGCGTGGTCTTGTAAAGAGTGGGACGATGACAACGATCGCCGGCCAGGAGATTTCCCCCAACCATATGGGCCATTTTATTGCCTTTCCATTAGAGGTTCATTCCGATCGACCAAGTGGTGGCGCCATTGATTGGGGCGTCAGCGATGTCGAGATTATGGGGCCTGACCCAGACTTTGTTATGTCGCCGCAGGATACGGTCGATCATCTGAGAGGTCTTCCTCAGGATCCGATCATTCAGGTAAATCATATCTCTGATATGGCAACGTCACTTTTTTTGATCTGTGGATGGGTGACTTCGCCATTCTATTACGATTCATTTGGTGTGAAACCGTTGTCGAGTTACGCCGACCCGGGAACGATGCGCGTCAAGCCAACCGTCAATGCGGCCAACTATCCATATGAATTTGGTGAGAGTGAGTTGGTCGTTTCGGATTATGATACGATCGAACTGGTTATTGGTGCGGAACTCCATGATAATTTTCTCCTGACATCGAGTTTGCCATCTTGGTTTAATTTGTTGAACCTTGGATTAATCAAGACCGCGACCGGTGATTCAGATAGTCACCGTGAGATTGCCAACCCAATCGGTGCACCGCGAAACTTTGTTCTCTATGACACCGATCCAAACAACGATATGGGCAGCTTTGACAATTTCGATATGCAGGCCTACACGAAGTCGATTCGCGATCATCATGTAATCGTGACGACGGGCCCATTTGTGAAGGCATGGATGGTGACACCCGATGGCCAACAGGTGGGAATTGGGGACACGGCTGAGGGCAGTGATCTTCGACTCAGGGTCGATGTGACCAGTCCGGAGTGGGCCTGGTTTGACACGATCGATATCTATATCAACACGGAACCGATTCCGGCCGATGATGAACACTTTATGCCGCTTGAGGGTGCTGCCAAGGATCCAGCCGAATTTTATAAACCGTACCATGTTCCACGTTACTACTATCAGCCGACCCGTTCATTCAGTCTCAAGGAGAAGACGCTTGAGAATTGGGAGAATGAAGATGGTTTGATCAAGGCGAGTATCGATATTCCGATAACGTTCGATAAGGATGCCTGGATTGTGATCTTTGTTCGTGGAACCGAGGGAACCGAAGGCTATCGTTCGCTCTTTCCATATATTACGCACGCCCTGGTCGATGCCGACAACCCGTCTGTTCAGCCAGAAGATGTCGATGTGACGAACGTTGATATGTTGACACTGACTGGTGCTCCAGCATGGGCATTCACAAATCCGATCTTTGTTGATGTCGATGGAGATGGTTTTGAAGCGCTCTACAGCAAGCAGTGGGATCTCTCCACTAGCGGACTTGAATATAAAGGCTCTGGTAAGACATCTAACACGAAATCATCACTGACACCAAAATTTCACAGTCATCCGCACCCGCATCCAAAATCCGCGACTCACACGAATAGCCATCTTCTTAAGTAGCTTCATACGTACTGAACGAGAAATTTCGAATAAGTACCAGATGGAGTAAGTGGGTGACGAGTGGGGTTGC
>CAYWXY010000172.1:0-4351 GCA_964462555.1 uncultured Pseudomonadota bacterium | reverse complement strand
AATCTGACATTGCTGATCCGTTGCACACATTGGTGGTTCGACACAGACATTTCCCTGACAGAGCATCTGGTTATCACAATCGGCATCGACCGCGCATTCATGACAAAATCCGGAGACACAGACGAGGCCCTCAGCACATGGCTTGTTTGTTCCACATTGATCAAGAGTTTGACAATCCACAACGTCCACACTGTAGATCTCTCCTTCGGGACAGGTCTTCATCGTTATCGGGTCACTAAATACCGTTGTGCTATAGCCCTCACAGTGTACCAAAACTGAAGTTGGGATTTCACTAAGATTTGCAAAGTTGAGCTCAGAATAATTTTCCCCAAATTTTGATATATCGATTTTTTTGTTCAATGGGATTTTTAAATAATAATCTTCTCCCTGTTTTTCGAATTCATAAAGACCAATAGGGTAGGCACCTACTATGTTGTCATCAATCGTAGATAGGTAATAGGGTTCTACCGTAACATGGTAACCATCTCCGCCTGTTAGCGGACACTCAACCTGCCCATCTATATCAACCCAATGTTGATTATCAATGTTTGTTGGGTCAACTAATTTAAGTTTAAAATATTCTCCATCGTCCCCCACAAATTGAAATACGGGCTTGGCCATTTCTTTCATCGGTGTGCCTTCAGCTGGCGTAAATAACTGGGACGGCTGAATAGTACCCGGAGTCTCTTTAATAAAGCGATTATTGGCAATCATGATGATTTGCTTGCCTATAATTGTGGGATCCTCTGTCGTTAAAATAGGGCTATTTCCGACAATGAATTGGTTGTTGTTGATGTCTATAACTTCAATAATTGTTTGATCTCCATCATCATTTGTAATTATTCGTCCACCCTTTTTGATGTGAATGTATGAATGGTTTGATGGGTTGACAAATTCATATAAGGAGATAGTGAAGGCTTCCTTCGAATTAATCTTTAGAGCATGTTCTTTTGCACCGATACGCCCAAGTTCAATCCCAACATCATTGGGTATGGAGAAAAAGACTCCTCCCCGACTGATGGTAAAACCTGCTTCATCGGATCTACAGTGGCCACAAATGGTCCCATTATTAATAAATCTCCCAGCGTAATCACCCTTTACCGATTTAAATGTTACGTCGAGAAGAGAGATATCGGGTGGATCCATGTTTAATAGAGCGAAAGAGGTAACATCAAAAGTGACGTTGTCGAAATCAATTTGCGACAATAGCAGAGAGTCGTCTAGTAAGAGATAAGATAAAATGTAATCTTGAGTTGGGATGTTTCCTTTAATCGTGATTCTGTCACTATTGCCGAGGGGCTCGGTTAAGGTGATGGTCGATAGTAATTTAATTGTTTTGCATCCGTTTCCAATTTCAGTTTGTATCTTCTCATCGTCAAAATTCCAGAGACCCCCACCCTCATGTTCAACATAACAATTTACACTAAATAATTCAGTTGGGATTAGAATTATGAACAATAATACTAGGATAAATGAACTAATTGAATGTCTCATTTCATCACTCTCATTCCGATAACCCTTCGTAAAAGCGTCACTATTTTGTCGTTTGACTGGCCAAAATCATACCATATTCTAGTCATTTCGGCCACTTATAACCTTATCAGACGCTCTTATCCATTATATATGCATATTACATGCCAATTAGGCAGATTACAGATGTTAGATGGTAGCTGAAGAGCTAGAGCTAGATATCTGGATAACAGATGATCACCTTCTCAGTTTGATGATCATGGCATACGCCCGTTTGAGGAGGGCTTGTATTTCCGCTTCAGCCTTAGCTGAAATGAAACCGTATGCAGATATGATATCGATAGCTGATGATGTCTCAGATATTGAAGCGAGTGAGATGTTAAAGAATCTATTTCTTTCTTTGATGCTTCGGCGACCATTTCCTTCACTCAAATTTAGAATAGCACTTGATAGTGCCCGTTTGAGCTGATCTTCGATATAGGCATTTCCCCTCGGGAGTTTGTTCAGTATCGATGGCACGATCCTTGCGGCATCGAGTAGCAATCCATAACATTTCAATTTGTTGTGATTCATATCTAACCTCCTTCAGTGAATGTGGGCTTCATTGCCTCCTCAAAGATGTGGGGAGGCAATGAAGCCCACATCCAAGAAAGGAGTAGTTATGTTAAATCACAAAAAATTGAAATGCTACGAAATGGCCCTGTCTGTGGCAAGGAGCGTGCCATCGATGATAAGAACATGGCCAAGAGGAACTGGCTATTTGATCGACCAACTCAGACGAGCCGCTAGCAGTGTTGTTCTGAATATTTCTGAAGGAAATGGTCGCACTCAGCCGAAGGAAAGGATGAGGTTCTTTGCCATCGCAAGGGCCTCGGCTACTGAGACATCTGCAATCATAGATATCGCAGATGCCTTAGATTATATCGACAATCAAACCTATGAGGATGTGCAGGATAAACTTCTTCAAATTGTGAAGATGCTTTATAAACTTCGCTAAATCATTAATCCATTAATCGTAATCCTAATCGTAATCATTCATCAAAAGACATAAGGCTTGTTGATTTTTTAAGGTAATGAGTTAGTCTTTTCTCCGTAATGTTATAGATGTAACTGCGATTAGAATTGTGAATATCGCGAACAAACTACCTGGATTAAAACGGGTACCAGCGGCGAGACTACATCCTCCCTTTCCACGAGCCGGATCGGGTGTAAAATATTGGCCATAACCCTTAGAACTGCTATTCGGATTGAGTGGATCGTCATCCGGTGTATCTTCCGGTATATTGTCGCCATTGTCATCGTAATCGCAGGCATCACCAAAGCCGTCACCATCGGTATCTAGCTGATCGGGATTGGCAACGGTGAGACAGTTGTCATCTATTGCCGGGATACCATCCCCATCCTTGTCGGATTGGTTGGCTGCATTCAGCTGAGCCTCAAACGCTGCAGCATTCGGATCATCGATTCCCTTTAGCTGGTCGAGTGTTACATTGAGAAAATCCATTATTCCCTGACTCACAAATTCAACAAAATCCCTTTTTTGCGAGAGGTAGACCGTTCCCCACACTTCATCTACGGGATTGCTTGCGGTATGATATTTGATTTTGATTTCGGAGGCATCATTAATATTGGGATTTAAGAGGCCTAATTTTTCCGAATGCCAAATCGGACAGACGAAAAAATGTTTGGGAGTGCTGGTAAATTGTGTTTCGAGTTCTACTATCTCATCTTCGTGCTTCTTGAGGGCGCAGCAGGACCAGCCGGCCGGTAAATCATTGGTTTCGCAACCTGTTTTTGTCGCACTTGGAAGGTCCTCATAAGTATCACCTACAATTCCATTGGAGAAACAACCAATTTTTGCTCCATTCAGTTTTGTTTTCGCTTCGTCAAGTGCTGTCTCAAACAAATAAAAGGTTTGATCGATACATCGTGGCGACGTGTAGGGATTGATTGCCATGTCCGTTCCATCAGCCTGAACATCCCACGATTCAATGATAAATTCTTCCTGGCTTGAGCTTTCGATCGTCGCGTAGATAAGGTAGAGATCTCCACTTTCTCCGAACACCAGATTTTGAAAGTGTTCTTTTGTCCAGGTAGGATTAAGTAATGAAAAGACCTGTCCAAATTGATCGGCATCTGCATAAATCACGAGATAATCGGATTCACTCTCTGCAGGAACGCAGAGAAATGAGACGATCGCGAGCATAAAAATGGCGACAAAACGGCGCAGAAAATATTTCATTGTTGGACCCCAATTCGGTGAACCCCCTTCGTTCCCCGAGCGCAAAAAAGCGCATCTATATATTAAGCAAAATCTATGCCGGATAAGACAGTCATGCAAAAAATATTATCCAATGATATCAATCGGTTATGTCTGTAATTCATGGAGGGCCTGATATAAATGGGGAATTATTCGCATAAAGTGTGGAATATATTCCCAGTGTTAGTCACGGTTTCGGTGTCGACGCTCGTATCGTTACACGGTTACGTCATTCGTTCAGACCAGCCGTCACCGCAACCGATAACCGATACGTGCCTCGAAACCCAAGCCGAGGCCGATAGTTATTATTGACATTCCAGGGTCAAAACGCTAGGTTCGCCGTCGATTATGGACCGTAAACTCTTGAAATCAAAGATTCACAGGGCGACAGTGACCGACGCCAACCTCGAATATGAGGGTTCTGTGACGATCGACAGTTCCCTGATGGAAGAGGCCGATATCCAGGAATTTGAGCATGTCTCGATATGGGATATAACAAATGGCGCGCGTGTGGAGACGTACGCGATCCGAGGGAAACCTGGTTCTGGAACAATCTGCATCAACGGCGCAGCGGCCCATCATGTCACAAAGGGCGATCAAGTTATTATCGCTTCATATGCC
>CAYWXY010000171.1:0-4371 GCA_964462555.1 uncultured Pseudomonadota bacterium | reverse complement strand
ATCCACTTCGGCAATCTCGGCAAATGACGTAAACGGCCACACCTTATAAATTTTAAGTTTGTCACCCTTGACCGTATAGAGAAACTTACCATCGGTCTTGACGAGATCGGCCTCATCGACACCCTCCTCCTGAATATTTGTATCGGTAAAATCAGGAGTGTCTCCACCCTCTGCACTCGTTTCCACCTGCGAGCCATAACCATCTGAGATCGGCATCGAATATACATATTTACAGACATTTGCCCGCTCGACTTCATCATCCATCAATTCATTAATCATTGTCCGGAAATCGGCAGGTTGATACCCCTTCAATCTGAGATGCTTTGACCAATCGAATTTCGGATCAATTTCCCGCTTCCCGGAACTACCTGCTCCACCACCACATGAAATAGTGGCGATCATGACAATGCCCAAGAGGACACCAACGATTCCTTTTACTCTTTTTTCATTCTTCTTCATCTCTGACTCCTTTGTAAAAATGTGAAAATTCATCTTCATCTAGGTACGTATAAAGCAATTCCCATGCCAAAATTGCATTATTCATATCTTGTTGATTTTATTGATATATCAGATTTGAGCTCTTGCGAACGCACCAGAAGTGTCAACTATATTGTCATATAGTCGAACACTAAGTTGACATATTAAATAAACAGATGGCGGTTTTATTTCATGAGGAAGGCGTGGATGAAGTCGTCGATATTGCCATCGAGGACGGCGTCGGCATTACCCATTTCGACACCGGTTCGATGATCTTTGACCATGCGGTAGGGATGAAGAACGTACGACCGAATCTGCGAACCCCATTCGATCTTTGATTTGGCATCTTCGCGAGCCTCGCGCTCTTTACGAATTTTTTCCATCTCGAGTTCGTACAGTTTTGCTTTGAGAAGACGCATGGCAATATCGCGGTTACGGTGTTGCGATCGATCTTTCTGACAGGCCGCAACGATACCTGTTGGTTCGTGCGTAATCCGAACGGCCGAATCGGTCTTGTTGACATGCTGACCCCCGGCACCACTCGCCCGATACGTATCCACACGCAAATCACTTTCAACAATCTCAATTTCAATATCATCTTCAACATCGGGAATAACATCAACCGATGTAAAAGAGGTGTGTCGACGTTTGTTCGCATCAAATGGAGAAATTCTCACCAGCCGATGGACACCCCGCTCTGCCCTGAGATAACCATAGACATATTCCCCTTCAATGGTTAGCGTCACACTTCGAAAGCCGGCCTCGTCGCCCGGCGTAAACTCAATCACCTCACTCTTGAAATCGTGACGCTCGGCCCAGCGCCGAAACATCCGAAGGAGCATCTCGGCCCAATCACAGGCCTCCGTTCCACCAGCACCCGCATTTATGGAAACAATCGCGTTAGAGCGATCCTGCGGCCCAGAAAGCATTCGACGAAATTCCATCTCACCGATCGCCTTCGAGATGCGTTCTAACTGCTCCCCCGCCTCTTTCTCCAAGTCGGGATCATCGCTCTCGCCTAAGAGATCAACGATCGCCTCAACATCAGCGATTGCCTCCTTCTCCTTTTGCCATCCAGAAAGCAGCGCCTTTAATTGATCCAACTCTTTCAATATTTTTTTTGCCTGATCGGAGTTGTCCCAGAAATTAGGCTCCTGTGACTGATTCTCTAATGTCTTGATTTTTTCTTCTTTGGTAGCGAGGTCAAAGATGCCCCCAAAGGGCGGTCAGTTTCTCGTTTAACTCATTCAGTTGCGTTTTAAATTCTCTGGTCATAGTTGCCTCATTGTTATCGGGTTGGGAGGGTTCGGAGGGGGTAGGATGGAGATTACAAATCCCTTCCCAATCCCTCCTACCCCTTCCTATCCCTCTTCATAATTCTCCTAAATATCACAGTGCCACTCAATATCAATACAAGACCTGCACATATATAAGCAAAAAGATCGCCAATACGATCATAGATCGTAAGCCCCGTCAGCATCGGAATACCTGACACACCAAAGCTCTTATTATAGAGTTGCGACTCCAACTCCACCTTCCCCGCCGGATCAATAATCGCTGTCACACCGGTATTGGTCGCACGAAGAAGATAACGCCGATTCTCCACCGCACGAAAAATGGAAATACCGAGATGCTGATGCGCCGCCGATGTCCAGCCATACCATGCATCGTTCGTCAAATTGATCAAAACATTGGCCCCATTCTTTGTCAGGTGTCTGCCAATCTCAGGAAAGACATCTTCATAACAAATCAGCGGTCCAATCTTAAAATCATCGCGAACCTTAATCGGCTCAAAACCCTCACCCGGTTTAAAGTCACCAACCGGCGCCGCAAGCTTTTTCACAAAAAAGAAAACCTCTTTATAGGGAATATATTCGCCGAACGGGACCAAGTGGGCTTTATGATAACGGTCAACAATCTCCCCCTGATTATCGACCAAAAGTGCACTATTATAGAGCTGTCCATACTCCTTCACGCTCCGATCGATCGAGAGTGCCCCGAAAAGAAGCCATGCACTTTCAGGGCGCTCGCTATTCAAGCCAAGCTTTTCGGGCTTAATCCGCTTGACCGAAAGCGGTACAACATATGGATAGGACGACTCGGGCCAAACAATCAAATCAACATCGCTATCCTTGATCCAGCGCATATATTCCTGGTAAACACCCAGGTTCTCCTCAAGATAACGTTCATCCCACTTCTTCTCCTGGGGAATATTTCCCTGGACCATTGCGATGCGCGCCATACGCGCCCCGGGAACCCTGTAAACTTCGGTCTCTAATCGATACCAACCATAGGCAACATTAACCGCCAAGAGAAGAATCACAATAGCCGACTTCATAACAAGATACCGACGTCGGGGCTCTTGCCATGAAACAATAATTTCGGCAATCAGTCGGTTAACAAGGATGATCAAGAAAGTAATCCCAAAAATCCCAAAGAGATCGGCCGACTGAATCATGACCGGATAGAATGCCTGAGAATAGGCCAGACTATTCCAACTAAAACCACCGGCCGGAAAATAATTAAGGATCAAATCTGCCATCACCCACGCCACCGGTGTCAGGATCAATGGTGACCCACCGAACCGTTTCTGAACCCAGCAGCACCATGTTGGCGCAAAGGCAACATACGTCGAAAGGATCACCATCATAACGATCAACGTGGCCACCGCCGCAGCCGGCGCCAACTTACCAAAAATCGTCATCGCATTATAAAGCCAATATGTCGCCAGACCGTGATAAATAAAGCCGGTCGTAAACGCGAGAACAAAGGTTTCCCGAATCGACCGACCACGAATGGCGACAAAAAGTGGAACCAGAGAAAACCAGACCAGGAATCCCAGGTTGGGCAACATCCACTCCCCGAAACGCGTCGAAAAAACAAAGGATGTCACGACACCTGAAATCGCTGCTAGAAATAGTGCATATATGAACGACATCTTTTTCATTATAGACACTCCATCAGCAGGCCAAATTCCACCCGCCGCATCTCTTTAAACATCTTCGGGTCATGATGATCATATCCCGCTAAGTGAACAACCGCATGAATCAGGAGCCGTATCACCTCCTGGATCAATGAGACACTTTTGGACTTCGCCTGACGTTTGGCTCGATCAAGTGAAATCAAGATCTCATGATGAACGGCACCGGTCACATCGTTCTGTCCGAGTGGAAACGACAAAACATCGGTCGTCCCCTTACGACCCGTGTATGACTCATTAACCGATGTCATCTCACGGTCCTCCAGAAATGCTACACTCATAACAGACTGCGCAGGCAGAAGCTCCCCTGCTGCCTTTTTCACAACACGTGACACTCTCTGATGCGGAATTCGAATCTTACGATGCCGCGTCGTCACCGCCACCTGTAATCTTTTCTTTTTCATCGAAGACTGAGATTTCATCGCCATTCTTTTTCAACGTCTCCTTGGGATACTCCACACGTTGATGGTAAATACTGGTCAAAATTCGCGTGAAGGCCTTTGCTATTTCGTTCAGATCCTTAAGCGTTAGATCACATTCGCTGAGCTGCCCCTCTGTAAAACTCTTGTCGATAATCTGCTCCACCATCTGTTGAATGCGGGGTTGCGTCTTTTCCTTAAGGGCACGCACGGACGCCTCTGAACCATCGGCAAGCATCAGGATCGCAGCCTCACGTGACTGTGGCTTCGGCCCTGGATAAATAAAATCCTTCTCTTCAATTTTCTGAAGAGATGGATCAGTCGACTCCTTCGCCTTCTGAAAGAAAAAACTGATCTTCTTCGTCCCATGATGCTGTGGAATCATGTCCGAAATCACCTTCGGCAATTTATACATCTTGGCCAATTCCAGTCCCTCTTTCACATGCGAACTGACAATGAGCGACGACATATGCGGTGTTAAATTGGTGTGAATAC
>CAYWXY010000170.1:0-4383 GCA_964462555.1 uncultured Pseudomonadota bacterium | reverse complement strand
TTCCCCACGCCTGGTGGGTTTTCGTCGTTAAAACTTTGCGGCACTCCGTGTGGTGAGCGCATAGCACGGAAAACTCATAACCGATTTATTTTGGAAAACGGCTACGAAACAATGGCCGATGGGAAACCGTGGGATCCAAGTCTTCGTAAGGCCAAGAGTTTTAACTACATGATGTCAAACCGGTTGCCGCTGATCCGCGAGGGGCAGCTGCTTGCGGGCACCTATACGCCGAATCCAATTTTTGGCATGGTCAACCAGCCCTACACGTTCGGTTGGCAAGTCTGGGGTGAGCTCAGGACAATGCCGTTTCGCGAGCTTGATGCCTACAAAATTACTGATGAAACAGTCGAGACACTTCACAAGCACGTGCTGCCATTTTATGCTAAACGCAATATTCAACACTTTTGGAAAGAGAAGTTTGATTATCCACTGGCCGCAAAAATTCATGAGCGGTACTTTGCAATCTTCTATTACGGAACGGTCTCTCATAGCACGATGACGCCAAATCATACTCGTGTTATTACAGAAGGTCTGAATGGGATTCGGAAGAGTATCGACGAAGAACTGAAACGTGATAAAAATGCTGACGAAGAGAAAAAGAACACGCTTGAGGCGATGAAGATCAGCATGGATGCGATTTCCAATTATGCCCGGAATCTTTCGAAGCAGGCGGCCAAAGATTGTTCAGAAGAAAAGGATCCAAAACGGAAAGCCGAGCTCGAAAATCTTGCTGAAATGCTTCAGAGACTTCCCGATGAGCCGGCCCAGACGCTTCATGAGGCTGTGCAAACAATGTGGTTGATACACGTGGGTCTGGGGCTGGAAAGCAGTGATGATGGTCCTCACCTGGGTCGTCTGGATCAAATTCTTCAGCCGTTCTTCGAGAGTGATATCAAGAAACTTAAGACGGATGAAGAACGCAAGGTCTACATCAAAGAGGCTGTTGAGATTATTGGTTCCCTCTATATGAGACTCGCGAGTCATTATATTGTTGCGATGGAGATTGTCTCCTGGATGAACTCTGGTGGCCCACCCTCGACAACAATCAACCTTGGCGGAGTCACGCCCGACGGAAAAGATGCGGTCAACGACATGACCTATATTATCCTCAAGGTGACAGAACTTATGAGCTTGAGTGATCCGAATATGCATGCCCGCTATATGCCAGGAGTGAATAGTCGGACCTATCTTAAGAGACTTTGTGAGGTTAATTATATTACGGGTGCAACACCCTGCATTCATAGTGATGCGGCTGTCATCAAGGCGTTAACAACGGTTCATCCCGATTGGAAGATTGAAGATATTCGCCAGTGGACGGCGAATGGGTGTGTGGAGCCTTGCCTGCAGGGAATGCACTTTCCGGTGACTGGCAGCGTGGAGTTTAACCTGATGGCCTGTCTCGAGATGGCGCTTAATAACGGCTATCATCCTCTGCAAGAGTGGCAGCTGGGACCCGAGACTGGGAAGATAGAGGACGGTGACTTCGAAACCTTTGATGATTTCTTTGAGGCCTTTCGAAAACAACACGAATATCTATGTGGTCAAGGTGTGATTGGTAACGATCAGATTGAAGAGATTCACCAGGAACATATGCCATCACTTTTGATGTCGTCGATTGTCGATGGCTGTATCGAAAAGGGTCGCGGCATTACAAGGGGCGGAGCAAAGTATAATACGAGCGGAATCACCTCCATTGGCCTTGCCGACGTGGCCGATTCACTCACGGCGATTAAGAGGCTTGTCTATGAAGACAAGAAGATCTCCTTTAAGGAACTCAAAGAGGCGATGACATATAATTTCGAGGGGTACAAGGGACTTCGCGCATGGATTCAGAACCATGTGCCAAAATTTGGTTCACTCAATGAAGAATCATTTGCAATGACCGACCGTGTGACACGGATGGTGGCTGATTTTGCCCACAGCCAAGAAAATATCCGGGGTGGTAAATATACATCGGGATGGTGGTCAATGAACTATCATGCGATCTATGGTCGTGTATCGGGTGCCTCGCCGTCTGGGAGACTCTCTGGCGAATCCTTCACGCCGGGGTTGACGCCACATCCAACGGCATCGAAAAACCTGATGGATAACCTCCTTGATGTTGCCAAGTTGGCTCCTGAGACGATGGATAACAATATTGCATTTAATGTGCGCATAACACCATCGTCAAAAGATACGCACGATCAGACGATTACGCGGATGGCCGATACGATACAGACCTATTTTGAAAAGGGTGGAATGCAGGTTCAGTTTATTATTGCCAATACCGATATGTTGAGGGATGCGATGGCACATCCGGAATTTTATCCCGATCTCTTGGTTAGGATTTCTGGCTATTGCGGTTATTTTACAAGGCTCCATCGTGATCTGCAGCTCGAAATCATAAGGAGGAACGAGTTTGGCATCTAAAAAAGAACCGCTGGTCATGGATGTGAAGGGAAATTCGTTAGATGATGGTCCAGGTACGCGTTCGGTCGTCTTCTTCAAGGGGTGTCCTCTAGACTGTTTTTGGTGCCAGAACCCAGAAAGCAAAAGCGCCGAACCCGAACTTCTCTTTGATAAACAAAAATGTGTTCAGGCTCTAGTGTGCGTCGATGCCTGTCCTGAGGGCGCTCTCTCAAAGGGGGAGCCTCTTGAGATTGATAGGGAAAAATGTACGCTCTGTTTTAAATGTACGGAGGAATGCCCGTCGACTGCCCTTGAAAAGGTTGGCACCAAGATGAGTGTCGATGAGATCGTAGCAAAAGTAGTTCCATATAAATCCTTTTTCGATACTTCTGGCGGTGGTGTCACGCTTTCAGGGGGCGAACCGGTCCTCTTTATGGAATTTGCGTCGGAGCTATTGAAACGACTCAAAGAGGAGGGGATCCATACACTGGTTGAGACCTCAGGTTTCTTTGACTTTGATCGATTCGAGAAATTGATTCTTCCATATACCGACCTAATCTACATGGATATTAAGATCGTTAACACTCAAGAGCATAAGAAGTGGTGCGGAGTTGATAATTCAAAGATTCTCGACAACTTCGTTCGCCTGCACAAGCTTTCACAAAAGGGTGGATTTACGATCAAACCAAGGACGCCGCTTATTCCCGGAGTCAACGACAGCGACGAAAAGATGAAAGACCTTGCGGAGTTCTACGAAAAGAACGGCGTGAAGACGGCAGCCCTCATGAAAAACAACCCAATCTGGTTTGAAAAATTTGAAAAGATGGGCGTGGAGACCGATATTGCCAAAGATGATCCGATGCGCGGTTTTTATGATAATGAACGATATGCTTCGATAAAAAAGATATTTGAGGAAAAGGGGATTGAAATTCTTGAATCCTAAAAGAGTTCTTATTCTTCTTCTGTTTTTGTTTCTGACACCGTTCACGGTGTTAGCTGAAGAAGAGAAATGCCCGAATGGTGTCGATCCGACCATCTTTTTTATACGCGGCGAACTTGTCAATGAATACGTCGATCTTCCGGCTGGCGCCGATGCTGATTATATCACTCTCAGAGCCGACTATCAGATAAAACAGGTCGTTGAATTTCGTCTCGATGTTCCGATGACATATTACAGTTCTCCACCTGCTGGGAGTAGTTTTGGCCTTGGGGATATAAGAACACGCGTGGGAGGCCTTCTCTTTAGCGAGCCTATTGCGGCGATGGCGATAGGGCTGGATCTCTTTTATAATACTGCAACCAATGATAATGCCGGCTTTGGAAAATATCGGATCGGCCCTGCAGCCGTTGTCTCTTTTTACGCGACCCCATGGCTGACGATTAGTCCCTATTTTGAGTACCGCGTTTCTTTTGCGGGCGATTCAAATCGTGCGGAATATAATAGGATGTCGTTGCAACAGCCATTCCAGTTTTCATTTCCCAACAACTGGTGGCTCGTTCTAGAGCCCAGAACCGTCATCGATTTCGCAAATGATAGCAAGGCAACGTTTTACATGGAGGTCGAGGGCGGAAAGATGGTGACGCCTCATGTTGGACTCTATGTTCGTCCGATCACTCGGATCGCCGGTCCAAAAATTACCGATTTTTCCGTCGAGGCCGGCTTCCGCTACCTGTGGTATTAGCAATCACTTTGGCTGAAATTCGTAGGCGTAACGAATTGTCATGGAATGTTGAGCTGACTTACTTGTCTTTTTCTAACAGCTTGAGAAGCTCTTTAGATAATTGAAAATCGGACCCTTCTTCTCTCTTAACCTGTTTGTAAAATTCACATTGCCTGCAGTTGTGAAATTTAGAAACGAAAGAACCCTGCATTTTCCCATCACAAAGCGACCCAGCGACGACCCAGCAACACCGGCCACCATTTTTGCCGAAATGGATGCCATTGAGTTGCTTGCAGGTTGCGGTGGGGCATACTCCAAGTTCACTTTCCTTGGC
>CAYWXY010000169.1:0-4430 GCA_964462555.1 uncultured Pseudomonadota bacterium | reverse complement strand
CAATCTCTCCCGTTTATGCATTTGAGCCACCTTGGAGATCGGAATGAAATGACAATCTCTCCCGTTTATGCATTTGAGCCACCTTGGAGATCGGAATGAAATGACAAATGTAGTGTCATTCTAGCCCTGAGCAATCAAAGGGCGAATGATACATATGATCCGAGTGAACCCCTGAAAGGGGTGAACAAATCACCTTAACATTCAGAATGAAATGACAAATGTAGTGTCATTCTAGCCCTGAGCTTGTTGAAGGGCGAATGACACATATGATCTAAGTGAACCCCTGAAAGGGGTGAACAAATGACCTTAACATTCAGAACGAAGTGACAATCTCTCCCGATCATGTTTGCTATTATGGACAAATATATTTACATTTATAAATAACTGTATATAATATTGTCCATATGAAGAAAATGAATTCCGAAACCAAAGCGATAGAAATATTCAATAAAAACAATGGGATACTTACAACTTCGCAAGCTCTTGAAAAGAAAATCCACCGCAGAACCCTCTACAAACTCCGAGATAAAGGGAAAGTGACCAAAATTGCCAGAGGACTATACAGGCTCAGCAGTATGCCCGAATTAACTTCGCCTGACCTTGTAACAGTCGCCCTGAAGATACCCAAGGGGGTAATATGCCTGATTTCAGCCCTTTCGTTCCACGAGATTACAACCCATATCCCCCATAAGGTGAATGTCGCACTCAGAAGAAAAACGATAACACCAAGACTTAAATATCCCCCTATTGATGTCGTCCGTCTCTCAGGCAAGGCTTTTGAGACAGGTATCGAAAATCACACTGTGGATGGAATTCAAATAAAGATATATAGCATAGCAAAGACAATCGCTGACTGTTTTAAATTTCGAAACAAGATCGGTCTTGAAGTTGCTATCGAGGCCCTGAAGCTCTCGCTCTCAAGAAAAATAACGTCACGCAGAGAAATTTTTAAATATGCAAAAATCTGTAGTGTCGAAAGGATCATTAGACCTTACATGGAGGCACTGTAGTGGCCAGAATGAACATAAAAAATATGGCCCATTCGATCAGACAGAAGTTACTGGATGAAGCGAAAAAATCCGGACGTCCGTTTCAGGATCTGTTAACCCTATACAACATAGAGCGTTTTCTCTACAGGCTGGGTCAATCGAGATATGTGAAACAGTTCTATCTCAAAGGAGCTCTCCTGTTCAACATTTGGGGAATACCGAAAACAAGACCTACGGCAGATATCGATATGCTTGGTAAAGTCGATTCAGCGGATGAAATTCTTAAAAGTATTATGGTCGAATGTATGCTACTCAAAATTGATGAGGATGATGGTCTTGAGTTTCATCCCAAGACTATAACGATTGAAGCGATTACCGAAGATACCGACTATCAGGGAAAGAGAATTAGATTCATGGCAACTCTCGATAATGCAAAAACGATTGTTCAGGTTGATGTGGGCATTGGTGATTCAGTCGTTCCTGCCCCCATCTGGATCGATTATCCTACGATCATAGAGCAACAGCAGCCACACCTCCTTGCTTATACCGCAGAAAGCAGCATTGCTGAAAAGTTTCATGCGATGGTCAAACGGGATATGGCAAACAGCAGGATGAAGGATTTTTATGATATCTGGCTGCTCTCAGAACATCTCGATTTCAAGGGCGAAATATTATCTAAGGCAATAAGGACCACCTTTGAGCGAAGGGGCATGCCAATTTCGGATGAAATCCCAACCGCCTTTACAGATGAATTTGCAGATGATGAATCGCATACGAAGCAATGGGCAGCCTTTCTAAAGAAAAATGAGCTTACCGAAGGCACCCCGATCTTCAAAACGATACAGAAAAAAATTTCAGAGTTTATCATGCCGATAATGATGGTCCTCTCTCAAGGGGATGAGTTCAGCCCAAACTGGAAGGCCGGACAAAATTGGAAATAGACGACACGTCCCCCATTATATACAACGCTGAATCCATCGATCACTCCCCCACTCGAAACCCTATCTTCCTCTTTTTCTTTGGAGCTTCCATAAGCTTGAAAATAGCATCAAAGACAATCTTAAATTTCGAATCATATTTTTTCTCTAACTTACTCATCTTCTCGGCCAAATCATGATGATCCATCACGTATCGTCTCATTCGAACAAAGGCACGCATGATCTCGACATTTACCTTTATGGCCCGCTTGCTCCGCAACACACTGGACAGCATAGCAACCCCTTGTTCTGTGAAGGCGTAGGGAAAATATCGTCTACCACCCCATGATCTTGAGGTCGCAAATTGCGACCTCAAGTTGCTAACCTCCCGATTATTCAGCTGAAACGTGAAATCTTATGGATTTCAATACTATCCTACGGTATAAAGCACCTATACGTTACATATCTAGGAGACAATATGGAAAAACCAACGACAGATCGCGCTTACTTTGGCTGGACAACGCACAGGGTTCAGCAGCTGACCGACGGCGTATTCGCCATCGCCATGACGCTTTTGGTCCTGAGCATCACCATTGAAAAACCCGCAGCCGGCTTAATAAAGGATATGCTCCCCGGTAAGTTGATGGATTTATGGCCCGACCTACTCCACTACTTTCAAAGTTTCATAATCTTGGCCTCTTTTTGGATGAAACATCATCAACAATACCACCTGATCAAACACACAGACAGACCGATGACCTGGCTAAATATCTTGGCACTCGCCTTTATCTGTCTGATCCCCTTTTCGACAACTCTCGTTGGCGATTATGGCGATCAACTCGTAGCTGTGATCGTCTTTGAGGCAAACATGCTCATAGCTGGCCTAATCTTCTACTGGCAGTGGGCCTACGCCACAAGAAAGCATCATCTTATTGATAAGAACCTGGACGTGCGCGTGATCAGGGCGTACAAATTCGACAACCTTGTCATTCCCACAATTTCTGTCATTGCAATAATAATATCCCTCTACAGTCCGCGGACAGGAACTCTCCCCTTTATAATCACCCCATTCTTTTTTCTCTTTAGCCGAAAGTGGGAACGAGAGGGCAATAAATAGTAATAACCCTTTTATGACTTGCTACTTGGCAGACTCAATAACTGTGTCCAATTCATGATATCAAGAAGTCTATTTACGCATCGCAGTCATGATCCAACCCAACCGATTGCAATTTCCACTGGCCATTTACGCGGCGGATTCCAAAATAGCGGTTTTCACCATGATCAAAAAATAGGAGGGTCTTCTCGGCCTTATACTTAACATAATCTTTGTAATAGTCGTTCTGCTCAAGATCGTCCGACGTCGATTCCTGCCCAATTTCATCGAGAAGATAATCACCCGGGTAAACAATCCACTTTCCATGCCACTTTGATTTCTTCTCACAGCTCTCTGGAAGATAGAGATTAAATTGATTATTCCGAAGGCCGACAATCTGAGCGTTCTTTAAATCTTGAAACACCATGAACATTAACAAATATGGATCCTGAGTCCCCTCCATAATCCAGGACCTGTTGATAAAATTCTCAAACCACATCCAGGTATCGGGATACACCCAAGAATATCCCTTGAGTGCAGATCGTTGATGTCTCTCACTAATGTGAAAAATAACACCCGGGCGAATCCACTGAAAAAGCTCTTCCCCAACAATCGACTGAAGAGGATCCAGCACCTTTCCCTTATCCATCTTGTGGCTGGTATCGATCAGTTCATCGATGAATCCGGAGACTCCCCCTCGACTTTTAGCAAAACCCTCCCCACCGGCACAAAAGGCCATAAGAAAAACGCTAAAAACAAGCAACCCTTTTATGCCATTCATCTACTCGCTCACCACTTCAAACGTTACTGAAGCAATCTCTTTTCCGTTATCGTCCCGATTGTTCATACGGAGATCATACGAACCCGGTTCGCGTGGCGCATAGAGTGTCATCTCACCAGCGGTACTTTTGCTAAGATAGCGGTACGACAGATCATGCTTGTCATTCAAAACCTCGTCTCCATGCGCAACACTTGACGGAATGATACCGATCCAGGCATTGCTGGGAAGGTCGGCCGGTGCCTTATATGTCACGAGGATTTTTTCTGCCGGCGTAAATGATTTCTTGGCAATTTTCAGATTGGCACCACCGCTACAGGCAGAAATGAATAGGACAAAGATCAAGATTGGAATCAATCTTTTCAACATATCACCCTCCATTCTTTTCATTTATTTCCGATAGGCTACGCCAACAATAAAACCGGCAGAGAGCATTTTGACAAAGGCGGTAATAAACCACCCAATCGCAAGCCCCAAGGTCATCGGCAACGAAATATAGGACCAGACTGCCATCGGAATCGCAACAAAGACACCAATCACCAGACCAAAACGAAGACCCTCGGCCAGATGGCTCCCCTTCCCCGTGTACCCACGATCATAGATATAGACGAGAAGGAACGAGACAATGAGCGTGCCGATATAACCATAAGGCA
>CAYWXY010000168.1:0-4505 GCA_964462555.1 uncultured Pseudomonadota bacterium | reverse complement strand
CAGAGGGTGGACCTAAACCCATAGGTGATTCTAAGGCTGCGGAACCAAAAGGCGCCGAGGTTGAAGGTGCAAAGGATCCTGCTGTTGAACGAGCGGACGATATAGCATTTTGCCGTGAGGTGGCCGATGACTTCAGAGGGTCTGTCTATATTCCAAGTGAGTCGAGTGCGGGACTGGAAGGATATCGCACGATGTTACAAACACTATCTCAGAGAATGGATGGATTTGCAGATTCCGTGACAGCGGTTGATGCTGAAAGTGTGGATAACTGGATGAAAGAGTACGAACAGCGGATGGCGACAGTTACTCTTGCAAATCACCTGACGGCCCTGATGATTGAGTCTGTCAGGCTTGTTGGCGATTTGAATGGATTTGATCCTAAGCTAGAAACGGAAGCTCAGGCGCTTTTGACAGACGTGAATGGGCTAACAATAGATGGAATTAGTGAGCAGCTCCAGGGATTGAATGAAAGGGCCCTCCGTCTGCAAATTAATCTTATCAGAGTCACTCAAGTGATGGAGGAGCGGAGAAGAAATTTGGCTGACTTCTCAATTCTCGTTCTCGGTGAAAAAATTGCCGGGGCATATGGTCATGCACGAGTGAACGACATTGCTCAGGCGTTCGCAGCGTCGTTGAGACCAGCAGATACCGATGGTCATCTTGATTTTGATCTGATTGCAGGTGATATGAGTGCAGATTCGCCACTTATTAGAGAAGCGAGTAATCATATTTCAGCATTGTTTGTTACATGGGTGACTACGAGACCGGCAATTTTGAGAAGAACGACGAGTAGGAGTAGGAAACCCTGGGAATCGATCACTGTGGGTAGTGCGCGTGAAGAAGCTCAGATACGTCTGAGAAATCCTGCGAGGCCAGAGGACGCAACCGAGGTTCGAGATTGGAACCCTGCACGGAATGATCATAGGTTGAGAAAACATCATATTGTTCGGGCGCTGAGTAGAGAGAAAGGTGATCTCGGTCAATATGAGTCCAACAAGTTGGTCACGGAGGTCATAGGCGACATTGATGCACTGCTTGATATTATCAGTAATAATTTGTCTGGAACGTATGGGCTCAATACACACTACGGTAAGTCACAGTCAACCGGTCGTGTTTGGCTCGAAACGATCTACAGAAAGATTCTCTGGATCCAGGAAAATGTGAAGAAGAAATAGATGTTTCGGTTATTCCCGTTTTTTGCGCCGGAAGATCACGAATGGGCCGATTGGGATCAGTGTTAGCAGATAGGGCGTGAGTCCGCCCAAACTAAATGGTATCGGGATCAGCGAACAGCCATCGGACGAACGAGGGTCGGGCGTGTAGGGTAGATTCATTTTGGGCGCCATATTTGACTTGAGGCAGAAACCGCTTGCATGCGGTTCAAGGCCGATCGGGCAATAGAAAACGCATTCACCAAAATAATCGTATTGACCAGTCGGACATTCGCGACGGCACAAACCGATCTGTGTCATCTGATAGCCGGGCGGACATTCTTCCTTGACGTTGGGGCCAATTTGTAATGTGCCATCCTCGTCCAGGAAATTGCCAGCTCCATTTCCGGCGACATAGGCATTGTCGATACCGTTGTTTGTGGCGCCAGGGACGTTGTTCACACCATACCCGCCGTTGTTGATAATGATGGCGTCATCGATATTGTTGTTTGAACCGGAGGTTTCAACACCGTCACCCTCGTTGTAACTGGAGTTGAGACCAGTAACGGTATTGTTGTCACCCTCGATAACAAGACCGTCATCGCCGCTATTGAAGATATCGATAGCATCTAGGATACTATTGGCTACACCTTTTGGGATGCAAACGCCATCGAAGGGCGCATCGATTACCTGTATGCCGCCGACAAACACGTTGTTGTTATTTATATTGAGTGCGCAGATATCATCGGGCCAACTCTCCAGTGCTCCATCCGCTGCCATGAAGATCAGTTTTTCATCCTCGGGACCGCGAAAATCCAAGATGAGTGGGATATCCTTTGAGACAACCGACTCATCCATATTAATATTGATCGGAGATGTAAATTTCCATGTAATGTTGTCAGCCTTCCATAGGAGTTCATCACTATTGGATTTATTTTTTTCATAGAGAATTGAATAGCAGATAGCGATCAACTCGCATGATTCGTCAATTTCCTGTGTGTTATTCGCAGCAGCAACCTCTACAGCGGCTCCATAAAGGTAGTCGTCATACGTAGATAGCAGATTTCCAAGGAACGGACCAATATACTTGCCGGTTGCTTCCGGTCCGGAATCAATAGCTCTATGGTAGACGCATTGTCCTGCGGCCGGGGTTGGGCATGCAGATTCTGCAGCTCGCACGGCCGACGGCATAAGGATAGATATGGTGAGTGCGAAAAGTGAGATGATAAAGAGGATTCGCTTCATAATCAACTCCTTTATGAAGACCTCTTATTTTGACCCTTTTTTACCCCTTGATTACTTACGTATCAAAAACATCAACGGCTCAAGCGTTTGCGTCTAAAGATCACGAATGGGCCGATTGGAATCAGTGTCAACAGATAAGGTGCGAGACCGCCCAAATTAAACGGCACCGGGATTAGCGAACAACCATCGGACGATCCCGGATCGGGTGTGTAGGGAAGAGCAAATTTCCCTATCATATTTGATTTAAGGCAGAAACCACTGGCATGTTCCTCAAAACCGATTGGACAGTAGAGAACACATTCGCCGTAATAGTCGTATTCATTCGTTGGGCATTCGCGACGACACCAACCGATCTGTGTCATCTGAAACCCGGGAGGGCACTCTTCCTTGACATTGGGGCCGATTCGCAATGAGCCATCCTCGTCCAGAATATTTCCCGCCGCGTTTCCGGCGATATAGGCATTATCAATACTGTTGTCCACGGCTCCTGGAAGGTTGTTAATGCCATACCCACCGTTATTGATAATGATGGCGTCATCAATCGTATTATTTGATCCACTAAGTTCTACACCATCGCCGCCATTGTAGCTGGAGTTAAGATCCGTTATTGTGTTGTTATCACCTTCGATAACGACTCCATCATCGCCGCTACCGAAGACATCAACCTCATCGAGACTATTATTATCACCTAGAATACAGAGGCCATCAAATTTGGCATCAAGAATCTGTGTACCACCCAGGAAGCCATTGCTTGTATTGAGATTGAATGCGCATGCACCTTCCGGCCAGGTGGCCAGCGCGCTTGGATCCATCTGGAGTGTTAGTTTCTCTTCTTCTGGGCCACGGAAATCCATAATAACTGGGATTTCTTGGGCCGCTGTTTCCTCATGAACATTGAGATTAACCGGAAAGGGGAAAAGCCAGGTAACACCTTCGGCCTCACCATAATCCATTGTCAGGCAAATGGCCTTGAGCGAACAGATATCCTCAGGTGGGTTATTCATATCGACACCCCCCATGCTCATTAAGGCAAGTTTATCGGGGTGCATTGCCAATACTGCCAAGAGGCCAATAAGATACTTTTGGTCAAGGACCTGATGCTGAATATTCTCCGCGTATGGATTAATGACAGCCGGCATTGAATGTTCAAAGACACATTCTCCCTCGGCGGGTACAGGACAGACAACGTCGTCAGCCGACACGAGTGATGGCATAAAAATAGCCAAGATTAGTGCTGAAACAATAATTAATTTGCGATTCATCTGGTCTCCTTCACGTTACCCCTACGTGTCCTTTATTTGAGACCCTCTCAAACCAAACTTTACCCAGATATATAGCAAGCAAAATCCGTGCCTAAACCTGAGCCACGCAATATTTATATATTTAGTAATATCATATAGTTAGAGGTTGTTCCGGGACAGGAATATTTCGAGGTGGGGTCTATTGTCGCCAAAAGATGGGTGTTTTATCCGACAAAACAAAGGCAAAACAAAAAAAGGGGTCCGTTTCCGAACCCCAATAACCACTTCTAACCTCCGTGGTTAACCACGGAGGTTAGAATCAGAATGCGACTCCTGCCGTGGTTGTCAGACCGGAGCCCATACGATCATCACCATACGTATAGATACCACCGACGCCAACGAAGGGCCGAAGTGGAAAATCGAAATTGACGTAGAAATATGCGCCACCTTCCACCGAATAGGTCATCGTGGGCAGGGCATATGCGGTTAACTCTTCATATGTTGAGAGCGTGATATATTTTCCCCCAACAATAACTTGTTCGGCCGAAACACCACCGCCAAGGAAGGCATCCTGAGTGTCAGAATTTGTGTCGTCGATCGAACCTATTGAAATTTTTATACCGACACAAAAACTATCTCCCTAGTCGAACGTCCACATAAATCGGTGACTCAGTTCGTTTGAGGTATATTCGTCACCGGCAATGATCATCCGAAAGCGAGTAGCGGCATCGGGTACGGCCGTCTTTCGATACCTCTCGAGTGGTTCATGGACCTCAACAGGGATGGAACATGGTTTGGTTGTGACCGTGGTAGATTTAGACATAGCGAGCTCCTTCCTATGATAAGCCCGCTGCGAGAAAGAGCATAT
>CAYWXY010000167.1:0-4583 GCA_964462555.1 uncultured Pseudomonadota bacterium | reverse complement strand
GTGAACTGGATCTTGTCTGGCGCTGCGATCGGACCAATCTCTTTACGAACGTGAGAAACGAGCTCTTTTCTGAGTTCGTCGGTTGACTCCTTGCCGGCAATCAATGTCACGTAGGCGTAAAGGCCCTGACCTTTAATATCGTGTGGGCAACCAACAACCGCGGCTTCCGCAACAAGGTCATGACTCACGAGGGCTGATTCAACTTCGGCGGTACCAATACGGTGACCGGAAACGTTGATAACGTCATCGACGCGGCCCATCAGCCAGAAATAACCATCTTCGTCTTTTCTTGCGCCATCACCGGTGAAATAGACACCTGGGAAGCGTGAGAAATAGGTTTCTTTGAAGCGTTCATGGTGATTATAGACGGTGCGCATCATGCCTGGCCATGGACGATCGATAACGAGATATCCACCTTCGTTTGTGTCAGCTGTGGTCCCATCTTCACGATAGACGACAGGGTTGACACCAAAGAACGGAACGGTTGCGGAACCGGGCTTAATATCAATAGCGCCTGGCAATGGTGTAATCAAGATACCACCGGTTTCAGTCTGCCACCATGTGTCAACGATTGGGCAATTGCCGCCACCGATGGTGTTGTAGTACCACATCCATGCTTCTGGGTTAATGGGCTCACCGACGGTCCCCAAAATGCGAAGGTTCGTGAGGTCATGCTTTCCTGGCCACTCGTTACCTTCACGCATGATGGCACGAAGAGCGGTAGGAGCGGTGTAGAAGATATTCACTTTATATTTTTCACAGACATCCCAGAAACGATCCGGTTCTGGATAACTTGGAACACCTTCAAACATCACTGACGTGGCGCCTTCACAGAGGGGGCCATAAACGATGTAGGAGTGACCCGTAACCCAACCGATATCGGCTGTACACCAGTAGATGTCGTCTTTATGATAATCGAAGACATATTTAAATGTTGTTGCGGCATAAACCATGTATCCACCGGTTGTATGAAGCACGCCTTTGGGCTTGCCAGTTGAACCGGAGGTATAAAGGATGAAGAGCGGATCTTCAGCGTCCATAACGGCTGGTTCACAGGTCTCTTGCTGATTGGCCATGACCTCACTCCACCAATAGTCACGTCCGCTTTCCATGTTGCATTTACCATCGCTGTGTTTGTAAACGATACACGTTGTAACAGGGCTTCCTTCATCAGCACACATCTTCATGGCGTTGTCACAAATTCCCTTCATATCAATTGTCTTCTTGGCACGGAAGGCTGTGTCACAGGTGATCAGCGTGGTGCACTTGGAATCCGTAATGCGGTCACGGAGCGCTTCGGCAGAGAAACCACCAAAAACGATACTGTGGATGGCACCAATACGTGCACAGGCCATCATGGCAATCGGAAGTTCGACGATCATCGGAAGATAAATCGATACACGGTCACCCTTTTTGACGCCTTTTTCTTTCAACACGTTCGCAAACTTACAGACTTCTTTGTGCAACTGAGCATATGTCCAGGTGCTGGTCTGTGAGGTTTCGTTACCTTCCCAGTAGAAGGCCACGCGGTCGCCGTTGCCGGCTTCGATGTGACGATCAAGACAGTTGACCGTGATATTGGTCTTTCCACCTTCAAACCATTTGATGTCGATCTTGTCTTTGAAGTCGTAAGACACCACCTTCTGCCATGGCTCAAACCATTTGAATTCCTTGGCAATATCTCCCCAAAAGGTGTCAGGATCGTTGATTGACTGGTCCCACATCTTCTTGTACTCGTCATAGCTCTTGAGCCATGCACGATTCTTGAGTGTGTCGGGTGGAGAGAACTTACGATTCTCTTCCATCATCGATTTGATGATCTTTTCTGTCATAGCCATTCTCCTTCCTAAAAAGAATTGTTTATTAAAGACGACACCTTATAGGCGGAAAACCTGCCTCTGTCAAGGATTGCAAGGTTTTGAAATGGGGTTAGAGACTCTTTCTCTTGGCGAGTTTTAACTTTATGATATCACCGGGTTTTAGTTTTTTGAGATCGGTATTGTCGTTCCAGCTTTTGATATCGTTGATGGAGACCTTGTGTTTGCGAGCAATATCCCATGCAGTATCCCCTGATTTCACCTTGTATTTAACTACTTTCGCCGAAGAGACCGGCACAGAGGCAGCCGCTGAGAGTGCCATTCGGTCCGAGACTCCCGTTGTCGGTTCGGGAACCTTCTTAGCGGCTAACCCGCTTATTTTCAGCTTCATACCGGGCTTGAGGAGCGATTTCCGACTCATATTATTGAGACGGGTCAGCTCTGCAATGCTAACGGCATGCTTGCGAGAAATGCTATATAGGGTGTCGCCACTCTTCACTTTATATGTAGATGTTGTTTTCTTTTTGGGGGAGGGAGATGCCTTTGCTACGGCCTTTGCCGGCGCAACACTCTTGCTTACAACGACCGCTGGGGCCGATCCGGCCACACGAATCTTCTTCCCCGCTTTCAAGATCCTTCCAACCTTTGGATTCAAGGCCTTCAGCTCGGCAACAGTCATGTTGTTTCTTCGGGCAATGGACCACCAGGAATCACCCTTCTTGATCTTGTAGAGAGAACTTTTCCCTTTTGATTTCGCGGAGACCTTTGGAGCTGAGACCGTGTCGCTTGCCGCAGCAACCGTCGTCGCTGGAACGGTAACCTTTACTTTCTTTTTTCCGACGATCAGACTCTTTCCTGGGTGAATCGTATTATTCTTGAGACCATTCCATTTTTTAATGTCGCTGACCTTCACCTTGTGCCTATTGGCAATGCCACCCAGCGTATCGCCCGACTTAATCTTATATTTGACCGACTTGGTCTTTGTAATCGTCTTGGTCCCGGCCGATGCAAGAATCTCCTCCGTCAAGCTACCCGCTGGTGCTCCACGTTTATATATTTTAAGTTTCTTTCCTGGGAAAATACGATTTCCCCGAATTTTATTCCACTTTCTGATGTCAGCGGTCTTTACACCATGCTTCTCGGCGATTTCTCCTAACGTATCACCTTTTTTAACTTTATATATGACCACCGTCTTTTTAACTTTTGGTTTCGACGCTACCTTGACGCGATCTGAGGAACTCTTTGACGGACGATAACGATGTTTGCTCATCTTTCCTGGGATGACCAATTTCTGCCCTGGAAAGATACTCCTCGCCTTTCTGATGTTATTGGCCGCCATCAACTTGCGCGTGGAAGTCTTATATTTTCTAGCAATTCTCGACAGCGATTCGCCCCGTTTGACCGTATGATGGGACGGACGTGAGGCGATGGCATATGATCGACTGAGACGTCTTCGTTTTGGCAAGCTCGCAAAGGCCTTCTGAAAACGCGAACCCCGCCCCCTTGGAACCCGGATCTTATAGTTTTTTTCACCGGGCGGCGTGACTCCCATTAACAACTCAGGGTTTAGCATCGCAATATGTGCCTCTTTTGTTCGAGCACACTTTGCAATGACTTTGAAGTCGGTTTGCGATGTCGCCTTAACCGTGTCGTATTCAATTGGGTCGTGATAATCGATCTTTTTAAATCCGTATTTTCTTGGGTTCTTTGATATGAGTGTCGCGGCAATGAATTTTGGAACATAATCTTTTGTTTCTGCACGAAAGTGACGACGTCTCCTGGAAGTTAGCTTCCAGAAATTCTTGGTTCCATATTTCTTGATCGCCCGACGAACCTTTCCCTCGCCAGAATTGTAACCGGCAAAAGCGAGATACCAATCGCCAAACTCATTATATAGGTTAGCCATATAATTTGCCGCGGCATGTGTTGCCTTGACGAAGTCACGACGTTCATCAACATATGGATCAATTCGAAGCCCATAGCCGAGGCCTGTGCTTCTGATAAATTGCCAAAAGCCAACGGCAGAGGCGTGTGATGTTGCCGAGGCGGTAAAACCACTTTCGATGAGTGCAATATGAAGAACGTCGTCTGGAACATTGTGCTGACGTAAGATCTGAAGCATGAGGGGTTTGTAACGAGCCATTCGTTTGAGGTAACGACCAAATCGAGCTCGGCCGGGACCGGTAAAATAGTCGACCCAGGCCTTGACTCGTGTATTGACCTTTAATTTAACCTTGGAGCCGGAGCCTTCGACCTTTGTAATGGTCCAACCCCTCCCCTTACCATATTTATACGACCTCCTGCCGCGGCCACCGCCGCAGGCTGAAAGTACGAACGATATAATGATGAATGTCGCAATAATGGTACGAAGGGAGCGTTTTTGCATAGCTTGCCATTATATGACAGTCAGCTATGCAATGTCAAAGACTAGGTCGACTAATTTAGTTCAGAAGTGCGGAAGTTGATAGTTTTGAAGCTGATCAACAACAACCTCATCACTAACAACTCCCCCACTTCCTCACTATTAACTTCCAAACTAAGCCACTAATCAGCCTGTTTCCTCAAAAAGGTCGGAATATCGTATTCGTCTTCCTGATAATCGCTAAGCCCAATCTCACTCACCAATTCGCGAAGACTCGAACGCTCCATTCGTTCGTGGTGAAGTGCTGGACGCGGTTTCGCAGCATAGTCGGTTGCATCTTGAACATTAGTTGTCTCGCTGACCGTTTCAACGGCACCCGACGCTACCCCTTGCTCCAGTTCTGG
>CAYWXY010000166.1:3043-4600 GCA_964462555.1 uncultured Pseudomonadota bacterium | reverse complement strand
GATTTTCCATGGTCGATGTGGGCGATAATTGAGAAATTTCGTATTCGTGATATATCCATATATCCTCTTAGCGTGGCGATGGTATGACACATGACTATGGCCCATTTCAATAAAAATTTCATTGCTTTATTTGGGAGGAGCCTCTATTTTTCAGACCAAGAGGGGGACCCCATGCATACTGAAAAACTTCATCAAATCTCAAAAGAGATCAGATCCCGTATAAGTGACGGAAATCCCATCAAGATCGTGAAGGGTTCTGTTCCACACTTCGTGCCCAATCCCTATGATAAGAGCGATAAGCAACCCAAAATCGACATTAAAAATCTTAATCAAATCCTCAAGATCGACGTGGAACGACAGATCTGCATTGCCGAACCGGGCGTCACATTTTCGGATCTTGTGGCGGCCACACTGCCTCATGGTCTCATCCCTTACACCGTTCCGGAGCTCAAAGAGATAACCCTTGGTGGAGCCATTTCGGGCTGCTCGCTCGAGTCGATGTCTTATCGCTATGGCGGCTTTCATGACAGCTGCCTTGAATATGAAATTATCACCGGGACCGGAAAGATCCTTCGCTGTTCCCCCGAGGAACATCCGGATATTTTTAATATGATTCACGGATCCTACGGCACGCTTGGCATCTTGACAAAAGTTATGTTCAAGCTTCTACCCGCAAAACCGTATGTCCATATGGTCTATCGAACCTTCTCCGATTTTGACAGTTACTGGTCATTCATGAAGGATCATTGCGACCGCGGCGACGTCGATTTCATTGATGGCATTATCCATTCGCCGACATCTCTTGTGGCGTGTCTTGGAACAATGGTCGATGAGGCCCCAAACGTCAGTTCGTACCAATGGCTCAACATCTATTATAAGAGCACACTAACAAAACGCGAAGATTACCTCTCAACCAGCGACTATCTCTTCCGATACGACACCGAATGCCACTGGCTCACCAAAACCGTTCCGCTAATGGAGACCAAGCCGGCTCGCCTTGCCCTCGGAAAAATGGTTCTGGGCTCGACCAATCTGATCAAATGGTCGAAACGTCTCAAAAATATCATGAAGATCAAACGACGTCCTGAGGTGGTCGTGGACGTTTTTATCCCGGAAAAACGTATTAAAGATTTCTATGAGTGGTATATCGAGTACTATCAGTTCTATCCCCTATGGATCGTCCCCTACCGGGCGCCGGAAATCTATCCGTGGATCAACAGGGAATACGCCAAAGGGATGAGCGATGGTTTTTTTGTCGACTGTGCCGTCTACGGAAAGAAGAATAACGACCGGAATGTTGATTATTCGGAGACACTTGAAAAGAAGACAATCGAACTTGGCGGCATCAAGACGTTGATCTCACGGAATCACTTCACGAAAGAAGAGTTCTGGAATGTCTACGATCGTGACAACTACGAGGCCGTAAAGAAACAAACAGACCCCAAGGGTCTTTTTAAGGACCTCTTCGAAAAATTCCGCCCCGAAAATTATACCTAGGTAGACATCGGGGTGCGGGCGCCCATTTTTGATTATTTAAAAAAAAAAAAAAAAAGGAGG
>CAYWXY010000166.1:0-3033 GCA_964462555.1 uncultured Pseudomonadota bacterium | reverse complement strand
GGGTCCGCAACTTTTTTATATTTTCTCAAAAAAGTAGACAAAGGGGCCTGACCCCGATGTCTACTTTTTAAGAAGAGCTTGAGTAAGTTCTGGCGTCGACTCAATGACGGCCTTGAGCGTCACCTTCTTTTTCTCGAGATATGATAGGGGGAGAACCCATTCGAGCGTCTGACCATCAACACTCTCGGCATTTGATGATATGATACGCGTTGGCACATCAAGATCAAAGCGAACCTTCATCATCCCAAGCATCATGTCGGCGATTTCACTGTCCAACTTATCCTTCTTTCCCTTCCTCCGCTTCTTTCCACGACCGCCCACCGTCCGGGTAATCTGAAGGTTCTTGCCCTTCCGCTTGATCTTGTAAAAATTTCGTTTCGAAAAAATCGATTCAAAACTAGGTTCGTTCTCTCCCGGCTCCTTTTTGGGCAATGATGCGTAGGCGTCCTGCAGTGCGCTAAAACGGTCCGACCGAAACGTCATCGTTGTAATCAACTGACCGTAGAGTGTCTCGGTTTTGACATCAAATGTGACATCCTTAAGACCATCTCCCATATCCGCAAAATCCTCTTCCTTGATGTTGACCTTTCGCTTTTTGTCCTCGGGCAGTGTAAAACGAATCTTCGTTCTAAGCGTGGAGAAGCCATTCGTATCAATATTAAGTCGTTCCTCGATATCAATACATCCAGCCAACATGACGAAAACAAATAATCCCACAATCGAAGTAATAATTCTCTTCATTCTCCCCTCCTCATCACACGTTAAACAATATAAAGACGCCTAAGCAGGCGATGATCGCACCAATAATTGCTCGAATCGTTATTTTCTCCTTATAAACAATCGCCGTCATTGGGATGATAATAATTGGCATCAGAGCCATCAATGTCGATGCGATCCCAACAGGCGCGTTTTTTATCGCCACCATCGAAAGCCAGACGCCGACCGACGGTCCCACGATGGCCCCTATTGCAATCATAGAAATAGCATGCCCCTGAGTAATCTTCTTAGTCACAATATGAATTTTGCCGCGAAGGAGGCTGATAATCCAATAGGCGGCGCCACCAAAAATCGCCCGGATCAAAGTGGCTGTGAGAGCATCCACGCCCTCTGGGCCGGCCATCGCTGGTTTGGCAAGAGTAAAACTTGCGCCCTGAAAGATGACCGCCATTAGTGCGAGGATAATCCCTCGTTTGGCATGTTCCCCACTTACGTTGGGTGCCACTTGACGTTTTCCCGAAAGAACCCAAATAACACCGCTCATTGTCACAACAACACCCAGCCATGCGAGCGATGATAGGTGCTCTTTTAAGAAGAGCCATGCAAAAAAAGCACTCACAAAGGGATAGAAATTAAAAATGAGTATGCCAAGTCTTGGACCGATATCGACGTAGCTCTGAAAGAGGCATGCGTCACAGAGAAAGTAACCGGTAAGACCACTCAGGGCAAGCAAGGTCCAATTCGTGATGGAAATATCGACCGGGAAGATATCGCCGGTCAAAACCACCTGGGCCGTTACAAGCAGGATCGTTCCGAAGAGCATTCGGAAGTGGCTCATTGTAAACGAGCCGATTTTTCGGCTGGCGCTTGTAAAGAAGAGTGCACAGGCCGACCAACTGATCGCCGTTCCAATCGCTGCAATTTCTCCCATATAGTACATGGGTTATGAAAGATCAGAATTTCTGGCGGCTGTCCACACTATTCATTCTTGTAATGATTATTATTTGGCTAGCAAGGTTTAGTTATCTATTTCATCTGCCATTTTAAGCTTCTCATTAAGGCTATCATCGTCATGACTTCTCTTGAACTCATTCACATCAAATTCGATATCTCCCTTTTGAATCTGAACGAGCTGATGCAATTTAAATGCTATCTCGTCCCCATTTTTCCCCTTTGCAATCCATCCGATAATCTTCTCCGCCGCTTGATCAAACTGTTCTTCAGTAACATCCAGCTTATTGTTAGCAGCTACCGTAGCATAAACATTAATCGCTTCTTTCAGCAGAGCCCTTGCTTCTTCCTTTGTAACCTTTTTTCTAACGACTTCCTTTTTTATTGCATTTTCTTTCGTAGGCTCTACTGAAGCTGGATCTTCATTAGTCTTGCTTGGAAGTTTCATTGCGCAAACCCACACCCCGCTCCCCTTAGCATTGGGAACACTCGAATACTTATATCTAAACTTCAATGGATCGAGCTTCCTGTTCAAGGTTTTTCGAGCAAAGGAATTATTAAAGCCCTGCTTACACTTCCAACCCGCCTCTTCCCACTTCTCAACATCTTGCTTTGTCTCAATCTGCTTCGGCAAATCCTTAATTTTCCCAATAGCCATTAAGCGCCTCCTTTAACTCAGTTAACAACACAATCACATGCATCACCCTCGGCACCGTTCAGGGTGCAATCAAATTCCTCACCCAAGCATGACCCACTGAGCGTGCCAACACATTCTCCAATGATATTCAGTTGAACGCTTGTGCATTCACCAAATGTGTCCATCGTCCCCGTAATTGTTGATGGTTCCTCCATTGTAATCGCACCATCAAACGATAAACCATTTACTGTTACACAGTTATCAAGTGTTAGATTGGCATTCCCTTCTTCTTCAGCAACGATGCTCAAACAATCGCAATTCGCCACCCCTTGATCCATTTCGTCAAAACAGGAAGAGACCGATGTATCCATAAAAGCAGTGAATTCTTCTTTGGCTGCATTTGCCTCATCCGGCACACCACTTAAGGTTCCACCTGGCAATGGATTATCTTCATTATCCGTTGCATCACCACTGCATAGACTATCTGAACAGACAAGTCCCTCAGCACAATCAGTATCCGTTAAACAATCTTCGCTTAACCCCCCTTCACCCTGCTCTGGCTCTGCACAGACACCGGCTTGACATAATCCGCTCGAACATTCTTCGTTGCTGACACAGGCCTCTCCTTTAGTTAAAAGAAGTTCGTTTTCCTGCGGGGATGATTGCCCTGAACTGCTGCATCCATAGGCCATAGCGGCTGCCATCGTAATTACGACAATGAAATTTAT
>CAYWXY010000165.1:0-4634 GCA_964462555.1 uncultured Pseudomonadota bacterium | reverse complement strand
CCCAGCTCGCCCATGGCTTTTCCCATACCCTCAGCTGCATCACCGACACCCTTTTTAAGAGCGTCACCCATGCCTTCCATTCCCGACTTCATGGCATTGCCCATTTGATCGGTCAATTCCTTCATCATCTCGCCCATGGCACCGCCAAACATCGACATCATTGTTTTATCTAGATCAACTTTCCACTTGCCGTCTTCCTTGACACAAACGGTTTTTAGATCGAGCGTCATTTCACCATCTTTAATCTCTGTGGGGATACTTGCTACAGCTCCATCCATCTCAGTTTTTCCGAACGTGACTTTGGCATTGGGATTCTTACTGCCGCTTTCATCAGTGAGGTTTTTGATGCTTTCCTTGGTAACATATTTTTCAGCGGCCGCCTTGTTTCCCTTTTTCGAGGCCTCCCAAAATTTCTTGGCTACTGATTCCGGGCTTCCACTTCCTGAACAGCCCGCAAAGATAAAACCAACAAGAACAAACAGTGTAATGATAGTGATTCTCTTAGACATATGACCCCCTATAATCGTTGGTGGTTTATGAGTGGTATTTGGCGGAAAGATAAATCGAATGGGGTAGGAAAGTCAATAAGGTCTTGAAATGATTAGTCCTTGATCGCTGAATTATTATACGATGTAGGAAAAATTCATTTTTTATATAATAGGAAGGGAGGCAGCATGGGCGGCAGAGAATATGGTCAATGGAGTCTTGGTGACAGTCGCCAAAAAGACAGTTTTGAATCTGGCCTCAGGATGTATAAGTGAAGCAAGCAACGACATTTTACATTCCAGCATGAAATACCTATTTCTAATTGATAAAAAAACATTTTGTTTGATCACTGTGAAGAAGTATAATGCCTCGCCATGACTTTTCGATATTCATACTTTAAACGGTTTTTCATCGTTCCTATCATTGTTGCTATTCTCCTTGTGCCTGTTTTTGTGCAAGGTGCGCCTTCGTCCTTCCAACAAGAGCTGGCGACGATAACCTCAAAATTGACGAATGAAGCAGGCGTCGAGGTCACAGACCTTAAAAATAACAAGATACTCTTTAGTAAAAACGGAACGGTGCCGCTCAATCCGGCATCAACAATGAAGATTGTGACAGCGGCGGCTGCTTTGCAGCTGTTAGGTCCTGACTATCGTTTCCACACAAAATTCTATATGACGCCAGAGAGAGATCTCTATGTTGTCGGCGAAGGGGATCCCTCGATGATCATCGAGGAGATGCGGATGATCGCGGATCAATTGATTGAACGTGGTATAAAGAGAATCAATCATGTCGTTGTCAATGATGCTTTTTTCGATGGCTACACCCAACCAGGACTTCCGGCCGACAAGCTTCGCTATAATTCGTATACAGGAGCCCTGTCTCTAAATTTTAATCGAATTCGTTTGAATGTTGGCCCGGGAAAGAAAGTGGGAGATGATGCGGTCGTGGAAGCCGATAGCGGCGATATTCTTATCGACATTCATAATGAAGTAAAGACGGTGGCGGGACGGAAGGGAGCGGCGCTTCATTTTGATCCGCCATCGAAAGATGACGAAAATCACTTTGTAGTATCGGGAAAGATGCCGGTTCGGCGTAAGAAGCAGAGTTATGAAAAACATGTCTCCTTGCCACCGCTCTATTTTGCGGAGACGTTAAAGGCATTACTCTTGGAACGGGGCGCAACGGTTTCGGGTGGTATTTTTCGGGCGACAGAACCAAATCGTCCTAAATTGGTTCTCGATCACGAGTCAAAGCCACTCTCCCAGATTTTGGCGGACATGAATAAGTTCAGTAATAACTTTATTGCTGAGCAATTGGTGAAGGTTCTCGGGGCTAAGTTTGCAGGGGAACCCGGAACGACAATAAAGGGAATGGCCGTTATTGGAAAGTATCTACAGAAATTGGGTATTTCAACCCGTGGTTTGGTTCTCGTGAATGGTTCAGGCTTGAGCTACGATAATCGGATTTCGGCTCGAGACTTGGTCGATGTGATTCGGGGAATGTATGTACAAAGGAAGCTCTGGTCGGCCTTTTATGATTCGCTCAGTATTGCCGGAAAGGATGGAACGCTCAGACGTCGATATCGGAGTGCACCATTATATAAGCGGCTTCGTGCAAAAACGGGAACGGTTGACTATGTTCGGACGATTGCAGGTGTTGTACCGTCAGCCAAGGGTCATATGATGGCCTTCGCTATCATACTCAATGGGCCAGCGAATATGCAGGGCTCACATCAGCTGAGAGAGCAGATTCTTCTCGCAATAGCAAACTATCGGTAAATCGGTTTAGGTTTCGATGCTCGTATCGTTAATCGGTTGCGTCAGTCGTTGCACTTCATTCACGTAACCGTTAAACGATAGACGAAACGGGCTTCGCAACCCCAACCCATGCCCTGGGCTTATCGGGGCCAGATGCCTGTGAGATTTAGGTCCTCAAGGTGAGCCTCCGGTTGACCCAAAACACGCTCCTTAAGGAGCGGCCCGTGGCAGTCTGATCCGGCGGTAATCAAGAGATCCCGACGACGGCAATAATCACAAAAACGTTGGGTCATTTCAGGCGTATGATAATTGGTGTAACATTCCATTCCTTCGACACCGAGTGCCATGATCTTATCAAAATCTTCATCGGTAAAACCGTCACCAAGAAGTGTGCTTCCGGGATGGGCCATAACAGGATGGCCACCAGCGTTACGAATAATCTGAACGACCTCTTCGGGTGGTGGATATTTTGGACCGTCCCAGGTTACGTTGCCAACGACAAACGTGAGAGACTCCTTGAAGTCCTTGCAGAGCCCCTTGTCGATTAAGAAATTGGTCAGTGCTCCGCCGCCACGCCGTCGATCGAATGAGTAGGTCTTGAATTCTTCCAGATCGAGGTCGACGATTTTTTTATCGATCAGCATCTTTAGTTGATCAATATTTAGGTTTTTCATCCGTTCGGTATTGTCTCGGCAAACCTTCAGCAGTTCTTCGTCGGTATGATCAATCCCGAGTGCCAATATGTGACAGATTTGTCCGTCATGTTTAGCCGTAATTTCTGCGGCTGGGATATAGTTGAGGCCTTCCCTTTCTGTTAGTTCCAGAAGAGGGGCCACATTCCCAACCGAGTCATGGTCAGCAGCGGCAAAGAGGTAGACATCTTTCTCCTTGATGTTCTCAATCAGCTCCTCCGGCCCCCAACATCCGTCGGAAGCCGTCGTGTGAATATGCAAATCAACCTTCATCAAAACCTCAAAAAAAACGCCTTTGCGGGGCAAAGGCGTTTTTGGTCAGTTAGAGTCATCATTAATTACAAATAATGGCGTCAACGGGGCAGGTCTCAAGGGCTTCGTTGCAGCTCTCTTCTGCGTCTGCCGGGACTGGATCGGCGATCACGATGGCCTTGTCGCCCTCCATCTTAAAAACAGCTGGACATGCATCTTCACATGCCGAACATCCAATACAAAGATCTGCTTCGACGGTTGCCTTCATAGTAATCTCCTTTTTGAAAAGTTTGGGTTAATGAGGGGACTATATCGACTATTTTCTAAGGGCTGTCAAGAGTGCAGTTTAAGCCAATCGATATTCCTTGACGTTGATTTTAAAAAACTGTTATGAACCGCTAAACACGCGCAACAGAAGGAATTATATGAAGGTGCCGATAATCTTTGATCTGGATGGAACATTGATTGATCCAGAGATCTCAATTTGCAACTCGATCAATTATGCCCTGGAGAAATTGGGGCATGACCGTGTGAGTAATGATCGTCTCTCACCCTATATCGGGAAGCATCTCATTGATCCATTCCGTGAGATCACGGGGTCTCAGGATGAGGAATATCTCTGGAAATTGATTCACGCCTATCGTGAGCGCTATGAATCGATTGGAATTGCTGAAAACACTCTTTATCCCTCAATTCAAGAGCTACTTGCCGACCTACAGGCGGTGAATTATATCGCATCGATTAAACCATGGCAGGCGAGCAAGATGGTCCTGAAGGAGCTGGGGATCGACCATTATTTTACAGGTGTTTATGGTTCTGAAGAGGATGGCACCCGAGCCAATAAAACGGAACTCTTAAAATATCTCAAGGAGACCGAGGGGGTTGATTCCGCCATTATGGTGGGGGATCGTGATACCGACATTCTCGCAGCTAGATCATGTGGTTTTCCATCGATTGCCGTGACATATGGATTTGGCACAACCGATGAGCTAACAAAGGAAGCGCCCGACTTCGTAGTTGACCGGCCGGAAGACCTTAAGAAAACGATTGAGGGTATATGGAGAAGTTAGATGACCTAAGAAAGTGGTTGAAGGGTGGGGAACGGCTCGCTGTTGCCTTTTCGGGTGGCGTTGATTCGACACTTTTGGTCTATCTGGCACATCAGGAACTGGGTGACACTATGATCGCCTTGACGGCCGAATCACCGTCACTTCCGCTCCGGGATCGGGAAGAGGCCCTTTCGTTTGTCAGAAATTATCATATTCCGCATCAATTCATAAAGACCGATGAGTTTGAGAATGAGGATTTTCGGAGGAATCCAGAAAATCGATGTTACCACTGCAAACGGGAGCTCTTTGGTCAGTTGACGGACTATGCATTGAAAAATCACTTTCGATTCGTTTTGGATGGGACAAATCAGTCGGATCTGGGTGGTCATCGTCCT
>CAYWXY010000164.1:0-4713 GCA_964462555.1 uncultured Pseudomonadota bacterium | reverse complement strand
CAGGGGGGTAATCAAGACATCGATCGGGTACATGACATTCACGGCTATCCTCGGTATTGTTCTTGGCCTCGTAATGTTATTTTATCCGGGCGGTACAATGGTCCTGATGGAAGCGGCTTTTGCCTTCTTTCAGATCATCCTCACAATCTTTATTCTCTACTATACAATAACCGAGGCGGTCTTCTATTTTAAGACGGGGGGGACCTTCAAGGGGATTCTCTATGCCATGATCGGCGTTGCTGCGACGGTCCTGGTCTGGTCACAGGGTGTTGGCTTTATCTTCTACGTTATCGCATTCTTCCTGATCGTGACCGGAATATTCGATATTGTAGGTGGCATGAGACTCAGTCGAGGACGGGTCTTCCTTATTTTGCTCGGCGTCTTAAATATCCTGATTGCCATGATAATACTGAGAAACCCGGCGATTCTGCCATTTCTGATTGCATGGTATGTTCTCTTTTGGGGCATCTCCAGGCTCTTCTTGGCAATTGAACTCCGCGGGTTGGTTTAGAAAGAAGTCGGTTTCCGGTCCTCTTGTGCGTCATCCCCGCGTCAGCCGGAGGGCTGATCAGCCTTTGGCTGAAAAGCAGGAATCTCGGGTGATTGCTCGAGATCCCCGATCGAGTCGGGGATGACTTGGAGAATAGGATCAACTATGAAAAAACTTATCATTGTTTTGATCGTTTCAATTATTGCACTACCAACGATTGCGGGCGCCGGTTTTGATACATTCAAAATCCGTCCGATTACAAAAAAGGAATTCAGTAAATTCATCAAAGTCTTCTCCGAGATGCGTGGGCCACTCCGCGTTCAGATCATGAAGGATCGAAAGACAAACTTTCAAGAAGCCGATCCACTAGCCTATGTAAATAAGGTGAAGGACGAACCTGATGTGAAAAAGGCCCTGAAAAAGAATAAGCTCTCGTGGGATGGGTTTACTGAAATCATGGCCAATATTCTTCTTGGTTATTTCAGCATTCAGCCACAGCAGACCAAGGCGGGTTTAATTCGCCAACTTTCGACGTACAACCTCATGATGGCGAATGATCAAATTCCGGCCCAATACCAACCGATGATTCAAGAGGTGATTAAGACCGATGAGGGGGCCGCACTGGCCGGGATGGCCCTTGAGATGTTCATCCAAATTCCGCCACAGAACGTGGCGATCGCCAAAAAGAACAAGAGAACCCTCGACCAACTCTTCTACACCAATTTCTGGAAGGATAAGATCTGAGCAGCCAACTTGATTTCCTTTGTTACCTCTTGAAGCAGATCTTCGGCGATTTCTTGCGTAATCATTGGAGAATTTAGATAGTCCGATTGTTGTCTTAGATCAAAGGCGCGGTGAAAAACTTTATGGAATCTCTTATCGAGCACTTTGGTTTTGATGAAATATTCGTAGATTGCTGAGATGACGGCTGTATGCTTTGAGAAGATCTTTCCCTTACTAAATAGAAATGCTTCACTTATATAAAAGATGGCATAATAAGAACGGTTGATAGAAAAATCGTAGTGACCGTCAGAGATCATCTGTTTAGCCGCTTTAATCGAGCGTTTAGATTTGTCGATCAATAAGGCAATTTCGTTCTTCATGCCGCTTTGATACCTTCTCTTCGAACATTTATAAGTAGGGGAGACTGTCCCGTTAGGAATTCCGATTCTGGAATGATGGTTGTCGTAACAACAAGCGAGATTCCTTTGGCAAATGTATCATTATAGATCAGTTCGTTCAGCTCTTTCTGAAGATGCCAATATTCGTTGATATTCTTAAAGACGACCAAGAGATCAAGGTCAGAGTCCTTATCGGCATCACCCCGTGCAAACGAGCCGAAGATATAAATGGATGAAAGAGTCGCCCTATATTTTCTTTTTATTGTGTCTACAATCTTTTCGATCAATCTTTTTACATCTTTTGGGAATGGGGGAGTGGTTTGACGGTCAAGGAGCCACTTATCGATCGCTTCCTCAGAAAAACGCCAGGAGCCCCCGACCTTTGAGGCTGGGATCTCAGAATTTTGGGCGAGGCGGTAGATCATGATTTCACTCAGCTTTAGGTAGGTAGCCAGATCTTTTACCGTTAACCACTTCATGATAAAATATTATAAAATATATTAGTATATATTTCAATATAATAAACAGAAACCCTCGCAAATTATCCTCAAATTGTCTTAGATTTTCTCATCAGATCGAGTCCCAATATTCGACAAGTGGAACGCGGTTTTGCCGTGATTTGTTCGGATATCCGAACAAGTATCGATTGGGTCTAGATTAAGTCTCCTAACTTCCTGATTTTGCTTTGAAAAATATCGGCGTCTGTGGCATGTTTCTTGCTTTTCAGAAGGGCAAAACTAACGAGGAGGATACATGGATAATGTTGTCTTTACCGATCCAATAGGAATCATGGCCGTCATCTTGATGGTTCCCGTCTTTTTTCTCTGGCTTGAAAAGAAGACGCAGTGGAAAATTTTCAATTATTTGCCAGCGATCATCTGGATCTTTGTGACTCCGATTTTTCTCAGCAACTTTAATATCATTCCAAAATCGACGCCGGTCTATTCGACATTCAAATCATTTGCGGTGCCGCTCTTTATCATCTTCATGCTCCTCGATATTAATGTGCGTGAATCATTTAAGGTGGCCTGGCGGAGTGCGGGTGTTTTGATTATCGGTTCACTCGGAATTGTTGTCGGCGCGGCTGTTTCATTTTTGATTTTTAAGGATGGCCTAGCACCCGATGCATGGTCTGGTTTTGGTGCACTGGCTGGTAGTTGGATTGGTGGAACGGGCAACCTTGCTGCGGTGGCGGAGAGTCTGAATACGCCACCCGATATGGTCGGCATCGTCGTTCTCGTCGACAACTTTGTCTATATTCTTTACTTTCCAATCATTCTGACATGTAAGCGTTGGGCGCCGACCTTTAATAAATTTACAAAAGTCTCCAAGGAACAGATCGCGCATTTTTCAGAGGTGGCCAGTAATATTGAGAGAAAGACACATGAAGTCCATTTCACCCACGTCATCACACTCTTTGGTTTCGGTTTTGCGGCGCTACTGCTGGCCAAATGGTTGGCAGCGCTGATGCCAGAGCTTCCACCGGTCTTTACCGTAAAAACCTGGGCAATGCTCTTGGTGACAACGTTCGGTATCATTCTTTCTGCTACACCACTTAAAAAGGTGCCAGGTACCGAGCCACTCTCGATGACTCTGGTCTACGTCTACATGACGATGATGGGAGCGCAGGCCGACCTCAACAATATTGGAAATGCTTACTGGTTCTTGCTGGCTGGCCTTGTCTGTATCATTGTTCATTTTATCTTTATCATCCTGTCATCACGACTCTTTCGTGTTGATGTTAGTATGGCTGCGGTGGCGAGTGTTGCGTCCGTTGGCGGTGCGGCATCGGCACCAGTGGCTGCCGGTTATCACCGAGAAGAGCTTGTTCCGATCTCGATTATGCTCGCGCTAATCGGTTATGCCCTCGGTAACTATCTGGGCGTGGCAACGGCCTATCTCTGTCACATGTTTGTTTAGAGTAGTGTTTATTGTTCTCGACAAGCTCGAACAATATTAAATATTCTTCGAGCGAGCTGGGTGAGTCGAGAAGGAAATTATAGGGAATTTTATGAGCGATCTGACAGTAAAATCTCTCAGCGGTTTTTCAATTGAGGAGATTCATCGATCGTGGACGGAAGCCTTCAGTGACTATCCGGCAAATATTCAGATCTCTGTCGATGACCTGACCATCATGTTCCGTCAAAATAGCGTTGTCTTTGAGGCGTCGGTTGGACTCTTTGATGGCGACCAATTGATCGGCCTCTGGATGAATGGCCTCCGTGAATCAGGTGGGGAGAAGCTGGCCTACGATTCGGGTACAGCGATTATCAAGAAATACCGTGGTCAGGGGCACTCCAAAAAACTGGCCCAGGCGTCGGCCGATATCCTGAAAGGGCTGGGTGTCAGCCAATATATTCTGGAGGTTCTGAAGGAGAATGAGAGGGCCTATCGCCTCTATCTTAATGATGGCTTTCAGGTGACACGGGAACTCGACTGTTTCAATGGTGAGGAGGCCACTTTTTCAGATATTCCGGATGAGAGTGATTATGAGGTAGAGGATGGCCCCTTTGATACCGATATAATCAAGCAACTTCCACTTCCCGACTATAAATTTAGTTGGCAGAATTCGGTCAATGCGATGATCAGTATTTCCGATTTAGTAAAACAGGTTGTGGCGCGACAGAATGGTACTATTGTTGGTTACGGATTGGTGTCTAGTCGTGGTCGGATCTCTCAGATTGCCGTGAGTGATGAGCATAAAGGGAGTGATTTGGGTTCCATGATTCTTAAACGTCTATGCACAATTTCAGAACGCCAGCCGGTGATGGTGATCAATATTGATTCAGAGGCAACCTGGACCCAGGAGCTTTTCCGTCAACACGGCTTTACTTCCCGCTTCGCCCAATATGAGATGACGAAGTCTCTCTAGTTAATATGCCTCATTGCTCTTAGCGTTCCTAGCGCACTGGCCGCTTGGGCGTCTTTGGACCAACTACCGCAGTGTCTATAAATAGTCAAAGCAGCCCAAATTGCTAATAACTGTTTACAGGGGTAAACGGTTATTGAGCCTATTTGTTAAACTAGGAAACAACAGCATTTCGAAGAGCCGATAAGTAATATATAAGAAAATATCTTAAGGAGGCGGTTATGAAGAAATGT
>CAYWXY010000163.1:0-4792 GCA_964462555.1 uncultured Pseudomonadota bacterium | reverse complement strand
AAATGGCCGCTGCCACAGATGCATTATACGAACCTACGCCACCACCCAGCCCTTCCATTGGGATAGAGACAAGTTCATCACATTTTTCTTTGACCAGGCGTCGTATTCCGCTTCCCTCGCTCCCAACCACTAGGGCATAACTACCTGAAAATTCATGGGAATATAGATTTTTCCCTCCAAGTTCAAGGCCAGCAACCCAAACCCCGGCCTCTTTCAATTGATCCAGGGTTCGAGAGATATTGACCACACGGGCTATTTTTAGGTATTCGACTGCCCCTGCAGCCGCCCGCGTCGAGGCCGGCCCCACCGAGGCCGAATTTCGCTCTGGAATGATGACGCCATGGACACCCATCAGATAGGCCGTCCGAAAGATCGACCCCATATTCTGGGGATCTAGGATGTTATCGAGAACCAATATGAAGTGACCACCGGGATCATCTTTCCCGACAGCAAGGATCTCGTCTACCTTGACATACCGATACCGATCCACCTCGGCGATAATCCCCTGATTTTTCTCGATTTTTGACAGATTGAAGATCTCGTGTCGTGTCGACTTTGTAACGGGAATCTTTAAACGAAAGGCCTTGTCCAAGATCTCCTGGACAAAGCCTCCCCTATGTTTCTCTGAAATCCAAATACGATGAATTCTCCGTTTGTCGGCATTCATGATCTCATAGATCGAGTTGACACCGGAGACGATCTCGTTCGCCATTACTTTTCGGCCTCTTTTTCTTCCTTGAGCCGTTGCGTTTCCTCAACAACCTTCTGAACGACGTGAGCAGGAACCTGTTCGTAGTGATCAAAGCTCATGCTGTAGGAACCGGCGCCCGACGTCATGGAACGGAGACTGGTTGAATATTTATACATCTCAGAGAGCGGGACCTGCGCCTTTACAATTCCCATATCTCCCTGATGATCCATTCCGGCCACGCGACCGCGACGGCCACTAAAGTCACCCGAAACATCGCCCACGTTATCCTTGGGGACGATCACTTCAATGTTCATGATCGGCTCCAACAAAATAGGATTCGCATCTTGTTCAGCCTTTTTGAATGCCATAGAACCAGCAATCTGGAAGGCCATATCGGAAGAGTCGACTTCATGGTAGTTGCCATCAAAAACCGAAACTTCAACGTCGACGACAGGATAACCAGCCAAAACACCTCTGGTCATCGCATCTTTCACGCCTTTCTCTACCGCTGGAATATATTTACTCGGAATGGATCCACCGACAATACTATCGACAAACTTAAATCCCTCTCCAGATGGGAGTGGTTTTACTTCCAGGTAACACTCGCCAAACTGTCCCTTACCACCGGTCTGCTTTTTATGACGATACGACACCTTCACACCCTTTTTAATTGTCTCACGATAGGGCACGCGTGGTTTTCCAACTTCAATCTCGATACCAAAACGTTCTTTAAGACGATCCAACACAACTTCCAGATGAGACTCTCCAACACCAGAAATAATTGTCTCATTAAATTCCTTATCGAGTCGCATCTTAAACGTGGGGTCGAGGGCCATAAATTTGGTGAGCCCCATACCGAGCTTGTCTTGATCTTGCTTGCTCTTCGGAACGACGGAGAGTGAAACCATTGGTTCTGGATATTCGATATCCTTAAACTCAATCTGGTTCGATTTTTCACAGAGAGTGTCACAAAGAGCCGTACTTTTCAGTTTTGCAACCGCTCCAATATCGCCAGCATGGATCGATGCCATTTCATCGCGTTCTTTCCCCTTCATCACAAAAATGTGTCCCATCCGTTCGCCCGTACGTTTATTGACATTCCATACGTCGCTCCCATGACTCACGGTTCCAGAATAGACACGGAAGAAGAAAACATCACCGATACCGGGATCCGATGTACTCTTAAAGACGTAGGCACTGACGGGGTCCTTACTATCCACTTTAAAAACGACTTCTTCCTCAGTCCCCGACTTGAAGGCTTTTGGAAATGGAATGAGATTCGGCGCAGGCAACCATGTTACGATGGCGTTGAGAAGGGGTTCCATACCGATACCCTTCGCACCACTGCAAACCATAATTGGTTGGAATTCTCCTGAAAGAATACTTTTTGACAAACCGGATTTGATCTCATCTTCTGAAAGCTCGCCATTCTCCAAATATTTATCCATGAGTGCTTCATCGTTTTCCGCTACGCCCTCAATCAGATCGGTCCTGGCCTTTGTGGCCGCATCCTTCATGTCATCTGGAATATCAATTTCTTTAACCTTACCACCGCTATAATCGAAGGCCTTCATCGCCAAAAGATCGACAACACCGCTAAAACTCCCACCCTTGCCAATCGGCATATGGATTGGAACGGCGCGGTTAGAAAGTGTGTCGCGGATCGACTGCACTGCGTTTTCAAAGTCAGCATGTTCGCCATCCATTTTATTGATGACATAGGCACGCGGTTTTTCAAATTGTGCAACATAGTTGTAGAGACGACGTGTTGGGATTTCGACGCCAACATGTCCATCCACAACAATCATCGCGATATCGGCGACAAAAAGTGCCGAAATGGCCTCACCGATGAAATCGGCATAACCAGGGGTATCAAAGAGATTGATCTTGCATGAACCCCACTCGGCCGGAATCATTTTGCAAAGCATTGTCTGTTGGCGTTTGATTTCATGTGAATCGCTATCAAACATCGATGACCCATCATCGACGTTGCCGATACGCGTGTTGGCACCGGCTGAATAAAGGATATTATCTAGAATGGTTGTCTTCCCAACGCCTTTACTCCCGACAAAGGCAACGTTTCTAATATTCTCTGTTTCATAGACTTTCATACGTAGACTCCTCCTGTTTGACTGTTCATGCGTGAAGGAATCCCTTAGCGCAAGGTTGTACGAGAATCAATAGAAAAAGGTGGGGCGAAGGGTATTATTGCCTGTTATTGCGAGAGTGTTTGGCTGACTTCAGCAGCCCCCTCGAGTGCTTTGCAACCGGGTGAGTTCGACTTGGCATCTTCACAAATACCCTTTGTCATTCGGGCACTAATCAGACCGAGATTGAACAGACCAAGAGGACCATGGGTCTGCTGGTAGCCGCTTCGACTATTAGAAATCAGGACTGCTCGAAGTTTGGGAACCTTAGTCTCACTGGCCTGATGGGCAATTGTGCTACCACACCCCGCGAAGCCCATATTCAAACCGCTACTCAAACCGCCGGTCAAACCGCTACTCAAACCGCTTAATCCGGCAGCTCGCGACTGCGCATAGAGATAGCCCGTCGCCATGACAACGATAATGACTACTGCAATAATCCTAAAATATCTCATGGTTTGCCTCGCTTCCTAATTTGACATCTGCCAGCCAAAGTGTCCAATCTTTAGATTCGTATTAAGTTGAATACCTAGACCCTGAAAGATGTTCCCAAGGTCTAGTGGTACCGACTGGTTTGATGGTTTACACTTCTGACCAAACATATTTTTTGCCGGGTCGGTGGGATGGCAAATATCTTGATTCAACTTATCTGCCATAGACAAGGTCTCTAGACACTCATGGTTACCGCCATATTCAATTCCAATACATTCAGATGTCGCCTCATAATAGTTACAAATTCCAATTGTTTTTGAATCATTTTGTCCACATAAACTATCTGTCAAGACATCCATGCAATCAAAGGCGGGCGGAGGTGTAAAAGTGCATGTGCCAGCCTGTAACATCGTATTTCTCAATTTATCAGTACATAGGTCATCCTCTATTTCAACTATCTTATCTGCTGGAATATAAGCCGTCGGACTCAAACCTTGACCAGGATCAAGTTTACATTTGGTATTAAACGCATCCCATTCACAAATACCCAAATTCTCACAAGTCGCTTGACCTGCGATTGAAACATGGGAGCAGGGCCAGTCTGTATCAGCTCCATTTGTGCCAAGCGTGCCTAGACATTTGTTCGTCTCGTCATTAAATTCACATCCTTCAAAATGGCTACATATATTTTTATCCCCTATTGCCAGACACCCCGGAAAAAGGTTGCCCGGATTAACATTACATTCCAGCGTGCCGTCAGCATCAGCATCATAAAAGGAACAGTACAGCATGGAGTTGCATTCGTCTTGATCCTCAATCAGCGCACAGTCAAATGTCGGTGCCACTTTTTCAGCACATGGGCCAACTCCACCAGTCCACACACAAAGGCTCACGGGTGCGTCACCGTCGGGATTCAATGCCACCTTATTGGCGCAGACATCTCCATCTGTAATATCATCACACGTATATGTTCCATCACACATGTCAGCAGTGACCGTGAGGCCGCCAAGAAGCTGGCTGATAATTTCCCATATATCAAAACCGCCTGAGATCATCAAAAAGTCAAAAAGATCGACATAATCATTGATGCTGGGTCGAATCGTATAGTTATTGTTCTGGTCATATTCCCCATCTAACGCGTTGGACCACATCTCAACCGATCCGCTAAAATCGAAGTCGAGATCACCTGAAATAAGAAAATCTGGTTCCGGCTGATTGAGACCATCGGCGATCAGATTAAAGAGCGGAATGTTGGCACCAAAGGCAACATCTCCGGGAACGCCCACAAGAAGTTCGGGAAGATTAAGAGGATCTCCCTTATCTTGAATATTTCCAACTACACCCATCTGCCATCCCCACCACTTGAACCGACCAATAAGATCATCAGATGGGATGTTGAGGTAGGGTTGTGCGCCAAACAAACCCAATAATCCCGACTTTGAAATACCGGTGAGACCCACATGCCATTTTCCCTTAATATTGATCGGATTGGTATTGCCTATAAATTTGTAGAGGCGTGGTC
>CAYWXY010000162.1:0-4877 GCA_964462555.1 uncultured Pseudomonadota bacterium | reverse complement strand
GGCCTTAGTTAATATCTCCACAATTTTTCGCGACGTCTGACTCTTTCCGCAACCGGTCCGAACCGCACAGACAGCGACGACCGGACATTTGGATTCGATCCAGGTGTGTTGCGGAGAGAGTAGAGTGAAATTTGCACCAGCGGCCATGACGCGCGCGGCGGCCTGCATGACATATTCATAATTAACATCGCTGTATGAAAAGACGACTTCATCGACATTATGTTGTTTGATGAGATCTGAGAGTTCCTCCTCGGGATGAATTGCGATACCATTCGGATAGAGTTCGCCGGAGAGACTCTTGGGATACTTTCTGTCATCGATGTTCGGAATCTGTGTTGCTGTGAATGCTACGACTTCTGTTTTCTTATCATTTCGATAGACGACATTAAAGTTGTGGAAGTCGCGTCCAGCGGCCCCCATTATAATGATTCGCTTCCTGGTCATAGATGTCTCCTTTGGTTGATCAAAACATTGTCATCCTCTGATCAAGTTGGAGGATCCAGAGTGGACTCACTGGATCCCCGATCTCCGCCAAAGGCGGATCAGCCTCTGGCGGAAGGTCGGGGATGACATGCATACACTCATTTTAATGTTAGAATATCCCCAAGTTGTGTTATATCTAGCAGAAGGGTTAAAAGTATTCAACTATTCATTTTATTGCATTTATGGATTCTGTCTATTTTTCAAAATGTGATGCCTATGATCTCAGCGCGGTGGAGGCCCGTTTGCGAAGCGCCTTTTCCGCATTAGGGGTCGATGTGCCGGGCCAATTTTCAAATAAGACGGTTCTTCTAAAGCCGAACCTCCTGGGTGCTTATCAGCCTGAAAAGGGTGTAACGACACATCCCATTGTTTTGGAGGCGATCATTCGCATCGTTTCTGATGTTAACTGTACCATTTGGCTGGGCGATAGTCCGAATGGTGTTCAGCAGAGTTTGGAAGAGGTTTGGAATGTGACCGGGATGACGGCGCTCTGTGACCGTTACGGTGTTGAGAAGAAATTCTTTGAGCGTGAGGGTGCGATTGAGAAAAATGGAAAGATAATCTCAAAGCCGATATTGGATGCCGATATCCTCATCAATGTTCCGAAGTTCAAGACACATGGGCTGACACTTTTGACAGCAGCCGTAAAAAATATGTTTGGTGCTGTGCCCGGCCTTAAAAAGACGGCCTATCATCGGGAGTGTCGTTCTAAAGAGATTTTTGCACGTTGCCTCGTCGAGATTGCAGAGATTCGGCGACCTGATTTCAATATTTTGGATGGGATTGAGTCGATGGGTGGAAATGGTCCATCGGGCGGCTATATAGTGCCACTTGGGCTTTTGGCGGTGACCCGAGATATGCATGCGATTGATTATTTGTTGGCCAAACTTCTTGGTGTTAGCCCGCGCGAAGTCGATATGTTAGATGAAGCAGAAAAACTGGGGTTCGTGAATCTCAAAGATGAACCGAAGGTTGTCGGTGAGTCACTTGGGTCGTTTGATATGACGAATTTTGGATTGTCGGTAACTGCTAGACGAAATTTCAGGGGATCGCGTTGGTTTCAATATTGTATTCGAAAATTGATGAGTTCCATGAAGATTTTAATTCGTCCGGAACATCACAAATGTGTGAAGTGTGGCATGTGTGGTCGTATTTGTCCGATCGATAATATTACTTTCGAAAATGGTTATCCGGTGATTAATAATGAAAAATGCATTGAGTGTTATTGTTGTCACGAGGTCTGTCCAGAAAACGCGTTGGAACTTGAAGAAAGTCTTCCACTAAGAATTGTTAAGAAACTTTCCGCACGGAATAAATAATGTTCAGCATTCCAACATTTTGAACGGTCGATTGTCCATTCATCAGGATTTCTCAAAACAACCCCAAACAGAAAATTTTAAAAAACGAGCAAAAACAAGTGGTTAGAGTCCTGCCAGTTAAGCGTATTTTTGGCACGGCCTTTGCTCTCATTTGCCACCATGGTGATGAATGGAAATGGAAAGAAGAGAGAATATGCACTCAGTTCTTCGGAGATCTTGGGGCGTCTCCTGCAGAAGGGGGAGGAGACGCGTGTTATTCCCGAAGAGAATCGATGCCAATCGAAAAATGCGGGGCAGCATCGGTCTCGACACTTCAAAAAGTTGCTGGATCAGTTAAAAAAAGAGGGAAAAGTCGTCTATTGATCGAAGAGATTGAGTTCCTTCAGTTTTCCGTAAAGTGTAGTGCGTCCCATTCGGAGGTATTCGGCGGTTTTTGTCTTGTCGCCGCGGTTGACGTTGAGAGCTCGCTGGATATAGAGGCGCTCGGCCTCTTTGACGAATTCTTTTAGTGTGACGGAGGAAAGCTCGTTCGGCAATTGAACAATATCGTCTTGATTGGTGACCATTTGGCTCGCATCTGCCGAGAACCCATTTCGATTCTTCATCCATCCTGGGAGATGTTCTTCTGTAATGATTTCGCCCGATGACAAGATGGTAAGGCTGTGAACGACATTTTCGAGTTCACGGACATTGCCTGGCCAGGGGTATTCCTGCAGGACATGGAGGGCGCGGGCCGATATTTTCTTTGTCCCTTTGCCATATTTGTCCAAGAAGTAGGCGGTCAGAAGTGTGATATCCTCACGACGCTCACGCAGCGGCGGAATAACAAGCTCGACGACGCGGAGTCGATGATAGAGATCGACACGAAATTTTCCCTCTTCGACACTTTGGAGGAGATTGTCGTTCGTGGCTGAGATGACTCTGAAATTGACTGCGATAGGGGTGTTTCCACCGACTCGGACGATTTCCTTTTCCTGAATGACGCGAAGGATCTTGGCCTGAAGGTCGTGGCGGAGAGATGAAATTTCGTCTAAAAAGATGTCTCCCCCATTTGCCAGTTCAAACTTTCCAATTTTTCGATGGTGAGCGCCGGTAAATGCGCCTCGTTCATGTCCAAAGAGCTCGGATTCAATTAGACCCTCTGGAATAGCGGCGCAGTTGACAGCAATAAACGGACGCCGTGGCTTTTCTTCCAGTGCGTGGATATATCGCGCAAAGAGTTCCTTTCCCGTTCCGCTTTCACCCTGGATCAAGACGTTGGCTTTGTGGCCTTTCAGGCGGTCTGCTGTTTCTATGAGCGCGCGGAAGCTCGGCGAAGATCCTAGGATGCGCGAACGCGTATCGACGGGATTTAAATCTTCAATGAGGGCATTGTGACGGTCACGAACTTCTCTGACCGAACGATGTTTCTCAATAATTGCAAGGAGCTCATCGGTCGCAAATGGTTTGCAGAGATAGTCGATGGCGCCAGCGCGAATAGATCGCACAATCAACTTTGGATCTTTTGAACCGGTAACCATAACAACATCTGTCTCTGGGGAGAGTTGATTGATCTGTTCCAGTCCATCAAGACCGTTCTCGTTGCCACCTAGATTGATGTCCAATAGTACAAGGTCGACATCGTTTTGCTTAATCTCCTGTATACCCTCGGCCAAGGTCATTGCCGTTTGGATACTGTGTTTCTTTTTTAGGAGAATCTTGGTGCTGAGAAGAAATTCAGGGTCATCATCAATACAGATAATATTGTAGGACATCTTTACCCTCCACCTTTTCTTTGATCGTGTGATCTACCTTACTAGCAAGAAGCGTACCAACTTTGATAACGCACAAATTCCAGAATTCTGAACACTTACAGAGGTTGTCAAAATTGCTCCATGTTACAGTTCAAGTTTCTGAACATATATCTGTTCGACATTTCCGATGATGTTCACAAATCCGAACAGTGTTACTTTCTAACCATGTTATCGCATCCTCTGTAAAGAAGTTTCGTACAATTTTCGGAACACTCATAACATGTTGATATGATTAGATAATAAGTTGTTGTTAGTGTGAGGTTGTGAAGTGATGCCGTTCACGATAGGAAACAGGATGATAAAGCAGTTCTATAGTGGGGAAGTTTGGAAGTTAAAAGCGTACGTCATCCTCCGGTCAAGCCGGAGGATGACATACATGAAAAGAATCTTACTAACCTAGGAAATCACGTCTTTCTTGTTGGTGACGTCACCCGTTTTGGTGTCGACATAATAGATCGAGAGGCCAACCTTGAACTCGTATTGTGGCGTCAGGCTTCCATCGATCAGAACAACTCGGACGTTGGGATTCTTTCCGCTGGTTGCCATTTTCTGAATTCTTGCCAGGTTCGTCAGAGTGGTTTTGGCGATTTCATGTTCCATTTGAATGTGTTGAAGCTTCTCGATGCTCTTTTTTCCTCCACCATAGTAGAAATTTTTGATTTGATTTTGGATGCGTGTTCTTTCAGTTCGGGCATGCTTGACGGCAAGTTCGATTGCTGTTCTGAGGTCAACGTTTCCATCGTCTTCGATCTGGCTATTCTTGATAGCTAGGATGTCCTTGGCAGATAAGGAGACGATCTGTCCACGGCGATTTTTTTGGATATGAAGCCCGCGACCGATAACGGTTATATAACCAAAGCGTTTTGAGAATATTTTTTGTGCATAGATTTCGTATGTGCCACCAATGAAATCGGCTGTGTGCATTTTGTCAAAGAAGGCATCAATGCCGAGTCGGAGGAGGTAATTTTTCACGGCTGAGACGGAACTAAAATCTTTCTTTGGTGGTTTGATCTCACCGGGTGACTTAATCAGCTTGCGCCGGCCTGCCTCGGCGGCGATGACGGAGCCGAGTTTTCCGGGGTCCACACCGAGCTGACCCTGGCTGGCCAAGGCCATCATTCCATTCATAATGGCATCGACGAAGTCTTTGGGTTCCGGGCGAGATGTCTTATAGTTCGCGCCGTGATTGACTAGAAGTTTGAGCATGACGTCGGCTGCCTGACGTTCCGTAAGTTTGAAGGGGCCCTTTGGATCGGAGAGCGCCTTTCGGATCGACCACCAG
>CAYWXY010000161.1:0-4882 GCA_964462555.1 uncultured Pseudomonadota bacterium | reverse complement strand
AGTATCTCTGGCGGTGCGACGAACCATGTTTGGTTGACGTCCCTTTGGGGTGGAGGCCAAACCCCTCCGGGTTGTGAGGAGAGGAAAACTGAGACGGCTTAAAATCGTGCGGCTGGAGCCGATAATCGAACAGATCTACTTTCCGGACCGGATGAGTAGCGTACCGGCCAAGCAGGCCATTCCGAGTGAGGCTTAGAGGAGTGAGTAAAGCTTATCGATGCGTTTGGACGATTCTTTTAAACGCTTGGACGAAATCCGCCCATCATCAATGGCACGTTGAAATTCGTCAAGCGCCGCACGCTGACGAACTTCCATGTGACAGATCAACATCACATCGCAACCGGCATCAAATGATCGCCAAGCTGCATCATGAATTCGATAATTGTCACAGATGGCATTCATCTCGAGATCATCGGAAAAGAGAAGACCTTTAAACTTCAACTCATCTCTCAAGATCTCAGTCAAAATCTTTTTTGAAAGTGTCGCAGGATTCTCGGGATCAACACCATGATAGATCACATGCGCACTCATCAACGAAGGAATATCGTTTTCGATCGCCTTCCGAAATGGAACCAACTCAACTTCATCCAGACGTTTTCGGTCATGCATCAACTTTGGCAAGGCGTGATGAGAGTCTTCCACCGTATCACCATGCCCCGGGAAATGTTTGCCGCAGGAAATTAATTTCATCTGCGCCATTCCCCTCGCCACTTCGCAACCCAGCTTTGCCACAATTTCCGGATCACAACTGAATGCACGATTACCAATGATGGGATTGCGATGATTCGTGTTCACATCCAGCACCGGCGCAAAATCAACGTTGATACCGAGTTCACGCAATTTCTCACCAAACTCATGCCCAAGCCAGTGGGCTCGCTTCGAACTCTCACCATTCAGATGACGATTTCCAAGTTCCTCCATCGGCGGCACATCAATAATCGAAGACGGTAGATTGGAAACACGCCCACCCTCCTGATCGATACTAATAAAGAGCTTCCCACCCGCCGCATCCTGCAATTGACTCGTCATTCGCTTGAGCTGTTTAGACGATTCAATATTTCGGCGAAAAAGGATAACGCCACCGAGACCGTCATTCTTAATAAAATTAAGAATCTCCGGCGTCGGTTCCTTGCCGATAAAACCGAACATAAAATATTTTCCAATTGGATGTTTCATTCCTTATCTCTCCGACAATCGATCCCTCAATCCATCTCCCAAAAAGTTGAAGCCCAATACCACAAGCATTATGGCAATACCAGGAAAAATCGAAAGATGCGGCGCAATCAAAATAAATTGCGTCCCCGTATCCAGCATCGCTCCCCAACTCGGTGTCGTCACCGGAACACCCAGACCCAGGAAACTGAGGGTTGATTCAGCCAAAATAACACCCGCCATCCCAAATGTGGCGTTAATCACTAGCGGCCCAACCAGGTTTGGCAAAAGATGGCGAACAAAGACACGTAATGGTGGAACACCGACCGAACGGGCCGCCTGAACAAATTCACGCTCGCGAAGGCTCAAAACTTGACCACGAACGAGCCGGGCATACCCTACCCATCCCACAGCACTCAGAATAATAACAACATTGAAAATACTTGGCCGCCGCTGAAAGGCAGCCATCGCAATGGCCAGCAAAATCCCAGGAAAGGCCATGAAGATATTTGAGACAAAAGTAAACCATTCATCGTAGCGTCCACCATAATAGCCGACAATCAGGCCAATAAATGTCCCTATAATACTCGTGATCATCACGACAACGACACCGATCCCCATTGACACGCGAGCACCATAGATCACACGACTCAGCTCATCACGACCATTGGCATCCTGACCAAAGGGATGAGCCCTCGTCGGCCCATCAAACTTTTCCTCAAGGTTATAGGTATTGGGATTGTAGGGCGCAATCCACGGCGCCGTTATGGCAACAATCGCCATTCCAACGATCAAGACAATCCCAATTTTTGTGGTCCAACCTCTCATCATTTCAAATCCACTCTCGGATCGACAACTTTATACATGCAGTCGGTTAGTGTATTAATCACGACATAAGTAAACGCGATAATCAAAACGCATCCCTGAATCACGGGGTAGTCACGTCTTTGAATGCCGGTAATCAATAATGATCCTATTCCAGGCCACGAAAAAATCTTTTCCGTAACAATGGCGCCGGCCAAGAGCGCACCGATCTGCAATCCAACGATCGTCAAAACAGGATTGAGTGCATTCTTGAGTGCATGTTTCAGAATTACTTTTTTCTCGGACAACCCCTTCGCCCGCGCCGTCGTCACATATTCCGATTTTAAAACATCAAGCATCGATGATCGTGTCATCCGTGACGTCATCGCCGCAAGAACCATTCCCAGTGTGAGCGCCGGCAAAATAACAGATCCCGGCAACTCACTTCCACCAGCTGGAAGCCAAGAGAGCCAGATCGCAAAGACGATAATCAAAAGCGGCCCGAGCCAAAACGTCGGCATCGATATCCCAAAGAGGGCCACAAACATCGCCCCCGAATCGACCCAACTCCCCTTCCTAAGCGCGGCCAAAACGCCCGCTGGTATGGCAATCCCCAGAGCGACAATCATGGCCGTGAGAGCCAGATGAAGGGTGCGTGGATAGTGTTCCCGAATCAAATGGATCACCGGTTGCTGATTGAAAATCGATTTTCCCCAATTGCCTTTAATCAGACCATCCATGAAGTAACAATATTGGACAATGACCGGACGATCGAGATTAAGTTCGCGTGTCAACCTTGCACGATCGGTCGGAAGGGCCTGCTCACCCAGAATAATGTCGACCGGATCTCCAGGAATCGTGTGACTCAAGAAAAAAACGGCGGTCGAGACCACAAAGAGAACTGGAATCATATAAAGTATTCGCTTTATAAAAAAAGTGGCCATAGTCCCTCATCCCACCTACAACTTATAACTTACAACTTATCACTTACAACTTTACTAACATTTACAACATTCTGAAATCCCGCATCCGGTCTCATCTGGTAACCCAAAACATCCGAACGTCTTACAACAATATTATCTTCATACCAAAGCGGTATATAGGGAAGATCCCTCGCAACAATTCGTTGAATTTCGGCATAGATCGATCGGCGCATTTCCAGATCGAGCGTCGATCGTCCCTTCTCAGTCAACCGATCAATCTCCTCACTGATATATCGGTTACGATTCGCACCGACGGGTGGAACCTGCGACGAATGATAAATATTGTAATAAAGATCCGGCTCCGTCACCCCCACCCAAGAGAGCGAATAGAGTTGAAAGTTCCCAGTCTTCACATCTCTGAAAAAAGTTCCCCATTCGTATGGTGTCACGTTGACACCAATGCCAATCTGTCTGAGTTGCTCTGCAATCAAATTGGCAATATCGATCCGATGTTTCTGCGTTGACGTCTTATATGAGAGATAAAACCGGACCCCAGGACCATCACCGTCGGGATCTGGATAACCGGCGGCATCCAAGATCTGCTTCGCCTTCTCGGGATCAAAATTATAGACTGTCACATCATCGTTATATGCCCAGTGAATCGGCGACAAGAGCGAATTGGAAAGAGCGGCATATCCTTCCCACTTATACTTGATGATTTCTTCGCGATTGATCGCATGGGCCAATGCACGTCGAATCGAAAGCTTTGAAAGAAGCGGATCGGTCAAATTCATCCCCATGTAGTCAAAAATGATCGAAGTATCCGACATCACGCTAAGATCTTTTCGCTTCCCGAGCATCCCAAGCAAAACCGGAGGAACCGCATTTTGCACCAAATCGACACTTCCCTTCATCAACTGCAAAACACGAACATTATCATCTCGCAAAACTTTAAATTCCAGATAGGGGAGATTCGCCCTCTCCCCAAAATATTTTTCATTCGCTTGAAGCAAAACATGTGCATCCGACTTAAATTCAACGAATCGATAAGGACCTGTTCCAACCGGGTGGAGACCAAACTGATCCCCAAGCTCTTCAGCCAGATCCTTCGGCACAATCCCCATCTTCATCATAACCAAAAAGGGTGCAAAACTCTCCTTAAGCTCCAGGACAACCACGTAGGGAGATTCGGCCTCAACACGTTTCACTTTCTGAAAGATACTGTTGTGGGGGCTTGGCAGGACACCATCGATGATCGACTGATACGTATAAACAACATCCTGAGCCGTCAGCTCCCGACCATTATGAAATGTGACGCCTTGCCTAAGATAAAAACGGAAAAGGGTCTCCCCCACCTGCTCATACCGTTCGGCAAGATCGGGTTCGAGCCCCAGGTCGCTCCCCGACTTCATCAATCCGTTGAACATGAGTGATTTAATTCGCTGAGAGTGAGAATCGACGGCCATTCTCGGATCGAAGGTGGATGGACTGCTCTCGATGGCAATAATCAGCCGGTCACGCGGTGCCTTTCCCCCTCCACACCCAACCGCAAAAAGGAGAAGAAAAAGACCTAGATATGTAATAATGCGAATCTTCATACCCCTTCATCTTTTATAACCGATTTCTTGAAAAATGCTAACCAAATAAGAAATTGTTTTTTAAGCAGAAATGGGGTAATAGTCGAACCCCAGACCCTATGAAAAAGACGCTACAAATTTCAGTATTCATCCTCCTCTCATTATCGCTCCTGGGCCCCTCTTTTGCCAGCGTCGAAAGCTTTGCAAACCGGATGGGGACGATTGCGGGACAATCAGAAAATGGGAATGAACAGGTGGCCATCGAAGTCGTTTCGCTGAATCGGGGCGACGTCCTATATCGCCACAACGAGAATGCGCTTCTCAATCCGGCCTCATGCACCAAAATTATCACGACAGCCGCTGCCCTCAAGCTCCTCGGCCCCAACTATCGTTTCCATACAAAGTTTTACACCGATCAACCCCCAC
>CAYWXY010000160.1:0-4937 GCA_964462555.1 uncultured Pseudomonadota bacterium | reverse complement strand
GAAAAGAGGATCTTCCTTCGCAAGATATTTCTGAAGACGTCCCCTAAATGTTGTCGGTGCCTCTTCCCCGGCCTTGCCCGCTCCCTTAAAAATTGTGGTGTCCGGCGCCCGCTCTCCCTCTTTAGGTTTTGTCTGCAGGCGTTGACCTGCGGCCTCCACCGCCTCATCCGTATAAAGTCCGCGACGTTTCCAGGGGGCGATACTTTTCTTCGCGGCATCCAGATAGGTCGCCCGAGCCTGGGCATCCGGATTCTCAGACAACTCCTCCCACTTTTGTGCCTTCAGACGACGATACTCGGTTCGTATTACGTCGACCCAGCGCGCTGGACCACGTCTTGAACTTTTTCCTTCAGGGGTAGCAACCTCAGCAGCCTTAGGCTTTGCCGCCTTTGAAATAACATTCTTCGGTCCTTTAATAGGACGAATAGCGAGATCATAACCAAGTTGTTTGAAAAATTGAAATGTACTCTTTGTGGCATCCGCTAAGTGGACGGCCTCTTCTGTTGCACGCTTCAGGAACCAGTCCGCTCGTTCGTGTCGATCCGCTTTTCCTGCCTTGTTCTTCGCCTCATATTGCAGCTCTAGATCAGTCTTTACCTCCGACCTAGATTTCTCAAGTGAAATGCCAAACTTGGAAAGAGTTTTCGAATTAATAGCCGTCTCAAACCCTTTAGAACCAACATGCAAAAGGACCAGGTCACGGAACGTCCGCGCCACGCGATCCATATACTTCCCATCTTGATCCGTCGTTGCTGTCAGGGCACCTTGGATGGCCGTTGCCGCTGCACCTGTATTGATCAAAAACTTGGCCGCCAAATCCGATTTAGCACCACCCTTTATTAATGTACTACCGAGATTCCATTTTTTGGAGTGAAAGAGCGGTAAGAATCTCACAAAGAGCCAACTCGCTAGAAGATCATTCTGCTCTTTCGCTTTCCCGGGGGTATCCTCATGCATCAAACCCTGCAAATACTTTGAGGTCGAATTAAAGACATAGGCATTACCAACAAAAGAGGCCTCTCTGAGAAAGAAACCGGTAACCGGTCGTTTCCACGGGCCCTTGAGCGCTCCGCGTTTAATAAACCATTTAAGGGCTCGACCCTTCAATAAGTTGCCACCTTTAAGGATGGCCTCCTGTGCCATGCGTCCGGCAAAACCACCGACAAAAATCGATCCCATATCGAAGGCAAAGAGTCCGGCGTTGAGAAGTGCCTCATCGGTATCAACGTTACTAATCCCCGATGTATATGCATCGTTAATTTGTTGCCAATTTTCACCCACAACAAATGCACGATCGATCGCATAACCCATCGTGCAGGCACCCATGACGGCAAGACCAGAAACTTTTTCACCAAAGACAAGATCAAGCGCAATATAACCAACAGCGGCAATTCCACAGGCTGCCAGCGCACGCCCTTGTTGCTCGTCAAGTTGCCCAGCCACCTGCTTTAACGCCGCAATCATCGAAGGGGTGTTGACCGCCGACGAAATCGTTCCACTCGAAGTCGTAATCCCATATTTTCGGACCCACGACCGACTATCGTACATCATTTCTTTCGCAGATGATTGTCGATAGTTCTGATCAATATTCATGAGATGAAGGATTGATGATCTTATCTCGCCACTTCGGAAGAGAAAGTAGGCATATGAATAGTCGGCCTGCCCCCTTAACTCCTCCAACATAATCTGATCAACGGAACCACCATAGGTCTCAAATTCGGCATCCAATTTACTCTTTGCCCGACTCTTAACCTTCGATGCTTTTTCCGTCTCACCCTGCAGACGGAGCAATGTCGACTCGGAAAGCTCCTTCTCAAAGAGTGTCGTCCCGACATCGAGCATCATCTGAACGAACCGGGCTTTCATCTCGGGGTTTTTCATCTTACTAATGTTCATTTTCGCGAGCTGAATAGCCTTCGTATAACCTCTCTTAACCTCAGACTGAAACTCTTCTTGCGTCGTCAATTTCATTTCAAAGCGTTGAAGGGATAGATCCTCATTCAGATCGGCACTGAGATAGGCATTTTCCAACAAAAAGAGGAGTGCCTCTTCGGTCTCCCCGAATTTAAGGAGGGAAGTAATCTCTGATTTGGCCTCCGCCAAGATCTTCGCTTTCTCACTATAGTCGCGACGCTGGAGTGTAAAAAGGCGATGAAGACAGGTGATATCCTTGGTCAACTTCTCCTTCGTAACTTTTTCCGGGTGAAATTTCTTTAATGTCTGAAACGCCGAATGGGCAAAGAAAAGGTTGCGTCGGAGTTTATCTGTATCACCAATATGGGCATAGAGATCGGCCAATTGGAGATCTTTCTCCTGAGCGTCATCCTTTAATGTTGTCTCGATCATCGTCTTGATCTCTGAAACTATCCGCTCAAACTCTGGACGATAGAGATCAAGATCCATTTGCGCCATCGAGATAGAAAGATCAACACGTAAGAGATGGAGAAACTCGGTGTCCGAAAGGGATGGATCCGATAAAAGATCGTCATTTGAAATGTATGCGAGCTGACCGCGACCGGTCTCGATAAAATGTTCCCACATCTCACTCTGATAATTCTGAAGTGCCTTTTCACTCCCTTCGACTCGACCCTGAAGATCGTAAAGATCCCATCCCAACTTGGCATAGGCCATAAAGATCCAAGCCAAATTTGTCTCACTAGGATCGAGCTGATAGATCATTTTGAGGTTTCCAACTGTCCTATCACGCGATGGAAGATCAAATTGCCCACGAGATTGATTTAGAGAGACACTGGCATCTGCAAAGAGGACCTGTTTCATCCGCCCCTGGATGGCGGAGATTTCGGCCGTTACATCTTCACCCTTCTTGCCAATAATCGAAAGTGTTTGAATCGCCTTCTCATACTCGACGACGGCCTCTTCATACTTCCCCTCGATTGCAAAGAGGTCACCCTTTGTAACCGGCACGGCTAGCTCGGATCCACCCGGAAGCATGGCGGCATTTGCAATCGCCTTGGCACTCCAGGTTAGATATTTTCCGCCGTCACCAAGAATAAGAGAGATAAAGGCAATATTAAATGACTGGCTGAGTTTCTTTTCGGTCTGCCCCAGCGTCTCATACCCCTGAATGAACTCGGCCCGTCGTTCACTGAGTTCCGCGAGTTGAGAACCCGAAAATTTACTATACCCTGAGGGCAAAAGGATACTATTCTGCTCAGGTATCGAAACATCATCATGTGGTTGAGGGAGTGGCTTATCGACCGGCTTGGTATCCGGCTGACCCGCTACAGTACTCTGTGCAAGCAATGTCGACATTGCCTGCTTCATTAGATTAATAGGACTGTTACTCATATCTGTGCCTCCAGGTACGAGCATTCTCCAACGACTTTTATAAGACGCATGGAGCCCGCTGCATAGCTAATATCCATATGTCCATCAAGAACTAATTATTTTCTTTCTCCTCCTTCAAAAACTGAATATATCGATGGAGCTTTTCAGCTCCAGCCGGTTTCAGCGAACCATCACTGTTAAACATTTCGACCATCAACGGTTTTCGGAGCACATTGAGTCGCTCTTCCGTTGAATCATCGAGGGTCTTCGACATAGCAAAGATCTTCTCTACTTGTGAATAAAGATCAGACGAAATTAGGTCGTCACCCTGAATAAGTGTATTCAGACTGTTAACGGCAGCATTAATCTCTTTATATTCTGCCTCTTCCAACAATCCCTCACTCTGAAGCTGGGCCGCCTTCCAGGCCAGCTTAAAGCGAAGCTCCATCAGAAGCATTTTGATATAGAGCTCTCGAGATGGCTCTTCCGCCGGAATATCCAAGATATCGGTTGGGGGTGTCTCCTGAATATCTGAGTCACCACTATCCATCTGGCCATAGTCTTGATAATCGTAGATCTCAGTCATCGCCTCCTGTTGAATATCGGGATCAAGCTCAGCGACCGCCTCTGGAACACTCTTCTTCCCACCGAAATATGGCTCAAACTCCTTATCAACCAACTCCATGGTCTCCAGGTTGTTCTGTTTCCAAAGAGAAAGAGCGGGGGGACAATCAACGTGTACCGTCTGCATAAGACGGACAATAAAATGGACATATGGGGTATGTGATTTCATTGAAAGAAATCCGTTGATTGCCCCCGCATCACTCTTTAAATCCTCATATTTTTCGAGAACCGTTTTCTCATCGAGTTCCATTCCTCCCTTTATTTCTGAAAGAATCCCCTCTATTTCAATAGTGGAGGGATCTAAGAAACGATGTTTCATTGAATCTTTTCGATAATAAAAATACTGTGTCACCAGGTCCGTCACCTTACGCTTCACAGCCTGCATTGATGGCTCAGTCTCGACCATTTCCCAAAAGACCAGAAAGGCTTCCTTCGCCGGAACACCAGCAGTCATTTTTTCAGCCAGACCGCCCAGCCCCAATACAAGACTATCGAGTTGATCAGCAACCGTCTTAACCGACTGCGACCGAAGATCGTCAAAACTCTTAATGAGGTTCATCTCCTTAAGAGAGTCTGCCACCTTCGGAAGAGTCCTTCCCTGGACAATCGCCTTTTGAAGCCCCTCCCCACTCTTGACACCACTCAAAATTCCATAATCGAATGGAAGAAGCTTCTGTATTGTTTGGGCCTCTTTAAGGTGAAAGGAGATATCCGTGAGTGCTTGACCATCTTCGTATCCCAACCAAATCCGATCAAAAGCGTCCTCAAAATCATGAGATGAAAAAATGCTTTTACCATATGCACTAACGACCTCCGACAAAACGGCCTGATGAAAGCTATCCAGGATCTCGGTCTGGAGCTGTCGATGTCTCTCAATCAGAACCCTCTCCTGAACCTTCGTAATCTTCAGATTCTTATGTTTCGTGAGAATTGCCTCAACCTTTTTCACAAGTCCATTGAGGTGAACCACATATGGATCATCCTCATTTTTCATTTCAAACTGGTGTTTGACTAGTTCTGGATAA
>CAYWXY010000159.1:0-5054 GCA_964462555.1 uncultured Pseudomonadota bacterium | reverse complement strand
ATGTAAAAGAGACAGGCGATCAAAAAGACCTTTTCGACCGACTTATAGGTTCCCTTTACAACGAGAAACCAGACAAAAAAGGCCGCAAGTGGAACCGAGATGTATTTACTGACGCCGAAAATCTCAAGACTCGCTGCCACCCCTGCAAACTCCGCCATCGTATTCCCAAGATTGGTAAGCAACAGGGCCAACATGATATAAAAGGTAATCTTTACGCCGAAGTTTTCTCGAATAAGATCGGCCAAACCCTTTCCCGTAATAGCGCCCATTCGCGCGCTCATTTCCTGGATGATAATCAAAAGAATAATGACGGGAACGATGGCCCAGAGAAGACTGTATCCAAAATTGGCACCGGCAATCGAATAAGTTGCGATTCCGCCGGCATCATTATCGACGTTAGACGTAATAATCCCGGGGCCTAGGACAGCCAGAAAAATCAATAGATTCCGCATGAAGCCCTTTGGCGATTCACGCTTAACCTTGATCCATGATTTTGCACTTCTTAAAAGTTCCATTAATCTAACTTTCTAAAATTTCGTCATCATTCAAGGTTCTCGTATGTCATTCCTGCGAAGGCAGGAATCTCAAGTGTTCACCCTAGATCCCCGCCTTCGCGGGGATGACGATATTTATAACAACCCGGGTTTTTCACCCCATGCCTCGTCAACGGCGAAGGCCAAGATATCATCGATCGATATCATTCCCCTTGCCACATTTTCATCATCCACAACCGGAATCGCAAGAAAATCATATTTATCCATCAAGAAGGCCACCTCCTTGATCGACTCATCCACCGAGACGCTGATCGGGCGATCTTCCATGACCACCTCAATCCGATCGCTTGGATCGGCCTCCAACAATTGCTTAAGCGTCACCATTCCATGAAGTGATCCATCTTCTCTAATGACATAGGCATAATAGATCATCTCAATATCGAATTCACATTTTCGAATCGTATCAATTGCATCTTGAACCGTCATTCCAGACTTCAATGCAATAAAATCCGTTGTCATGAGGCCGCCAGCCGAATCACTTTCATACTTGAGGAGCGAGCGTAACTTACGAGCCTGGACCGGACTCATCATCGAAAGAATACGACGAACCTCTTGCTTAGAGAGTGCGCCGAGAAGATCGGCCACCTCGTCAGGCTCCATTTTTTCCATTAAGCGAATAGCATTGGCTCGATCGAGTTCCTCGATCAAATCACGCTGCATGTCCACCTCAAGTTCGTTCAAAACATCGACCTGCGTTTCAAAATCGAGCGAACGAAAGAGTGCAATTCGCTCTGGCGGATCGAGCTCATCCATAATTTCACTGAAATCACCAGGGGGAATCGAGGCTAGATCTTCGTGGGAAACGTTCAGCTGTAGGGTTCCTCCCCGTTTTTCAACCTCCAATGGCTGAACGAACTTCCACGCAATAAATTGCTCGCGACTGAGATAGCGTGCTCTCGGAAAAAAGGTTCGAACGAGAGAGTCCACCCAACGTTCCCAACCGAGACGTCTCAGGAGTGAGCGCAGACCAACATCAACATGTGCGAGCCTTAAATCCTTGTCGACCTTGAGGAGATGAAGGTCATTAACCCGAATCACCTTTCGATTAAACGTATCGACCACCTGTTTATCAAGAATCGATTTTCGAATCGAAGTATAATTCTCGACAGAGTAATTCGGCTCGAAACGCAAAACTTCCTCTGGAATATTGAGATGGATTCCTCCATCGATTCGTCGCACCTGTGACCATGGGATCAAGGCAAATTCCTTTTTGTAAAAGCCTCTCGACAGGACTAGCGCGGAAAAATGGGGATAGGCGCCACCAAGCTGAACCAGGAAATCATGGGGGCGCGCAATGAGCCGACCATGTTTGTCGACGACATCTTTCTTAATAATTTCAACGTAGTTTGTGAACATGACTCTTCCATCCTAGATGCCCCTTATAGACGAGAGACCTCTCATTTGTCACGCTCTTTTTGTGAGACAGTAGGGGTCTGACCCCGATTGTTTCATAGGGCTTCGTACGATTCCGGGAGTTTGACGTTAGGATTCAGCATATCATCCCGGAGCGTCTTCCGGATAAGATTCAGATATTCGTCCATATCGGCCGGACTTGTTAGTTTTCGTTTTTTCAGTCGCCTCAGTGATTTTCGGGTATTTTTGGCAAATTTCAAACGGTCGTGCCCCGCCGGATCCCCATTCAGGCATGGGGCCCCCTTGGGATCGACCAGGAATCCCCGCGCCATCTTCATTGTTAGATAACGATAGTGTCGGACCTCTGATTTAGAGAGGGGCCACTGTGAAAACCGATCATGAATTTCTACGGTCTTTCTAAGTTGCTTTAGATTCTGGACAAGAAGGATCGTGCTAAAAATTCGCTTATTCATCTTAAATGAAAAGAGTGGGCGAAGAAGCGTCTCCTCCAGAAGGTTATCGAAACTATCGTAATCCCCACGAACAACCTCTCGTACGCGATCCCATGTTGCCGATTTGACATGCATATCAAATCGGAGTTCCCAATACGTATGATGCTTAAGACGGGTCCCAAAGCTTTTAATCATCATGTAGGGAATGTAATAGTTGTGCGCCACGATGTCGGCCGCCAGATGGGCCAGATATCCGTAGGCCGACGCCCGTTCACGATCGTTCTTACAGGCCTCCAAAACCCGCCAACCAATCCGCCAATTATGACAGTGATTCAGATAGCCGGCATATTTTTTTCCGACCAAAATGTCGGCACTGACCATGCCATAAATAAATTCGTTTCGATATTTCGTGATCAAGGCTGCAACAACAGGTGCAAAGGTTCCTGTATACTTCAAAAGAGTGGTCGCGGTCTCGAGATGTGTCCCCGGACCCCACGCTAGTGCGTCCGTGGGCAAACAAACAATTCCAATGATAATTAAAATGAGATAGACAAGCATTGTGGCCCGAATTATAGTCCTCTCCTGAATGGAGTAAATACTTATTTCATCTACCGGTTTCGGTGTCGATGCTCGTATCGTTTAACGGTTACGTTATTCGTCAATTAACTGGACCGTTACCGCACAGCGATACCGATACGAGCGTCGAAACCGCAAACGTGGAGCAAACAATATGTCAGAGGACGTAAAAGAACTGCTAGAGGACATTAAGACCCATCTCAGCCACCAAAAGGCTCTCGGCAACGACTATTTGCCTGTTGAAGAACACAGGAACACCCAAAAACCAACACCCTCCGCCAAAGGCGGATCCGCCTCCGGCGGAAATACCCAAGGAGACGAAAGGACAGAGACAAGCGATTCAACCAGTGCAGAGGCTGGTTTGGAGCTCCTCCGCGAAGAGATGGGTGATTGTACACGCTGTAAACTTCATAGCAGTGGTCGAACACAGATTGTTTTTGGCGTCGGCAACCCGAGTGCCGACCTGATGTTTGTGGGCGAAGGACCGGGACGTGACGAAGATATCCAGGGAATTCCGTTTGTCGGCCGCGCAGGCAAACTGCTCACTAAAATTATCGAGGCCATGGGCCTCAAGCGCGATGATGTCTACATTGCAAATGTGGTCAAATGCCGTCCTCCAGAAAATCGCAACCCAGAGCCCGATGAGATCGAAACGTGCCAACCTTTTCTCTTTAAACAAATCGAAATTATCAAACCGAAGGTTATCGTTTGTCTTGGAACATTTTCTGCTCAACTCTTATTGGATACTGACGAAAAAATCAGCAAACTTCGCGGACAGCTCCACGACTTTCGCGGAACGAAACTCCTTCCGACGTATCACCCCGCCTTCTTACTCCGCAGCCCGAGCATGAAACGCCCCGTCTGGGAAGACATGCAGAAGGTGATGGAGGTTTTGGGATTGCCTCCGGCTCAGGCTGAAGCCTGATTGGATAAGGCCTTTTTCTTTCTGAGATTTATGATCGCTTCAAAGACAAGAACTCCTGCGACAATAAAAAGAAGACCACCGATTACACAGAGCCCCCAATTTCCCTTGGTGTAATTTTGAATAACCAGGAAAAAGAGCGCTGAAATCGTTACGAGAAACATAAAGACCATGGGAATGAGTGTGAATCGCGCCTTCAAACCTCCCCGCATCAACCAGACCGTCACAGCAAGCAACGCCAAAGCAGCAAGAAGTTGATTGGCCGCGCCAAAGATTGGCCAGATCGCCGTCCACTTTCCGCTCCAAGCAAGCGCCCCACCCGCCGCCACCGTGATGGCTGTTCCGATGAAACGATTGCGATGAAGGATCGATGCCTTCTCCCCACTTCTCGGTGCAAAAAACTCCTGAAAGGAAAAACGTCCGAGACGCGTCGCCGTATCGAGCGATGTTAGAACAAATGCAGAAACGGCAAGTGCAGCAAAACTCGCTGCTCCCTCTTTCGGAAAACCGAGAGACGAAATGACGGTTCCGATACCCTGTGCAAAAATTGTGATCGGTCCGTCTACCTGAAGGGCTGCCACATATTCTCCCTTGAAGAGCATGACAGCCATGAGCGTTGCCAGCACCGCCAGAAGAGACTCGACCATCATGGCCCCATATCCCACCTTTTTTGCATGACGTTCATTACTTATCTGTTTGGCCGTTGTTCCAGAGGCCACGATTGAATGAAATCCTGAAATTGCACCGCATGCAACGGTGACAAATAGGATCGGAAAGAGCGAACCCAGACCGGGAACCTCCCACGCCACAAAGACCGGCATATTAACAGGGGGGCGAGCCACAAAAACGCCCACCACCGATGCAACGAGCACGGCAAAGAGAAGAAACGAATTCAGATAATCACGCGGCTGCAAAAGAATCCAAACCGGCGTAACCGATGCGATAAAAATATAGGCAATTAACAATATGTTCCATGTCTTCATTCCCATCGCCCATGGATAATACAATCCTGCAACCGTACAGATGGCGAGAAAAAAGATGCCAACGGTTGTGGCCAGCCATAGAGGAGCATTCCATCGATAGACCGTCAGACCAAAGACAACGGCCAAGAGGATAAAAAGCGACGACGAAGTGGCCGCGCTGGGTGTTACTATAAAAGTTTTACTAACAACAATAATAAAAACGGCAATAACAAGA
>CAYWXY010000158.1:0-5075 GCA_964462555.1 uncultured Pseudomonadota bacterium | reverse complement strand
AACATTTTCCGAGCCCTTCGGCGCCTTTTAGGTCTCTTCTTTTTTGGCGGTTTCTTGGGCTTCTCTTTCTCGACAGGTGGGGGATCATCCAAAATTGCGGTTACGAGACTCGGTCGATCGATGTAGGCAACCGACAAACTTCGCACACCTCTTTTGTCTGTGGTGAAATTGAGTTTGGCCCCTCGCAAGAAATCCTCGACCATCTCTTTTGTGGTTGGACGGGCGGGAATATTGGTATCAATGCCGCTATTGCATTTCTCATCACCTGCCGGCAACGATTGCATGTTAATCAGATCGTAGCAGCCACTGAAGTGCTTGATTTTCTTATCTTTTATAGACATAGACCTCTCCCAACAATACCCACTATTATTATCGGCAATGTTGGCCCGAAAGTTGCCTATTTTATTTAGGTTTTACCATACAGACGCAGCGGGACGGATCGCACTGGCGGCAGATCTTGGGGTCTTCGGCGGGAACCTTCTCGGGTTTTTCTGTCACCTGAAAACCTGATTTTTTGAAAAAATCGGGGATGATTGTGTAGAGATAGATATCCTTATCTGATCGCTCGGCAACCCCTTTCACAAGCTCAGAACCTATCCCCTCTTTTTGGAGTGATGGCTTCGTCGCAACGTTGCTGAGGTAGAAAAAATCGTCATATTCATCAAGCTGGAGAATAGCCAGAATGTCGTTATCATTCTCAAGAACCCAAAAGGCAGAGATTTCAATCGGTGGATTATAAAATTCAACGGCCCTCAAGAGTGTTACTATTGCAGACCTATCATCCTCTTTAGCTTTTCTTACTTTTGACATTTTCCTTATCTCACACTATAAATCATAACTATCAACTACGAACTAACAACTATTCAACTATATATGGATACGTAATGACGACCTTCCAGGCCACCTGCCCCATCGGTTCAAAGGTGTCCCATGCCGCAATCTTATAGATCGTTTGTGTTTTTTCGCGATTAAAAAACGAATAATGGCCGATTCCCCACGGCTCCTTCTGCATTTCCTCTCCAAATTTCTTGAGCTCCGGAAATTTCTGGTATGTTGCATCGGTAAAAAGAGACAGCCCGACCTGCTTGTCATCCTCATCGTAGATAATCTGACCATCCTCACACATACACCAAACCTGATAGTCGGTTTTGAGCGGATCATAAGAAATCCCCGACAAAATGGCCTGGTCGGAATGAATGATAGCTCCCAGGTAACCATTTTTCCCCTTGTTCGTCGGCACGACGATGACAAAGAGCGGCTTTTCGGCCTTATTCTTGAAAATATTACTGACAAATGCTCCTGAGGTCTTCGCCTTCCCTGTAATTTCTTCAACCGTATTGGGAAGAATCGGCAGATACGACTCGTCTCCTGACGGATATTCCATAACCGGCTCGCCCTTTGCGTCCAGAATAAAAAAGCGTTCAGCCGCAGGATATTCGCTCAACAATGCTTCGAGTTGGTTTCCCACCGATTTATCATCAGGAACTGCCACGATCCTCTGAGACACATTTTCCATCGAGACAACCAAACGATGAAAATAGAGATCGAGTTCGTCGGCTGTTTTTCTTGAGAGTTCCATCGCTGATTCAGACAAATTGGTTACATGAATCAACGCATTTTCCGCACTCGCTCGTGCCTTATTTGCATCAACCGCAAAATGAAATGAAAAACCAGCACCAACGATGATCGACAAAAGAACGACCGCCGCTGCGATAATGGCTATTCGATTTTTTGTAACAAAACGTCTGAAGAGTTCCCCTTTAGAATAGGCGTAGACGCTCACCAACCGTCCATCTCGATACGCTCGAAGCTCTCTGGAAAGTTCGCTCGCATCCTGGAAACGATCTTTCTTATCCTTGGCCATCGCCTTTTCACAAATAGCCGAAAGTTCCGGTGGCATAAATTCACCATATGTAATCGGACGCTTGGGTTTAATATCGCTAACAATCTGTTTCATCACCTCTTCGGCATTACCGTGGTAAGGTTTGGTGCCAGTCAAAATGAGATAAAGTAAAACACCGAGGGCATAAACATCGGTCCGTGCATCCACCTCACCAAATTCAGACCGAATCTGTTCCGGCGCCATATACGACGGCGTTCCCAATATTTCTCCGTGGCGCGTCAGGGCTGGATCAGCGGACTGACTTCCCGCATCTGCATCAGCTTTCAAATCGCGGTCACCATGAACCTTGGCGAGCCCCCAATCGAGAACAATGGTCTCACCGAATTCACCCAGAATAATATTGCCAGGTTTTAGATCCCGATGAACCACACCCCGTGAATGGGCAAAACTGATAGCATCACAGATGGCAATCAGATTTCCGAGAAGCTTGAGGCGTTCACGAAAAGACATCTCCGGGGAATCAACATTACAGGACTTGATCGCATGTGTCAGCGTCCGACCTTGAACATATTTCATCACGTAAAAAACGGAACCATCAGATTTGGTCCCCAGCTCATAGACCGGAACGATGCCGGGATGCTCCATCTGGCCAGTCACCTTCGCCTCGCGAACAAAGCGTGCAACGTTGCGACCACTCTTTGCCGAATGTTTTTCTGGATCAAGCTCCTTGATCGCAACCTGACGTTCAACGTTTTTGTCGTATCCAAGAAAGACGCGTCCGATCCCTCCCTTGCCGAGCATTCCCTTGAGCGTAAAATTGTCGTTGTAAATCGATTCGTTGTCGCTATCCTTCAGCTCATTTTTTTCGTTAAGGAAGAGGCGTGTCGCGCTCAGATCAAATTGGTTTCCCAACTCTTTATGCTCCTTAAAATAATCGATCAGTTCGTCAAGCTGCTCCTTTGTAATGAATTCATTTTCGATTAGAAGCTCAGCGGTATCTCGTGTTGGACTTTCCTCCCACAGGGCCATCACCTGATTAAATTGACCGGTATCTATCATTCGTAGACCCAGCGCCATTCTGGCAAAACGTGTCCGATCTTCGTGTGACATATACAATCCCCCGGAATCAAGTAGCAGTCATTGCGAACAAAGTGAAGCAATCCCACGGACATTCTCGCTGGATTGCTTCGTCCTTCGGAACTCGCAATGACGGTAAGGCCAATATACTATAATGATAGTCGGAAGGCCGTATTTTTTTAGAGAAATCTGTTATTCGACACCCCAAATTGAGGTCTTTTTACCCCATCCAACAGCAACTTCCCCACTTCCAAACTTCCTAACTTATTGTAATCATAGATATATTTAACATGAATGTCTTATAACATATGGAACGCATCTTGCAACGGGTATGGCGGGGAAGTCTTAGACCAGGGGAGGTCTAGAATGAAGAAACGGGTCGGTTTTGTTCTATCTATCCTTATATTCACTATTACACTCTGCACACAGGCATATGGCCTTGGGAAGGTCTATGACGTCATTCCAGATAAGCTACCGGTGAGAAACCAACTTCATCTGGCCATGCAGGCACTCTATGGCATCGAGGCTCACTATGGTGACCAAATCATTTCGGAATCGGAGTTTCTTTCAAAAGATGCTGCGCTTAGTAAGCATCATGCACTGTGGAAGGCGGCCACCGAGCTCTGTCTTAAAGAACCGTCCAAATGTGCGATCCTAAATCTTCCTCTAGAACTCATCTATGGTGACACATTACGGCAAAAGAAAATTTTAACATCGGATGCAACACGATTCCCATCCAATGCCTATGCATTAGCGGCAATCGTGGCAGAAGAGAGGTTGATTCTAAAACAACTGACAGCACAGAATGCATATGGAAAATTAGTAGCCTCGTCCATGGGTGGCGGAAAATCGATGACCTGTTCCCTGGTTGCAGTAGCGACGGGTGGCGGTGCACAATGTGAAGCCCTGAATATCATGGAAGAGGGAATTGATCCGGTTGCCTCAGGTGCTGGTGGCAATTCTGTCACACCACCCGAAACGATTGGGCCTGAACTCTTTGACCACAGTTCATTTGCCACCTGTCCTATTAATGTGAAGTTGATGGGAGGCTTTGGTGGTGGCGACGATCCCGCGGGGGACCCGCCATCAGATGATTCACCCCCGCCAGAAGATGGTGGCGATGATAACGGTGGCAATGATGACGGCGGTGATGACAATGATGACGATGGCGGTGATGATAGTAGTGATGATGGTGGTAACGATTATAATTACGATGATGATCCTGGAAATGATAGTGAAGGCAACGATTCCTTTGGTGGCAATGGTGCGATTGAATTACCAGGTGGGGTAACCATCGATTTGGAAAGTAGTAGCGTACAGATTGAAGGCCTTCCATTTGAATTTGGGATGTTGCCCGGCATATCGCTACCAGGAGAGGATAAACAGGAAATGGAACTTTACGGCGGACCAACATCACCCTGGCAAGAAACAAACGGGGGTTATGGAGGAGCCATTATTTTTCGCTTTAGACCTACCGATGACTCGCCAGGTTTTGGTAGCATTTGTGGTGGCGCTACGAGTGCACTTTCCATATGTTTTCCGGATGGATCTGGAAGCAATCTCAACGACTCACTCGAAGACTGTATGGCGGGGCCGATCGAATGTAACAAAGGCAATATGGATGATTTTACAATCGTTGCATCGTCACCCGACTGCGAAGATTTTCTCTTTGATGATGGAGGCATTATCAATCCCGGCCCATTTGGTGGTGAAGGTGGTGGTGGTGATGGCGGCGATGATAGCTGCAAGTCCCCCATGCCCATCAAACCAGGATCAGAGTGTTGTAAGAAGAACCCTATGTATCCCGGATGCGGTGATCCAGCCTATCTGGGGAATGCCCTAATTTCAACACCGGCAACATCGACATGGGCAAAGGCGACCAAAATGGCCCCCAGGACCAAAGCATATAAAAACCATTGATTTTATTTATGATTTTGGTCAACTTTTAGCGCAACTTTTGGCTCTCAGTGCCGATAATAATGAGAGGTCTTACATATATGACGAAAATCAATCCATGCAACAGCTCAGCCGATAAAGGAACCCTTAAGACGTGTGTCGAGGGTATGGGAACCTATTATGCAGATCTTAATCCAGTCATAGAATCCAAACAACAGGTCGGAGAAAAAAACAATCCGACGGTGGGTAGCCGGCTGTC
>CAYWXY010000157.1:0-5145 GCA_964462555.1 uncultured Pseudomonadota bacterium | reverse complement strand
CCGCCGCACCTTCTCATCACGACCCTCCGTATCGGCCCCCTCGGCAATACGCAGATTCTCGACTTGATGCTCGTGTTTGACAGTATCAACGGCCTTCTTTGCGTCCTCAATAAACAATAGATTTACCAGATATTCCGTATAGCCATAAAGAGCGATCGTTCCTTCAATCCACATCCGCCCCTTAAGAACCATGCGTGACGCCTCGTCCTTAGTGGCCGTTTGAAATTTCATAAAATCATCATCCGTCCGAAACACCAGACAAGCGTCGACATCGCCCGGAAGATCTTTAAATACGTCGATATGCCCATTCTTGATTTCAACCGCCGATCCCATTTTTCCGTCATTACTTCTAAAGCCAATCTTTGCATTGATCCAACCCTGTGTTCCCTTCATCTCCTTCTGCAGATCGGGCTGGCCATTTAAAGCCTCCGCGGATGAGGCCAAAAGGTTGTAGAGCATCTCTGCCGGATTTGGCTGTAAAACGGTATTCGTAATCATAATGAACTCCTCTATTTTTTGGTTCCCTTAATGTCATCTGAACCAATACAGACTGTTTTCTTGTCAGCAGAAACGTTTTCCCATTTTGCGTGTCCCGAGAAGGTCTTTTCATCAATGATCTGGATATCCATCGTCTCTTCTGTTGTAAAACCCGCGATCGTAAACTTTCCAACAAGACTGGCACTGGCAGGTGGTTGCAGCTGGCTCATTTCCCCCTTAAACACAGCTTTATGCATCTTCCCTTCTGCGTCAGCAATCTCAGCAACCGCCTCAAGCTTCTTGCCGGTTTGTGTTATCTGAAACACCGGATCCACAGTTGGCTCATTCCCACAACTATCCTTATAGTTACTTATCTCAAGTGTCCATTTTCCGGTTAACGGACCCGTCTTACTGGAGCACGCCGCCATCACCCCAACGATAACAATGATTAATAGTGCAGACTGAAATATCCTTTTCATAATGAACTCCCTTCCTGTTGAATTGCATTTCCTGACCAATAAAAAAGCTTCTTGAAACGCTCCCAAAACTGAGCACCAAGAATAAAAAAGGCAATATAACACAAGAGCTCACCACCAACCATGACCCAGGTTAGTGTTACTGTCAGCGACTCAATATGCCTGAAGAAAAGGAGGTAGATCAGCATCGCATAGTAAGGCAAAAAGCTGATCAATATGAGCGTGATCCCGAAGCGATGACGAAAACGACTGACCGGCTTGACTGGAGCCGTCCGTTTAAAGATCGCAAAAACCCTCTTCTTTATTGCCGTAATGATCTCTTTTCCAAGAAGGGCTGCCGCAATCCAAAATGAAATTTCGCCGGTCGCAACAAAGGCAAGAGCAAAAGCTCCAGCTTCAGCAAGGGGCAATCCAAGAAAGGGAAGAACCAGCATAGCTGTCATCGGAATAAGGCTGTAGACGAAAAAACAGATACCGACGTAATACTTCCACCCCTTTTTCATATCACCCCCCTTTTCATTATGAAGCGCCGATAATCTAACATTATAGGATGTTATTCGTCAATCACCGCCCGCTTTCCGACTTGTCTAGATAGAGAAGCTCTGGTATCACTAGCGTATGAAAACACGGGTGGCTACTGGAACGCAATCAAACCGGTCGGTGGTGCTGACTGGTCGATTAAGTTTGGTTTATCGTTTATTCTCCCTAAGGGATAGTCAAACTTCTCTGACTTAATATTATCGATATAAAGAAAACTTGGTTGCTTGATGCACTTCTAGGATTTGATTGTAAAAGTAAACGTTGAGCCTTCGCCCAACTTGGACTCCAGATCGACCGTTCCACCATATGCCTCTACGATACGCTTCACCAAAGCAAGTCCCAATCCTGCACCCTCAACATTGCCAGTAAAGTGTTTGTCGATTTGATAAAATTTATCAAAAACCTTTTCTTTATCTTCGGGTGGAACACCTCTTCCGTTGTCTCCAACTGAAATACTCACTCCCTCTGCTGTTTTTGTCGCTTGAATATCGATCTTTATAGCATCCTTGTCGTTGAATTTAATGGCATTTTCAATGAGATTGCCAATGATAAGGTCAAAATAGACTTTATTCATTTCTATTTTTATTGCCTTGTTGGGACAGTCAATATGGAGCTCAACCTTCTTTTCCTTTTCCATTTTTACTAACGGGCCCGTAAGCATGGGCAGATATTCGTGCAATTCTATTGATTCTTTTGATAAATCCAGTTCGCCTCCGGTCACCGTGGTAAAAGCCAAGAGTTTCTCTACTAACATTGACATATCGAACGTCTTTTTTGAAATAGAGTCGATGAATGTTTTCTGTTTCTCGTTAAGCTCTCCAGCAGCACCTTCTGAAAGCAGCTCAACGCTACCAGTAATAACCGTAACAGGCGTCCTGAGTTTATGTGACATTAAACCAAGGAAATTCTGCTTCATTATTTCCGCTTTCTTTTCGTCGGAAATATCGTCCAAGATCAAAATTATGCTCGTGATATTGCCGTCCGGATCGGCAATACAATCCAATGACCCCTTTAGATACAAAGAACTGAAATCCTTGGTCTCCTCCCTGTTCAACTCAAATGATTTATGACGAACAGCCGAGTCTTTCAGTTCACTTTCTGATATGGAAACAGAATAGTTGTCAAACAGCGCTTTATATATGTCCGCGTCTATTTCTAGTCCCGTTAGGTAATCTCTGGCTGCCTTATTTGTCTGTGTCACCTTGCCCAGAGCATCACATACGACAGCAGCATTAGACATCTCTTCAATAACCGCTTCGAATTTTTCTTTTTCGTCCAATTGTCTACGATAGAAGCTAAGCTTCAAAAGGGTTTTTACCCGTGCCATCACCTCGTTATCATCAAACGGCTTTGATATGAAGTCATCGCACCCCGCCTCTATCCCCCTCACTCTATCTGCAACCTCTTTTAGGGCCGTGATCAGAACGATGGGAAGCAGTTTTAACTCTTTATCTGCTCGGATCTTCTTGGTTACCTCAAAACCATCCATCCCTGGCATCATCACATCTAGAAGGACAAGATCCACCACATCTTTAGCAAGCGCATCTAAACACTCTTGTCCGTTTGTCGCCGTAATGACTTCATAACCCTCTGGAATAAGAGTAGCCTCCAAGAGCTTGACGTTCATCGGCTCATCATCAACGACCAATATTTTTACCTTCTCGGCCACTACCCCTCCTTACCAAGGAAACTCTTAATGGTCTGAACAAAGGTATCTACATCGATCGGTTTTGTCATATATTCATCAAAACCTGCAGCCCTTATTCGCTCTTCATCAACCTTCATTGCCTGCGCAGTTAAAGCCACCACTTTTATATTATCCAACCTGTTATCTGCCCTTATTCTTTTAAAGACCTCTAAACCATCTATTCCCGGCAATTGAATATCTAAAAGAATGATATCTGGGATATCGCTTTTCAAAATACTTAATGCCTTTTCGCCATCCTCTGCCCTCAAGACTTCAAAATCCTCTATCTCAAGCAGGTCTGCAGCCAATTTCATATTCAACGGATTGTCTTCAACTAATAGAACTTTTCCTTTGTCGGCCATAACTAGCTCCTAATCGGCAATGTAAAATAAAATGTCGTACCTTTATTCTTTCCCTCACTCTCGAACCAGATCCTACCACCATGAAGCTCAACAATTTTTTTAGTAAGTGGCATTCCCAGGCCAGTCCCAGCCTGTTTACGAGAAAGATTGCTATCGATCTGTTCAAATTCGGCGAAGACTTTATTCATATGCTTTTCCTCAACACCTATTCCGCTATCACCCACCTCTATCAGTATTTCATTATTAGCTTTTTTGGCCTTTATGTTAATTTTTCCACCATCAGGCGTAAATTTTGCTGCATTTGAAAGTAGATTAAACATGATCTGCTTTATCTTTCTCTCATCCGCCTTGATGATCCCGAAATCCTCAATATCACTCTCAAGCTCTATCCCATGTTTTAAGGCCTTTTCTTTGATCATCGAAAGACTGCTTTCAATGGCATCTTTAAGATTAACATCTCCGATCTCAAGCTCCATCTTTCCTGCTTCGACTTTACTAAGATCCAAGATGTCGTTAATCAAGGAGAGAAGGTGCTTTCCGCTATTTTGGATATCCGTCGTATATTCCTTCTGCTTTTCATTTAATGGCCCGAAGCTCTCCTTTTTAAGCACGCCTGAAAAACCAATAACGGCGTTAAGTGGAGTTCGAAGTTCATGTGACATATTCGCGAGAAAATCGCTTTTGGCTTGGTTTGCATCCTTCAATGCCTTTTCTTTATTTCTTAGTTCCGTCACGTCTTTACCAAATATATAGACCGTGTCTTCTTCCTTATACGGTGCAATTTCATATTCAAATATTTTCTTATCCCCAAGTGCATGTTCAATTTGCTTTATTACTTTCCCAGTATTCAATATTTCTACAATTAAGTCTTTATAGCCTTTTGGTAAAATATCTTTTGGCTCAGATAAGTTTTCTTCTTCGAATAACTTGCGCGCATAGGTATTCATATAGACTATATTTCCATCTCTGTCGGCTTTAGCAACAACATTGGGATTAACGACTGGAAACATCGAAAGTGAACGCATCTCCTTTTCGGCACTCTTAAGTTCAGCCTCCTTGTGTTTGCGCTCTTCAATTTCGAGATCAAGATCATCGCGTGAAGCCATCGTCGTCTGAAGCTTATCAGTCATATTATCGAAAGACCTGGAGAGGGTTCCAACCTCATCCCGTGATTCTATGCCTACCTTATAATCAAGATCACCCTTTGAAATTATCTCTACACCCTCACGCAATTTCTCAATGGGTTTTGCTATGGATCTTGCAATAGCTATTGCCACTAATAATGCGATTAATGAAACAATTATCCCTTCCACCAACAGCATTTTTCCCAATCGAGTTATTGATGCAAATGCCTCTTTTTCATTTACCTCCACAAGGAGAACCCACTTAAAATCCCCTATGGTTAGACACATAGAAGCTCCCGCTACAGATTCTCCTCTGTAGTCTGGCCAAATACCCTTCACTTCCTCATCCTGTTCTAGGCATTTCTGAACTGGGTATGTGTCTACATCCAGCACTAAAGAAGCATTATCGATAAAGACCGAATCCATGATCATTTTGCGATTTTGGTTCACAAGATATATATCTAACGTCTTGCCCCAGC
>CAYWXY010000156.1:0-5173 GCA_964462555.1 uncultured Pseudomonadota bacterium | reverse complement strand
CCGATGATATTTCAATCCGAGCTCAATATAGAGTTTAGCAGCTGCCTCACGAACTTCTGTTGGCAGGGCATCTTTTCTTCCACTTGTTTCAGCAAACGCTGTCACAATACCATGGGCCTCTTTTACGCATGCATCTCTTTCGGATTCCGGAATGTGTTCGGGAAAGATTTTAGAGATATGTCTCGCCCCTTCTGGAGTCATCGCCCTTTCAATTGCGAGGTGATGAAGTGCATGCGTGATTTCGTGGCGTATCGTTTCAACCTGAGTCTTTGGACCCAGGAATAATGTCTTTGCAAACGGCAAATAGGCTGCAACGAAGCCTCCACCCAGACTCTCTTTTTTACCATCAGGTCGAGTCACCTCATATTTTCCCATCTGAACCTTAACACCATCGAGCATTCTCAGGAGTGTTGAGGCCCTTACTTGATAGGGTATGATCCCTAAAAATTTTGCCAACTCTCTATCCGCCTCTATCGTCTCTGCAAGAGAATCAAGGCCTTCTGCCACGCTTTCATATTCGCCGTCGACACTTGCCAAATATTCGCTGTAGACATCTTTCAAATAAGGAAGAGAGCTTGGATCAAAGTCGGCCAAGAGGTCCTCGGTCTTCTTTTGTCTAAAAATCTTTCGGATCACATTATTCGCAACCTCTAATCCCTTGATGTAAAATCGACTGGCGAGACCAGCACCAGCATAGAGAATGAGGCCACCACCCACGATCTTTGACGCCGGGACACCCGCCTCTGAAGCATCCATGGCAAGCGTCATTAAGGAGGTGACAATCGTAGAAGTTCCGACCACTTCTCTTAAATTACGATTCTTAAGGAATATTGGTATCGCCAATATGTATGGTGCTAACTCCACCATATGAAGCATTGACGGAGATGCCTCAGCACTTCTTGAATCCTCTACAGACAATTTCAATTCGGGACGCCATTTTGTAAGACGTGGAATGCGAGATAGGAGACCGTTCGGTCTGTTTCTCACACTGACGGAAATACCTTCTCCACTAGCGGTGCCGCTTCGAAGAGGGATATTTAGCGATTTTGCTGATATGCCCGTCTTCAGCTTCACAGTTCGGGCAAGATCTTTCGCCGGGACTTCTAATCCCGAAATTTTAGCTCTCCCTGTAACAGGCTTTGTTCCTAGTTTTGGAATAGTCACAATAGTGTCTCCTATTTATACTATTGTCGTATAATTACACCCTTTTGTTGCTAGTTTTTTTGTGTAAATATATTGCCTGATAATACCCATAACCTCTCTTAGTTAGTTGCGTTACCAGCTGGGCCCACCTTGGCGGCTGAACAACCTATTGACGCGAGGCCACTTTTAGTATAGTTAGGCTCCACTTTTTAATAGTGACGTTCTTTAATATGTTAAATGAATGCATCGGGGTGTAGCTCAGCCTGGCTAGAGTGCACGGTTCGGGTCCGTGAGGTCGTGAGTTCAAATCTCACCACCCCGACAAAACAAAGGCCGCCGTGAGGTGGTCTTTTGTTATGAGGGTAGTAAACAATACTGATTTCGGCATAATTGGATATTTTTTACTCATCCCGTGAAAAAGTTAAAAAAAGGCTTGCTTAAATTACTTTGGAATATTAGAATACTTAGTAAGATTAGCAATACTAGGAATTCACAGAAAGGGGCGAAAATGGACAAAAAATCAGTATTTACAACTGGCGAGGTCGCCAACCTTCTCCATATTCATCAGACGACCGTTATTGACTGGGTCGACAAGGGCCTTTTGGGAAGCTATAAAACCCCCGGCGGTCATCGTCGAATCAGCCGCGAGTCGCTCTTTGTCTTTTTAGATAAGCACGAGATGCCAGTGCCCAACATTTTGGTTGCCAGCTCTGACAATGGTGATGAGGCCGAAAAACACCGTCATCTTCATGAAGGGTTTCAGGTCAACCCCTACTCCCAGTCACGTCCGATGGAGGCCTTCCCACCGCTTCCCAAGAAGGGCGGTACACGCAACCTTGCCAAGAAAGCAAAGCTTGCCCAAGTAAAGAAATAGTTGTACAAATGACCTCATGAAAAAGATCGAGGCGATCATCAAACCCTTTAAAGTCGATGATGTTAAAGAAGCTCTGATGGAGATTGGCATCCAGGGGATGACCATTACTGAGGTCAAAGGCTTTGGTCGACAAAAGGGTCATACCGAGATCTATCGTGGCGCCGAATATTTAATTGACTTCCTCCCAAAGAATAAAATAGAGATCATTGTCCAAGATAGCCAGGCCCAGGAAGTCGTTGAAACGATTGCACGAACAGCCAAAACTGGGAAAATCGGTGACGGCAAGATTTTTGTTCTCCCTGTTGAAGAGGCCGTTAGAATCCGAACAGGCGAAACAGGACCAGACGCATTATAAACTCACAATGATGCCGAGCCATGATGAATGTTGAGTCATTTCTTGGTGGATTTGTTTTTAAGGAGATTTATATGACTAAGACCGCAAAGGATGTCCTCGCACTTGCAAAAGATCTCAAGGCCGAAATGGTCGACCTGAAATTTGTCGATTTTCCCGGTATCTGGCAACATTTGACGGTTCCGATCCATTCCCTTAAGGAAGATTCCTTCGAAAATGGATTTGGGTTTGATGGTTCATCCATTCGTGGCTGGCAACCGATTCATAATTCTGACATGCTGATCATTCCGGATCCTACGACCGCTATGTTGGACCCTTTTAACAAGGTTCCCACAATCAGTCTTATTTGTGATATCGCCGATCCCATGACGAAGGTCCCCTACAGCAGGGACCCGCGGTATGTGGCCCAGAAAGCTGATGCCTATCTAAAATCGACCGGTTTGGGTGATACGGCTTATTTTGGTCCGGAGGCAGAATTTTTTATTTTCGAAAATATTCAATTCGACCAGACAGCAAATGAGGCCTTCTATCACATCGACTCTATCGAGGGACAATGGAACACTGGTGCTGATGAAAATCCTAATCTCGGTTATAAACCTCGTTACAAAGAGGGTTATTTTCCGGTTCCACCGATGGATGCCCACAACGACATTCGAACTGAGATGCTTCTCATGCTTCAAAAGTTAGGCATTACATGTGAAGCACAACATCACGAAGTCGCGACGGCTGGTCAAAGTGAAATTGATCTTAAGTATGCTCCCATTGTTGAGATGGGTGATTACCTGCTCTGGTTTAAATATGTCGTCAAAAATATTGCACGACAACATAACAAGACCGCAACATTTATGCCCAAGCCACTCTTCGAAGATAATGGCAGCGGCATGCATACGCATCTCAGCATCTGGAAGAATGGCAAAACAACATTCGCGGGTGACAAATATGGCGGCCTTTCCGAAGCAGCGCTTTATGCTATCGGTGGTATTTTGAAACATGCTCCGGCCCTTTGCGCATTTACGAATCCCACAACGAATTCGTATCGCAGACTCGTTCCCGGATATGAAGCGCCAGTCAACTTGGCGTACTCAAGCCGGAACCGTTCCGCGGCCATTCGAATTCCGATGTATTCGACATCACCGACATCCCGACGAATTGAATTCCGTCCGCCCGATCCATCGTGCAATGGTTATCTCGCGTTCTCGGCTATCCTGATGGCGGCGATCGATGGTATTCTCCAGAAGATTGATCCGGGTTCACCACTTGATAAAGACATTTATGGTCTCCCGCCCGAAGAGCTGAAAGATGTACCGTCCGTTCCAGCCTCGTTGGAAGGTGCGCTGAAGGCACTGGAAAATGATCACGATTTTCTTCTCAAGGGTGATGTCTTCACTCAGGATGTGATTGACATGTGGATCGATTATAAGACAAAACGTGAAGTCGATCCGATCCGCCTCCGCCCGGTACCCTACGAATTTAGTCTCTATTACGATATATAGGCTTTTTTTAGCGCAAAATTTTGTATTGCATTGCCCTCCCGGCAATGTTAGAAAGGTTGAAATCATTACAACCAAGGGGGAGAAATGTTTAATAAAATGAAATGGTTAGGTTTGGCATTATTGATTACGTTTATTGCCTCATGCGGCGCACCGAGTGGCCCAAAATCATCGCTTGGCGGTTCATCCGATACGGTCTTTGCGACCGTTAATGGAACAACTATCACGGAACAAGATGTCATGAACGAGATCAAGCCGCAGATGCGTCGGATTGAAACGGAACTCTTCAAGCTTCAGCAGGGTGGTATCGATAGATTGATCGACAAGAAACTCCTCGAAGGGGCCGCCAAGAAAGATGGCAAGAGTCTCGACCAATATTTGAAAGATTATTATTCGTCTAATATGAAAGAGCCGACAGAAGACGAAATCAAGCGCTATTATGAATTCCGCAAGAAACAGATGGGCGACAAGAAGTTTGACGAAGTAAAAAATCAGATCGTTCAGTTTTTAAAGAATAATCAGAAAAACGCTCTGGAGCGTCGCCTGGTTCGCCAACTGAGAACAGACGCCGATGTGGATGTTAAGTTAGAGCCCAATCGCGTTGAAGTGAAAATTGGTGACGCCCCCACGCTTGGAAAGAAAGGCGCCCCTGTTACGATAGTTGAATATACCGATTATCAGTGCCCCTATTGCAGTCGTGCGCGTGACACCGTTAACAAGATTGTTGAAACCTATCCTGAAGAGGTTGTCTACGTCCTTAAGGACTTCCCGCTGAGTTTTCACAAGAATGCACAGAAGGCCCATGAAGCCGCTCACTGTGCTGGCGATCAAGGTAAATATTGGGAGATGAGCAAAGAACTCTTTGCCAATCAGCGCGCCCTCTCAGTTGGTGAAATCAAAAAATATGCGAAGAAGATCGGACTCAATACGAGCAAGTTTAATAAATGTCTCACCGATAGCATTCATGCCGATCGTGTGAAAAATGCCATGAAGAGCGGACAGGCCTCTGGCGTTACAGGCACCCCTGCATTTTTTGTCAATGGTGTGATGATTTCCGGCGCGCGCCCATTTAACGACTTCCAAGTAATTATCGATAGGGAGCTCAAGAGAAAGAAATAGTCATGTTAGACCTCAAGTTTATTCGCGATAATATCGACGCTGTTAAATCCAATTGTAAAAATCGAAACGTCGAGGTTGATCTAGATCATCTGATCAGCCTCGATGATCAGCGTCGTGCTTCCCTCCAAGAATTGGAAGATATCCGCCGACAGCAAAATGAAATTGCTTCCAAGATGAAGGGGAAGATGGAGAAGG
>CAYWXY010000155.1:0-5185 GCA_964462555.1 uncultured Pseudomonadota bacterium | reverse complement strand
CCGAATTGTGATCAGGATCTAATGATATGTGATGATAGCAAGTTTCAATTTTATGAATTTCCTGAGTTCCCGTATTTGCAAAGCTGTGTGGGAGGTGGGTGTTTCTTTGAAATTCTTCCATCTCAGATCGACAAATTGATCCAGGTGATGAATGAAGGTCTGGAGAATGAAAAAATTATCGCCATCGAAATGCTTGGACAATACGCCGCGCAGGATAAGCTCGCGGGTGCCGCCCTTGAAAATGTCATGAAACAATCGCGTAGTCGTGCGGTTGTCAGTGCCGCTAAGGGTGCACTCCAAATGCACAAGATGGGAAGATATCTGAATATCGAACAGTTAAAAGGGCTCGATGAAGAAGGTGCAGGCCAAAAGCGGGTCATCCAAAACCCAGGCCGCAGCCGTGGAAGAGGTCGTTAATTATTTCCTATAAAGAATCCTCTTGCCCGTAGGGACGCATTACGTTAAAAATAGCGATCCTATGGTCAAGAAACCTGCACAAAAGCTCCCGGCGAAGCGTAAGGATGCCTCGCTCGTTAAGATTGACCCCTTGTCGCAGTTTATGCGAAAGGCGGAGTCCTTTCCGATGCTCACGCCCAAAGAGGAGAAGAAGCTCTTTAAGCGCTATCAGGAGACGGGTGATCTGGAGGCGGCCAGAAGGCTCGTCTCGTCCCATCTCCGGCTCGTCATCAAGATTGCGATGGAATATCGGAATGCCTACTACAATCTCCTTGATCTCATCCAGGAGGGGAATGTCGGCTTGATGACGGCCGTCAAGAAATTCAATCTGGAGAAGGGGGCACGCCTTTCCTCTTATGCGACCTGGTGGATACGTTCGTATATCCTCAAATATATCCTCGACAATTTTCGTCTCATCAAGATCGGAACAACGAAGGCCCAGCGCAAGCTCTTCTATAATCTTGTTGAGGAAAAACGAAAGATCGAGGCACAGGGCTTTAAGGCCGACAATCGTCTACTTTCTGAACGTTTCGGCGTTACTGTTAAAGAGATCGAAGAGATGAACAAGCGTCTGTCTCTCCCGGAATATTCGCTGGAAGCTCCAGTAAAACATGAACCTGAGAGCGCAACCCTGCAAGATTTCATTGCTGACGACGATGTTCCGATCGATGAAAAGATTGCTCAGGACGAAATGACTGATATTTTTGCCGATAAGTTTAAAGTATTTGCTGAGGGGTTGAAGGATAGAGAGCTCAAGATTTTTGAAGAACGGCTTTTGGCTGAGGTTCCACGAACCCTCCAGAGCATTGCAGATGAATATGGGATATCCAAGGAACGTACGCGCCAGATCGAATCCCGAATTGTCGAGAAGCTCAAACACTATTTCGAAGAGAGTGGTATTGCCATTGAGGATATTAGGGGGACAATTAACTAGATTTGATATAGGGGAGGGGGCATGGCTGCCAAAAGAATCCTATTGATTGAGGATGAGCCTGATCTATCAAGGACGATGACGATTCGTCTTGAGGCCAGCGGTTACCACGTCGATAATGCCGAGGATGGTGACGAGGGTTATGTTAAGATTAAGCATACGGATCCTGACCTGATACTTCTTGACCTGATGTTGCCAAAGATGGATGGAATTGAAGTCCTGAAGTTGATTAAGACTGATCCAGATAGGCGAAAAATACCGGTCATTGTGTTGACTGCATATGGGACAAAAGAAATTATCGAAGAATGTCGGAATCGTGGTGCCAATGAGGTTATTGTTAAACCGTGCAATACACCAGATCTTTTGAGACTCATCGAGGTATTAATTGATGAGCGAGAATCGGAAGATAGTCTGACATAATTTTTTTGGGGGTAAGATGATCTGGAAGAAGAAATCGGGAAAAATCGGCAAGGAACTAGATAGCGCGGGAAATCTGGAACGGTACCAGTCTATGGTGGAATTTTCTCCGGATGGTATCGTTATTGCGGATGCCAAAACGCGACAATTTGTTTTTGCCAATCAGGCCTTCTGTGATCTTCTCGGATATAAAAGGGCTGAGATTTTGAAGATGAGCGTCGCTGATATCCACCGCAAAGAAGATTTGGATTATGTCCTGAACGACTTTCGGGAAATGGTAAACGGCGAAAAGCTCTATTCCAAGGATCTTCCCTGTCTGAAAAAGAATGGAGAGATTGTATGTGTTGATATCAAATCAGGTTTTCTTGATCCGCAAAAGAAACATATCATGGGGTTTTTCAGGGATGTATCTGAACGCAGAGAGATAGGGGAAGACCTCGAAAAGGCTGATTTTTATCTAAATGCAATGGCCGATGGCTTGCTTGTTTTGGATCTTGAGTTGAATATCGTGAAAATCAATAGGGCTCTTGCTGACATGTGGGGATATAGCCCTGAAGAGATGTATGGAGAAAAATTATCCATATTATTTCCTGAGGATGAGATCCCTCTTCATAAGTTAGAGATGGAGGCGGCACGAAAAGATAATTCAACAAGAAGTTTTGAATCGAAGGCCATCAGAAAAGACGGAGGTATATTCCCGGTTTTTATTAGAGGTACGCTACTGAAGGACGATGGGGGTGAATTGATTGGATACATCGGTGTTTTTAGGGATATCTCTGAGCAGAAGCAGTCAGTTCAAAGAATTGAGGATTTATCCCGTTTTCCGTCTGAGAATCCGAATCCGGTTCTCAGGATAGATGCCAAAGGAAAGATTCTCTATAAAAACAATGCTGTCTCCAGAATATTGGGCGAGGAGGGTTTTCCCAGGAGTGATGTCGCTAGACTTCTACCAAAGGGTATCAACTATTTGATAAATGATATGTTGAAGAGTGGAAAGAGTCTAGAGTCAGAGGTTGAACTAAAGGATCGAACTTTTCTGTATCACATGCACCCATTGATTGAGAAAGATTATGTAAATATCTATGGAATCGATATTAGTGAACAAAAGCAGGCATCTGATGAGAAAGATCGATATTTGAAGGATTTGGAGGCAATGAGGGATCGGTATCGCGCGAAGATGAACGAGTTGCAGGAAAAGGATCAGAGACTTCTGGATACGTCAGATAAATTGGAAGATGCTCTTAGGGAATGGCGAGCGACATTTGATGCCATTTCCGATTTCGTACTTATTTTAGACTTAAATCATACGATCCGGAGGGCTAATTTTAGGTTTGCTGAGGCACTTAATATCGATCCACATGAATTGATTGGAAAGAAGTGTTATGAGGTCTTTCATCAATCGGATCAGCCGTGGCCAGGTTGTCCGTTTGAAATGACCAAGAAAGACAATCTGTCGCATACGGTTGAGGTTGCTGATCCGATTATCGGTATTCCACTTGAGGTGACAACGTCACCGCTCTATGACTCAAGGGGTAAACTTGCTGGGGGTGTCCATATTGCAAGGGATATGACTGGCAGGATCAGAAAGAGAAAAGAGATGGAGAAGAGGATTAAGATGTTAGAGAAGAAGGTGGTTGCTTTGGGGGGAAAGGCTTGAGGTCCTTATTCTGATTTAACATAATATATCTTATTCGACTTTATATAGATAAAGAAAATGGCGGGCACTCCCCAAGGGTGTCCGCCAGACTTGCATTTAAGGGTATCTATTGTAGTGCGAACTTCTTCTTCGTTGTCGTCATCAATATCTGATTAACGCTGATTGAACTGGTCGCCTTTTTGGCAAACATTCTTCGTCCTCGTCTACGTTTTTTTTCGCCAGCGCCTTTCTTTTTTGTTTCGATCTTGATCGGTTCCTTCGGATTACTGAAATATTTCGAGGAACCCCACAGGCAGACGCCAATAACGACAAGGCCTGCAACGACATATGTGAGGTGTTTAAGTTTCATAAATAGTCCTTTCACTGCTTAATACTTCAATAAACGTGCCAGAATGGCCTAAAAAACGGCTCTAATTGTTCAATCTAATCAACATGTTATCATATTAAAAAAACGGACTCCTCGGAAGGCCACGAAAATCGGGGTCTAGAGGCCCGCAAACGGGGTTTAGAGACCAATAGTGAATATTTGCTGTCTCACCCATTGACTTTTGGAAAAGGGTATGTAAAATCGCGCACCTATGGATAAAAGAACGCAAACGACGGGCGATATTCTTAAAGAGAAGGGCCCTTCCCTGGCTCCAATTAGTGGCTTAGATGTGGCTATTCAGCGTGCTTCAGAGCTTCAGCTCTCATATCAGAACCCTGAGGGCTATTGGTGGTATACCTTGGAGGCCAACACAACGATCGATTGCGAATATATCATGTTGATGCACTTCCTGGATGCCGTTGATTCGGAGGTCGAACAGGGCCTGGTGAATCGTATCTTGAGCAAGCAACGACCAGATGGTGCATGGTCGCTTTTTTACGGAGATAACGGTGATCTGAACGCTACGATCGAATGCTATTTTGTTTTAAAGCTTAACGGTCATGATGTCGAAGCATCGCACATGGTTCGTGCCCGTGATTATATTCTGTCGCGTGGCGGTTTGACGAGCGCTCGTGTTTTCACACGGATTCATTTCGCGATGTTTGGCCTGGTTCCCTGGAGTTCCTGTCCGGCGATGCCGCTCAATTTCATTTTGATCCCTAATTGGATGCCGGTCAATATATACGAGTTCTCGAGTTGGGCAAGGGCCTCGATTGTTCCAATGTTGGTTTTGATGGCCGAAAAACCGGTTAAACGTTTAAAGGAAGACTTTAACCTTGAAGAACTCTATCTAGAGAGTGAAGAAGACAGGTCTTTTCAGTTTACGCATGATAAATCGTTCCTCTCCTGGGAGAGTTTCTTTATCCGTTTTGACAAATCGCTAAAGGTCCTGTTGAAGACACCCTTTCGTCCGACGAAGGCCCGTGCGATGCGGGCATGTGAGGAGTGGGTTACTCAACATATTGAACGGACCGAAGACATTTATCCGGCACTTGCCTATTCGGCTATCGCCCTTCATCTATTGGGTCACCCTCTCGATCATCCTATTCTTAAGAAGTGTTTAGATGGTTTGAAACGCTTTCAGCATTACTATTCTGGCGACCTCCCCGCCCTTCCGAATATTGAAGGGAATGATCACGGCGTATCTAAAGAAGAAACTTCCTCACTTCCTCACTTCGGGACTTCTGAACTAATGATCCACCAACAGTGCTGCATCTCTCCGGTTTGGGATACACCGTGGTCACTGACGGCACTTTTAGACGCCGGCATTCCCGCGGATGATCCACGTCTCCTCGAT
>CAYWXY010000154.1:4937-5186 GCA_964462555.1 uncultured Pseudomonadota bacterium | reverse complement strand
CTTCTTAAGCGCCACCTGAACGGCGCCATCAAAATCGGACGATTGTTTTGCCCGTTGGCCAAGTTTGCCATTGATGTGGTTATGGGTATCAATGTATGGCGTCCCAGCAAAAGCAATATTGGTTATGAGTGCGAAAAAAACGGTAAATAGGATTGTTTTCATGGTGGGAGACTAACATAGAGACGAGGTGATGAACAGGGATATCTATGAGGTGGGGATGCGATAGCGGTTATGGCGGTTTAAATATTC
>CAYWXY010000154.1:0-4927 GCA_964462555.1 uncultured Pseudomonadota bacterium | reverse complement strand
AACTGGTGTGAAGAATCGATTATTCTTGGCAAAATTAAAGGCTCCGACACAAAAATTTTCGATACCTTCACCAACTGTGCCAACAGCTCGTGCGATCTGAAGCCCGGCTGCCTTCCATGTGCTAACGCCGACGACACGAACGGCGGTGTGAACACTGGCAAAACCACCACCAACGCTGATTACCTTGTGCGTGGTCGATCCACGTTGGAGCCTGCGTGAATTCACTGTTCGACCAACAAAATTGGTCACTCCATCGGTCAGATGATAACCCAGCTCATAGAAGGGGATAACCATCGGCATCTCATATAAGAATGGATTGGTACCATATGTAACGGCCGCGTAAAGGTCTGCCCCAAAAATCACACTCATGGTAGCGAGATCTGAATAGACGCGTTGCTCGGCATTCAACCCACTCATATCTTTATATATTTCATAAGCGGCAATCGTTCCAAAGAAACCATAACGACCAGATTTGTCGAGCACCCTCGACGAACGTTCGATTGCCTTTTCCCATATTGTTCCGGGTGTAGCCTTGCCACGCTGGATCATGAGGGCTGAGTCCGACATGGCGAGTGTTGGCATTCTTTCGCCCGTGGCCTCCAGCTCCATCACGCGGATCGCCTTAGGATGGACATCACCATTCAAGACGCCTCGAACGGCGGTCGGATTTCCATCAAGGTTATAAAACTCAACACGAAGACGTTGACCTGGTTTAACGTCGACAACATCATCCAAGAAGCGAATGGTTTTGCCTGGGGCGACAACGCTCTGATCACCGAGGTAGAACCGGGTGCTTCTTAGGACGCTGTCACCGATCGGTGCTAGGCCCGGTGAATAGCGAGCGAGACCCGGCAGGCTGTCGTTGATCGGAATAAAATGAACGCGTGCGCCTTCCATGGGTTGGGGAACTCGACTGATTGCTCCGAGTGATGTCGTGTTGACCATTGTCACGACCTCACCGATGGTATTGGCCTTGATTGGGACCTCGATGCCATCAAGATAGACGCGAACCTGAAAGGGCTGTGTGCCAAGAACTGCGCCGGGTGCCTTGACCAGATAAGAAACGGGTCCGGAAATGGGTCGGAGGCGCCCGACAGATTTCAAATGTGCCAGCCGATCATTGACCGCCTTGAAAAAGTTTCCCGATGCCCCGGTCGATTGACTGTGGAGGAGGAGTTCAGGTTCACCCCCATTGATTGTGGCATAAACGATGTCAAATTCAGCTGGTACAGCCTTGGGCAATTGAAAAAGCAGTTTGGATGGATCGGCAGAAAGTCCCTGGTTGCGTCTCAGGTCGTTGGCCGTGCCGCCGGGACCGGGAATGACGTACGGACGGTACTCACCATTCGAGGCCTTAATTACCGCTTCCATAACATCAGCCGCTGTGCCGTCGCCACCGATCGATATGACATAGGGGGGACGTTTGGGGTTGAATCCCTTGACCACATTGACAATGGCATTGGCCCGTTTGGATGGATCGGCGACTGTCTCGTGATAGATGATGTCTCCGTCAACGGTTATTCGGCCAGAGGCCATAGCCTTGCTGAGCTCCGTGTGAAGGCCAGCCGCAATTCTCGAGCCCTTTCCATTTCCGGCCGCCGGATTGACAATGATGACGACCGGGTTATCAATCGACACCGGTTCAAAGGCCCGTCCAGAGATGAGATGTTCAAGATAGGGTGCCAGGGCCACTGGAGGTACAGGATCATTGAGGAGGGCTATTCCATGAGTTCTGGGGGCTGTTTGAGTATCGGTTTCTGGGGGGCAGACACACTTCTCCGGGGTGTAGTTCCCCGTCGAATATTGGAGTGGCCCGCATTCAGTCATAAGCGGCCTTTTTATGTGATGATTCACAGGAGGTCAAGACACAATGCGTTGTGGCGATTGTTTGTCTTATGATATAAAGTAAGCAGGGGGTGCCGATGAAGCTTTCGTTTAGATATGTTCTGATTCTATTAATCATATTTTCATCTTTTTTGACTGGATGTGTTAGTGGTAGTGACAGTTTGCCAACGGTCACCATCGTTAGTTTTTCGGATGTCCATTTTGACCCATTTTACGATACGACACTATTTGATCAGCTGGTTGCGGCATCGGCTGATGAGTGGGAGACCATCTTTCAGAGTTCTGCCGAAACTGACCCCGCAACCTGGGGTGAGAATGCGAACTATCCACTTTTCGCGGCAGCGGTAAGTAAGGTCTGCGAAGAGGCCGGGGGGACGCCATTTATTATCTACACTGGCGATTTTCTGACACATAATTTTAGCACTCAGTTTTACGAGCTTTATGGCTCTGAGGATGAGACGGCGATGAAGGAGTTTACATATAAGACGATTGACTTTTTTGTGACGAAGGTCCGGAATGAGTGTGGCACGATTCCTGTTGCCTTTACATTGGGAAATAATGACTCCTATGATGGTGATTATCAGATTGAACCGGCTGGTGAATTTCTTTCTGATACAAGTGGTCTTTTCTACACCAAGCTTCTGATGGAGGAGGTAGACCTTGCCCCTTATATTTCTTCATATGGGGCAGGTGGCTATTATTACACAAACCTACTCGATTCTTACATTAGATTGATCAGCCTGAATACGATTTTCTTTTCGCCACGTGCAGCTAGCAGTGGAGCGAGTGCCGCAGAGGCTCAACTCACATGGTTTTATAATGCACTTTCAGAGGCGTGGCTTCTAGGGCAGAGCGTCTGGATCATCATGCATATTCCACCGGGCGCGGACATCTTTGGTTCCGTTTCGACATATATGGATGATGCTGGTCAACTTTCGGACGCGGCGATGATGTGGGAAGAAGATTATCAGGAGCGGATGACGGAAATCTTAACCGAGTTTGCGGGGACTATCGATGTCATTTACGCCGGGCATACACATATGGATGAGTATCGTCTTTCTGTGGAGGGGAGCGCGAGTTCGAATGGTCAAGTAATCATCACACCCGGAATCAGCCCTCTCTTTGGGAACAATCCGGCCCTTAAGAAGATGACGGTTGATTACGATACGTGGCAGCCGGCCGATTATGAGTCTTTTTATGATTCATTGGAGGGAACATCTCATGCCTTCTCGGAATATTATACCTTTAGCACGGCCTATAGTCTTTCGGGTATCTTGGATGACTCTCTTGCTACTCTAGTTGGGGAACTTGACACCGATGAAGCAAAGAAGACATCATACACGACCTATTATTATTCTGGTCACGATGCCTCTAATCCAATTACGGATACCAATTGGCCCGCTTACAAATGCGGCATTGAAAAAATGGACAAGGATGAATATATAGATTGCGTGAACAATTTTTAACGGAACTGGGGAGGAATGGTGAAGATTATAAGTCTAGCATTAAGTGTTTTCTTGTTGGTCTCCTTAACGGCCTGTGGCGGGGGGAGTCATGGTGGTTCGACTGAGAGTAGTGCAACCCTGACCGGTACGGTCGACAGCTTTACAGCGTCAGTGGTGCCAGCCAAGAAGAGCCTGTATATGGTGATGAAGGAACTTGTCTTGTCGAATGCCTACGCTGCCGTTAGCGGTGTGACGGTTTCGACTGACAGCGGAGAGGTGACGACGGGTTCGGATGGAAGTTTTTCACTCAGTATTGCTCTGGATGATTATGTGGTAACTTTTTCTCAGGGTTCTGCGAGTGCCGAGTATCTCCTGGCAGACATTGTCGCAGACGAGACCATTACACTTGATGATGTTGTGATCAATGGTTCAGATGTTTCCACTGCTCATACCGGAGAGTGGGAAGGGTATCATACGGTGACCGACAGTGAGCTTGGAACGATGACGATTGATATTACTCTGAGTGCTGGAGGAAACACATTTAGTGGTACGATCTATCAGGGTGAAACATATCTCTGGGCGCTCACCGGGACAGAGAATGGGTCGGGAATTTCCGGAACGATTACGGTTACCGATACCGAGTGTACGAACGATACCGGGACGATCACTGGGACGTTCTCAGGGACAGGCGATGATACAACCCTAACGGGAAGCTTCACAAAGAGTGCGGGTACCTGCAGTGCGAGCACAGGGACGTTTACGGCCACAAAATAGCAGGTCGGTAGGCGATAAAATGAAATAAATTGCTAATTTTTGACAATGTGTATAGACTCCCCGCTATCGAAAAATGGCTTGCATAATGTCTATGTAGCCGGAACATAAAGGAGAAAGATCATGGCAACAGGTACAGTAAAGTTTTTTAATGAAGCAAAAGGTTTTGGGTTTATCGCTCCCGACGACGGTGGAAAGGATCTCTTTGTTCACTCGACAGCCATTGAGGGCGGACCGATCAACGATGGTGACAAGGTTGAATTTGAAGTTGGTGAAGGCCAAAAAGGTCCTTGCGCTACAAATGTAAAGCTTGCATCGTAATAAGCTAGTTTTTCTTGAGTGTAAAATTTGAAATTATTCTGTGGTGAAATGATGGCGGAGCAGCATTGCTCCGCCATCGTTATTTTGTTATCTATGGTATACACTTCGTCGGGCGCTCGCTCTCGATCTCTTCGACGATGCCGTCATCCATATCAACTTCTACGCAGGTGCCGACTTTGATCGGCCCATGCTCCTGATCCAATTTTGTTGCCTTGGTCGCCTGTATGGGTTGTCCTGCAATGACCCAGGTGCCGACGATTCCTTTTGGCCGCTGTGTCACGATTCCATGAAAATCTTCATCGGCAAAAGCGGTGGCGGATAAGGTGGCGATCAGTGCGATAAGGGATAGTAGGCTTATCATTCTGGACATGGAGACGCTCCTTTCGGGATAATCATTTTGGGGCAGAGTATCACAAAAGGACTGATGGGAACAAGGGTGAAGGGAATCAATCCTAATAAACCTTTCTTATTCTGAATGGAAATTTGTCAAAAATCTGGAAAAGGGGATGTGTTTCCTTGTATAGTGACGTGGTGAGGAGGTCGAT
>CAYWXY010000153.1:0-5210 GCA_964462555.1 uncultured Pseudomonadota bacterium | reverse complement strand
ACGGCTCCTTCATCACCGACATCTACCTAGCTGGAGATATATTAAATGTCGCTGCATACGCTTATGATCTAACAGCACTCCCCGCATATGAATCGACCGGTGACATGATCAACGACCAAATCGAAATCTGGAATGCGGCTCGGGCCGGCACAGCCGCTGCCGACGAAAAACTTGCAAATTTTATTCAGGCCTCAAATAGCAAGGCTTATAGATTCAATCTAGCAAACCCCGAATCATTAACATCGGGCATCCTTCCGAAACCAGATAGTGAAAACACATTGATCCCATCGTCACTCTTCCTGACCGTTACCAAAGTAAAGGACCGTCTCTTTTTTCGGGGAGAAGATGGATACCTCGCAGAAGCTGAAATGGCCGACATTAGCGCCCCAGATATAGTGAGCCTGGATGAATTCATTGCCGGTTCACCCTACTTGAGCATCTATCACTCCGACACTGACACAATTTTCACGTCATTCATCTTGGATATAGAATCGTTAAGCGTTAAGGATCTAAACTAATGTAACGATGAGTGTGATAATTCCCGCCAATAGACAATAAATACCAAAATACCATAAATGCCCGCGGCGAATCAGCCAAAGCAACCACTTGATACAAATATAACCAACGATTGCCGCCGCAATCATTCCACCTATCAGCGGAAAAACCAACTCTTTCGGAAATCCAATCAGCTCCTTGGCATCAAGCAACGCACCACCCGCAATCGCCGGAATCGACATCAAAAATGCAAAGGTCGCAGCAGTTTTCTTGTCGAGCTTCAAGTAGAGTCCAGCCGCAATCGTCGAACCGGAACGAGATATTCCTGGAATGATTGCGAGCGCCTGTGCACAGCCAATAAGAAAAGACTTGGGCCAACCGACATCTTGTTTATCGGAAATTCGAATCCATTTTGTTAAAAGAAGAATGGTTCCCGTAAAAAGCCAGGCAATACCTACGGTGAGAACGGAGGAGAATAGACCCTCCAACCAATCCTTGAGTGTAAAGCCAACAATAACCGCCGGAATCGTCGCCAAAACTAAATAACCGACAAGGCGCCAATTCTTCCCCGTCAGCATATCAACAATATCCCGCCAAAAGACCGCAATGACGGAGGCTAAAGTCCCGACATGGAGCGCAATATCGAATGCCAGTATCGTCTCGTTTCCAGCCGCCCAACCCAAAAGTTGTTGAGCGACGACCAAATGCCCCGAACTGCTAACCGGCAAAAATTCGGTCGCCCCCTGAAGCGCCCCCAAAAGTACTGCTTTCCATAATGTCAGCATAAATCCCCTTAAAACATTCGGTTTGGGTGTCGATGCCCGTATCGTTGGTCGTTTATCGGTTACGTTACCGCGAACGAAAACCGATACAAGCTTCGAAACCGAGACCCTCCTATATTATAATTGCCAGCGCAAGCTTTTTTAGGTAATTTGCGTGTATGGAATCCAATTTTCTAATGGCCATTTTCTTGACGACCTTGGCCGGTCTCTCAACAACCATCGGTAGCGCCATCGCCATTTTCTACCGAAAACCGGGCCCAGTCTACATGAGTTTCGCACTTGGTTTTTCGGCAGGCGTCATGATTCTTGTATCGTTTGTTGAACTCCTTGGCGAATCGATAAAGACACTTGGCTTCGGAACGGCCCACATCGCCTTCTTTCTCGGCTTTATCATTATGTTTATGATCGATACACTGGTATCACACAAATATATTGCCGAGGACTATCACACACCTCACGAAAAACACAGTGGCCGTATGTTCAAGACATCGGTTCTTGTAGCCATCGGCATCGGCATCCACAATTTTCCAGAGGGAATGGCAACATTTGCCGCAACAATGAGTAATATTAATGTTGGAATTGCTATGGCAGTCGCCATTGCTATTCATAATATTCCGGAAGGTATCGCTGTCGCTGTCCCAGTCTATGCCGCAACCAAGAGCAGTAAAAAGGCTTTTTGGTGGTCATTTCTTTCAGGTGTCAGTGAACCAATCGGCGCACTGATCGCCGGACTCATTCTCCTGCCATTTTTAAACGAAATTGTTCTAGGTTGGACACTCGCCATCGTCGGTGGCTTCATGGTCTACATTTCACTTGATGAACTACTCCCTGTCTCCCGAGCATACGGAAAGGAACATGTCTCAATCATCGGCGTCCTCGCCGGCATGGCCGTCATGGCCTTAAGCCTCGCAATGTTATAATATCCAGACGCAAAAACGCCCTTGGCGGGGCCGACGAGACTCGAACTCGCGGCCTCCTGCGTGACAGGCAGGCGTTCTAACCAAACTGAACTACGGCCCCACCAAGGGCGTTTAAAAAATCATTTCATTTAAAAGATCAAACTCAGCATCAGGGGGTCATTGTGGGCGCTATAGGACTCGAACCTATGACCCTCGCCGTGTAAAGGCGATGCTCTAGCCAACTGAGCTAAGCGCCCGTTTTACCGGGCCATCTTCATTTCAAAGAGGCAGCGGAAGCTAGCAACTTTTGGATCTCTACGCAAGAGAAATCTGATTCCCCTTCGAAACCCCGCTTTTCTTCACTTTCATGGGGGGCTTCTTATGTCCAGAACCCATCGAATGTTTCTTAAAGATCTTTTCGGGGTCTGAAACCGCCAATGCGTTCTTCAAAACCTCATCCATATGTTCGACGAGTTCAATATCAAGCCCCTTAATGATCTTCTTGGAGATTTCCTTGAAATCCTTCTTATTCTCTTTCGGCACCAAGACCTTCCGAATACCACCACGAACCGCCGCCAAAAGTTTTTCTTTCAAACCACCGATCGGCAGAATTCGTCCACGGAGTGTAATCTCACCGGTCATCGCAATATCTTTCCGAACCGGAATCTTGAGAAGGGCTGACGTGATCGCTGTCGCCAGCGTAATACCAGCCGATGGCCCATCTTTCGGAATAGCACCTTCCGGAATATGAACGTGAATATCAACCGTTTGATAAAAATCTTTATCTAGACCCAAGACATCGGCTCGCGAACGAACATAACTGACCGCCGCTTGAACCGATTCCTGCATCACATCACCCAATTTACCGGTAATCGTCAACTTACCCTTGCCCGGCACAACCGAAACTTCAACGGTCAAGAGTTCGCCACCATACTGCGTCCAGGCAAGACCGGTGCAAACGCCGACCTGATCGTGTTCTTCAGCCAGCCCGTAACGAAACTTCGTGACACCCAGATATTGCTGAATCTTCTTCGGTGTCACAGTGACATGACCCTTTCGATCCTTATCCTTCATAATCTTTCGAGCCACCTTCCGACAGACTGACGCGATTTCTCTCTCCAGATTACGAACACCCGCTTCGCGCGTATAGCGCTGAATGATCATACGAAGTGAGCTCTCAGTAAATTTGATATTATCTTTTGTTAGACCGTTCGCCTCACACTGCTTCCGAATCAAGTAACGTTTTGCAATCGAAAGCTTCTCCGGCTCCGTATATCCAGGAAGAGAAATAATCTCCATACGATCCTGCAACGGAAGCGGAATCGCCGGCAATGTATTTGCCGTTGTAACAAACATAACATGCGACAAATCGTATTCCAGATCGAGATAATGATCCACGAAAGTCGCGTTCTGCTCCGGATCCAAAACCTCGAGAAGTGCCGATGATGGATCACCACGAAAATCGGAACTCATCTTATCAACCTCATCCATCAAGATCACCGGATTGGATGAACCGGCTTTTTTGAGAGCCTGAACGATCTTGCCCGGCATGGCACCAATATATGTTCGACGATGGCCACGAATCTCGGCCTCATCGCGCACGCCACCAAGTGACAGACGATGAAACTTTCGACCCGTTGCCCGGGCAATTGACTTCCCAAGCGACGTCTTACCAACTCCAGGAGGTCCCACGAAACAAAGGATCGGTCCCTTGATTTTTCCAACCAGTCCCTGAACCGCTAAATACTCAAGGATCCTCTCCTTGGGCTTCTTCAGACCATAGTGATCCTCATCCAAAATCCGTTCAGCCTCATCGATATCATTCTTTTCATCGGTCAGGTCGTCCCACGGCAATGCCAAGATCCAATCAACATAGTTTCGAACGACCGTCGCCTCGGCAGACATCGGTGACATCATCTTAAGCTTCTTGAGCTCCTGTTTCACCTTCTGCGTCGCCTCAGCCGACATCTTTTTCTGTTTCATCTTTTCTTCAATTTCTTGAATCTCGCTCTTGAACTCGTCGCGTTCACCCAGCTCCTTTTGAATCGCTTGCATCTGTTCGTTGAGATAGTATTCACGCTGCGTCTTTTCCATCTGCTTCTTGACGCGCGACCGAATCCGACGCTCCACCTGCAGAATCTCGATCTCTGCCTGAATCATGCTGTAGAGTTTCTCCAACCGCTTGGACGGAATGGTAATCTCAAGAATTTTCTGCTTATCTGGAAGTTTAAGCGCGAGATGCGCAACAATTGTATCAGCCAGACGAGAAGGATCATCAATCTGAGAAACGGACGCCAACATCTCTGGCGGAATCTTCTTGTTGAGCTTAACATAATTTTCAAACGACGTTTTCACACCACGCATCATCGCCTCAATCTCGACAGTCATCGCTTCAACACCCTCGATCACCTCGGTCTCAACGAGGAAGAAACTGTCGTTCGGAACATACTGCTTAACCTGCGCACGCTTCTTACCTTCGACCAGGACCTTCACGGTCCCATCAGGAAGCCGGAGAAGCTGGATAATCGAAGCCAGCGTTCCAATATTATAGATATCTTCCTGTCTCGGATCGTTAGTCTTGGCGTTGATCTGCGCCGTCAGGAGAATATCCTTCTCCTTGCCAACAGACTCTTCAAGCGCCGCAATCGAACGCTCGCGCCCAACAAAGAGTGGCACCACCATGTGCGGAAAAACTACAATGTCTCTGAGTGGAAGTAACGGAACAAGCAATACTTCTTTTTTCGTCCCACTTTTCTTCGTGTCCTTAGTCTCGGTTGCCATATTTCCCCCATAAATGATGCCCGCCATTTGGGCGATTTAAAAATTAAGCCGTTTTGGCCTCTTTTTCATAAACCATGATCGGCTTGGAACCTTTGTTAATAACATCAGAACTAATAACCACTTCGCGAACCCCTTCAGCCGACGGCGCTTCATACATAATATCGAGCATTGCCGCCTCTAAGATCGTCCGAAGAGCACGCGCGCCAGATTTTCCCTTCACGGCCTTTTTCACAATGGCCTTGAGTGCATCGTC
>CAYWXY010000152.1:0-5250 GCA_964462555.1 uncultured Pseudomonadota bacterium | reverse complement strand
TGAGTTCTTCGATAAGTTTCGGGGCTGTCAGCGGCTCGACAAAATTGGCCGTCCCGATCTGAACGGCGTGCGCCCCAACCAGAAGATATTCGAGAACATCGTTCAAACTCGCAATTCCACCAATACCGATAATGGGGATCTTGATCTTTTGCGCAAGTTGCCAAGTCATTCGAAGGGCAATCGGTTTGATAGCGGGACCCGAAAGCCCGCCGATCACATTTGCCAATATCGGTTTCCGTGTCGCAACATCCACGGCCATCGCAGTTATTGTATTAATCGCAGAAATAGCATCGGCTCCTTCCCCTTCGACCGCCCGGCCGATCTCGCAGATATCTGTAACATTGGGAGACAACTTGACGATCAGTGGTTTCTTCAAACGCGCCCGAACCGCCTGTGTCACCTTTGCTGCAGCAGAGGGCTCGATCCCAAATTGCACGCCTCCCGCCTTCACATTCGGACACGATATATTGAGTTCTATCGCAGCCACCGTCTCTTCCTGGTCCAGACGCTCGGCCACCCGAACATATTCATCTATCGTCTTCCCGATGATATTGACGATGACGACAGCGCCGGCCTTCTTGAGATAGGGGAGCTTCTCTTTGACAAAGACCTCGAGGCCAACATTCTGAAGACCGATGGCATTGATCATTCCAGAAGGGGTCTCTACCAGGCGTGGCATCGCATTCCCCTGCCACGGCCCTTCACTGATCCCCTTTGTCACGACGGCACCCAGTTGTTTGATCGGATAGTGGTCTTCATTAAATTCTTCGCCATATCCAAACGTACCGCTGGCCACCATGATCGGATTCTTGAGTTTTAGCGAACCAATCTGTACTGAGAAATCTGTCGACATATTGAATCCTATTTAACAAATTACAATATACAAATTACAAACAATTTACAAATCACAATGACCAAAACAGCTTTGTTTGAATATTGGAATTTGTTTGTAATTTGGGATTTGTAATTTGTTCATTTAATTAACTTCCATTAACTCACTCGAACTAAATACGGGACCATCCTTGCAGGCCCGTCGATAACCATCCGTTGTCTTGACGACACACCCAAGACAGACGCCAATTCCACACCCCATATATGTCTCATAAGAGACCTCTGCCTCTATCTGATGGTCCTTTGAGATTTTCAAGACAGCATCGAGAAGCCCTTTCGGGCCGCAGCAGAATATCATGCTATTTTTCTTATACTTAGAGATGTCCTTTAAAAGTGGTTCTGTAACCATTCCCCTGGTTCCAAGAGAACCATCCTCGGTTGAAATGTGGCAATGGACCCCCTGCCCCTCGAACTCACCCTGGAAAAGGATATCCTCGCGAACTCGACCACCATAATAGAGGTGCGTTTCGATACCGCGCTTATTGAGCTCTGGAACCATTTCCAGGAAGGGGGCAATTCCAAATCCGCCGGCGACAATCACCGCCTTCTTTATCTCCTTTGGAATCTGAAATCCGCGACCGAGCGGCCCCATCACACGAATGGATGTTCCTTTTTTCAATTCACTCATATGCCGAGTTCCTGGACCGACCACCTTATAGACGAGCTCAACACCATCGGCCCCTTTCTTCCGTGCAATACTAAAGGGGCGCCTTACAAGAACAACATGGTCCGGGACTTGAACCATCACGAATTGACCAGGCTCGTAGTCGCACCACCCGGTCTTGATTCCAAGACTGAAATAATCACTTTCAATTCGATTGTTGTATTCGATGATGGCGTCTCTATCCTTGCTCATCTCGTGATTTCCTTCGTGAAGACCAGGGCGTCTTCACCGCTGTCATGATAGTAAGCGCGTCTTCGACCGACCTCAAAAAAACCGAGTCGTTGGTAAAAGGCCTGCGCATCCATATTCGAGGGTCTCACCTCGAGGAAAATCCTCCCACCGCCAGCTCTCTCTATATGATCAAACATTGTATTCATTAATGACTCACCCACTCCGCGCCGACGCGAACAGGCATCGACCGCAATGTTGGCAAGGTCCGATTCGTCGACAACCAATGAATAGAGGATGTATCCGACCAACCGATCATCAATTAAAGCCACATGGCAATGATAGGCTTCCTGCACTAAAAACTTTTGAAAGAGCTCACGACTAAAGGGCATCGGAAAAGTTTCTTCCTCGATCCGTACTGCCTCGTCGAGATCCGCCTCCTGCATGGGGCGGATGATCCAATCACTCGGCTTCTTCACGTAGCTCCTCTTCGATTCGCAAGAGCTGGTTATATTTTGCAACCCGGTCGGAGCGTGAGAGCGACCCGGTCTTGATCTGTCCGGCATCCGTACCCACTGCGATATCGGCAATGATTGAATCTTCGGTCTCACCCGAGCGATGCGATACGACGGTACTATAGTCAGCCGCCTTTGCCATCTGCATCGTTTTCAATGTCTCGGTCAATGTTCCAATCTGATTGACCTTGATCAGGATTGCGTTTGCAATACCGTTATCAATCCCCTTCTTCAGGAACTGAGGATTCGTCACAAAAAGATCGTCGCCCACAATCTGAACCTTACTACCAAGCATATCGGTCATCATCTTCCAGCCATCCCAATCCTCTTCGGCCAGACCGTCCTCGATCGAAAAGAGAGGATAGTTTACAACAAGTCCGGCATACCATTCGATCATCTCCGCGACTGACTTCTCTGGCTTCTCTTCGGCCGCCATTACATATTGACCATCCTTGTAAAAGGTCGATGCCGCAGCATCAATGGCAATACCGATGTCGTCACCCGGTTTATAACCGGCCTTTGTAATCGCCTCCATGAACACATCGATGGCTTCTATGTTGGACTTGAGATTCGGTGCAAAGCCACCTTCGTCGCCAACACTTGTGACGTGACCGGCCGCCTTGAGAACCGACTTGAGTGCATGAAAAACTTCAGAACCCATTCGGAGACCTTCGTGAAAATCGGAGGCACCCATCGGCGCAATCATCCACTCTTGGATATCGACATTGTTGTCGGCATGTTCGCCGCCGTTTAAAATATTCATCATCGGCATCGGAAGCGAAATCGTCTTTGCACCATAGAGCTCCGCGACATAGGCATAGAACGGCGTCTCTTTTGTATTGGCAGCGGCACGCGCAGCGGCCAACGACACGCCGAGGATTGCGTTGGCACCAAGTTTTCCTTTATTGGGGGTTCCGTCCAAGTCGATCAGAAGTTTATCGAGTGCCGCTTGATCGTCAACCGGTTGACCCACAATGGCTTCCTTAATAATCGTGTTGACGTTATTGACGGCATTCAAAACACCCTTTCCCAGATAACGGTTCTTATCACCATCCCGAAGTTCCACGGCCTCATGGATGCCGGTTGAGGCACCACTTGGTACAGCGGCACGGCCCATATAATGGTTATCGGTAATCAGGTCGACTTCGACCGTTGGGTTTCCTCTGGAATCGAGTATCTCACGTCCCTTAACATCTTGAATTTTCGCCATAATTCACTCCTTACGCTAATAGTTTAGAGGCCTAGCTAACATCGACGGCCCTGACTGTCAACGAATTAGGACGATTCCATGTCAAGAATTTGACAAAACGCCACCTTTTCCCGGTTTGAGAATTGTGCTATACATTATCTGCTTATTTATCAAATATTTATAGGGACGCGAATGGCACAGTAGTTGCTAGTATCTTTATTAAGAGTTGAGTTCCAATAATCCGCCAAAGGCGGATTCTCGACGCCGCAAATCCGCAAAAGCGGATGCGGCCGTCGGAAGGGGGGATTTATGAAACGGTGGATCATATTTACTTTGACGGTTTTCACAGTGGCCACACTCATTGCCGCGGGCTGTTCGGGCTCCGGGGGTGGAAAGAAGGAAGATGCACTGATTGATAAGACAGAAAGCGTCTCACCCTTCACTCACAAATCATTCATCTGGTCGAGCCCCAAATATAATCCCGATGATGCGGAGACATTGTATCCCCATCAATATTTCTCGACGACCCTCAGCACAGGCTCAGCCGAGACGGTAGGGGGAGCTGATGAGGCAGAGGGAGTGGAGGGAAAAAGTGCATCATCCAGCACCACTGCAGGAACGACCAAGGCGATTACCCCCAATCTCGATGGCGTCCGCGTCCTCGGCACAGACCCCAGCGGCGGCGTCTGGTTTATGACGCAGTACGGTCTCTTTAGATCAAATATCAATCTTGAGGAGGAGAAGTACGAGCTCCTTCTCACCGAGGAACAACTAGCCAAGGACTATATCGATAGTTCCACCGATGGAATCTACAAAATTCCTGGAGGCAATGGACCATCAAGCCTTCGTGGTACCCACGGTTTAGGAATTAGTTTTTTTGCAGATCCTGATGACCCCAACCACTACTTTGCCCTGCTCACATATTTCATTAATGTGGACCTTGAAAAAAAGATCAAAGATGAAGTTCATTCCAAAATACTCCTCTATGATTCGAACAAGGGGTTCAGTGAATTCCTGCCGAACATATCGAAGCAGTTCATAAAGTATTCTAATCCAGTAAATAACGCATCAGCTGAATGGGCTCCCATTAGGACCGGATATGCATTGGAAAACTATCTCCGTAAAATCTTAAAATCAAAATCTGTTCCCCGCGGCCTCTACTATGCCATTCCGACCTTGGACATGCAAACTACATATCACCTTCGTTATGACCCCGTTAATGAGAAACACTACCTCGATGACACCTCTCATGTCCATTTGTCCGATATCTATTTTAATTACTGTTCCTCTGTATCAAATAGCTGTCTTTATGGTGATTATACCAACTTCCTCAATATTGACCCAACCAAGTGCGTGAAAAAGACTAAAGACGAGGTCAATGAATGTATCATAGAGGAGATGAAGAAGAATCCGATCACGATTAAATCTGCACCATTCGCAGAAAAGGATGTCACAGCGGCCGTGACATCTAGCAATTTTATGGAAGAGCTTTCAAAGGTATCTCTATCACCCACCTTTAAAAATCTCGTTTCATTTGACCTCTCAAGCATCGTGGAGGAAATCGGAGACCAACAGATCTCCTGCGAAGGTGAGAGTTGTTCTTACCCCTCGTATTTTCACAACGACAAAAATATACTCAATCTACCTTTCGAGATCATCCCTGGTGAAAACTCTGCAGTCCTATCTGCTTTTTCATCCGATTATTCAAAGCGTCTCATCAACCTCGTCTCGTATAGCGACGGGTCTGTATCATCGATTGTAGGGTTGACCGAGATCCCCTATTTCTCTTTTTCAAGCAGTTCAGCAGAGACAGGAGATCTCTT
>CAYWXY010000151.1:0-5258 GCA_964462555.1 uncultured Pseudomonadota bacterium | reverse complement strand
CCTGAACTTTTCATTCGGACCTAACTTCGCCCCGGTTGTCCATATCACTCTAGCTAATGAAAAACCAATGGGTGGAAAATCAGTGATTTGTTCCGACAGCAATTCCAGTAGCAAATACAAAAAGATCGACATGTTCGGCTTTCTAAAAAAATGGTTTCGTCTAAAAAAGTCAGCATCAAAAAAACCGCCTTATGACGAGTGTCTTTATGAATGGAATGTAAAGATATCCGCCATCAACAATGGAAACAAACCAACTTATCCTGTAGTCGACGCTACATATCAGATAAATTCATTTTCAGACGAATCGATGAAAAAGTTTAAAAAGATAACCAACAAGCATTACGAAAAAATAAGCGGTAACTGGTTGTCGGACCTTAATAAATGGTGGTTTAGCAACGACGAGTTCTTTGATGGCAAGTGCATTCCACATCGAACAGAGATGGAATATGTCCTTCCCGGAGAATCATTCTGCGTGAAAGAGTTTACCGTTACTGCAGGGCCAAAGGATCTGTTGAATGTAACCCTAGATCCGGCTGACCACATTCCTGAACTTGACGAAATCGACAACTATGCATCCATGACATTTGTTCCCGTCCAGACCAGCCCTCCCTGCCCCGGCACAACGCCAATCGAGATACTGACATGTATGGATTATCGAAACAAGATAGCGATGGAAATGATGGCTGGGCAGTTGGAAAAGGGTGAGTTTACTGAAATGACGTCGGGAACCATGTCACCCATAGGCCCGAGACCAAGTCCATATAAGTTTATGTTCAGACATGGCGAAAAGATTGTAATGCCACCCGATAAAAATGGAATATATAGCAACCAGTCGTTCGTAGAACCCTATTCATGGAACAAGAACACTTTTGAATCTCTGGCAAGAAATCACTAGTGACAACCAATTACGATGACGCCCCACCCTCTTTTCCAATAACCTTCACCTCTATCGGCTTTGATGAATCCATATGAAGATCTCGTTGAGGAAATGGTATTTCCAGACCCGCCGAGTTAAAGGCATCGTTAATTTCCAGATGTAGCTGATTGATTGTTGTCATGCGGTCACTGCTCTTGGAATAGGTCCGCAGTTTGAAATCAAGACTGCTGTCACCAAACCCAACAAATATAACACTTGCCGGAGGCTTATCGAGGGTCAGTGAATTGTCCGTTGCAACCTTTAACAATATTTCCTCAGCTAACCGCGCATCTGAACCATAGGCAATACCGATCGGAATAACGATCCGAACAACCTGATCGGAAAGTGTCCAGTTCGTAATATTCGTCGTCAAAAGCGCTTTATTAGGTATCAAAACCTCTTTGTTATCCCAGTCGGTGACCGTTGTCGCACGAATCTGAATTTTAGTTACCTTACCCTCGACACCAGCCACGGCTATCGTATCCCCAACACTAATCGGACGCTCAAAGAGGAGAATAATTCCTGAAACGAAATTTGCCACGATCTCCTGAAGGCCAAAACTCAATCCCACTGTCATGGCTGCAATCAACCACTGAAACTTCGACCACCCAATGCCGATCGCATCGAGGGCAAAGGTAAAGCCAACAACTGCCAAAATATATTTAATAATAAGTGTAACAGCATGCTGTGTCCCTTGATTGACCCGTAGCCTCTTGAAAAAGAGCATATTAAGGAGTGCGTGCAAATTCTTCGTCAAAAAATAGGTGAAGGTAAGAATCAAACCACAGATCACTAAATTCCCAAGGGTTGTCGACTTGACAATCGGATTTTGCGCTAGATCGAGACCAGCATGGTAGCTCCAAAGGATGACCGAGTTTAGAAAACTGACAACGGGGATATCCTCCGACCATATTTGGTTGAGCCCCACCAGGGCCAATACAATAACGACAATACGGATAAGAATCGCTGTCTGCTTGCCCGACGCCTCATCCTTTGCCGCACGACTCCACTGCCCAAGAAAATTCGCAAGAAAGATGAGTCCGCCAAGCAACGCAATGGTGTAGAGAAAATCGAAACTGAGCAAAAAGCCGGTACGATAGTAACCCAAAAAGGTGACAACCATGAAGGTAAGCGGCACAACGATGGCCAGCGGCAACCACACCCTTCTTAGATTCCAGAAAAAGCCTTTCACAGTCGCAAGATGTGTAAAGATGGGGCCCCGAGCTCTCACTAACGGAAGAAGGATCAGTATCAAAATGATCATCTCGACAAAAAAGAGCGAGCGCCCGAGCGCTCCGCGAACTGGGATGGTAAAGGCGTTGTTAATTGTCACCAACACAACAACAAGTGGAGAAATAAAAACGAGACAACGCCATGCAAATCGTCTCACGGAACGACAAACCGGTTCCGACCATCCAAGATAGGTCTGCGCCAACCCCAAAGGATGAAGCAATATCCGTGCAAGATTTACGATGAAGAGAATCCGCGCAAAGTCATAAATTCCAATCGAAACAGCCTTCGTAAATTCGTGGCAACCCGGAATACTCACCAAGAGGCGAACAGCCCCAACGATAATGAGCGGAAAGACCCCGGCCACCACAACCGATGCAATGAGCCCCTTAATCGAGGCAAGGATGGAAGCGCCCCCTCCCTCCTTGAGCTTACCGGTCATCTTTCTGATGACACCCTTGAGCTTCACCCGAAAGACCAGCCAAACCAAAAGAATCAATCCAATAACGGACCACTGCAACCAATCTCGCTTGAGTGATCGCAGACCATCGCTCGCCAACTGCTGCCACTCCGTCGGGCTCGCAAAGTGAACCACTGCCGTATGCATGAAAGAGATGTCATCCATCTCAAAGGATTGATTACTCCGAGTCCAAAGGAGTTTGACATTGATAAAATCGATATAATCCTTGGCCTCAAGCTTGATCGCACGCTCGGCGTAACTCTGATTTCCCAGAATCGTCATATATTTGGCATTCGCAGCCCTAAGATCATGGACCAGCTCCGTTGCCTCGTGAAACGTCTCCTCCATGCCAGTCTTGACGTGATTGCGCTCTCCAGCCGGAGGATTCATCACCTCCACAAACTCCGCCACCTTTTGATCGCTCAGCCCCTCGATATAATCCTCAACCCCCTCCAGACGCAGATCTTCCTCGTTGACTCGCCGTATCTCCTTGCGCCTTAGCACAGCCGACTTGCGCGGAAGTTCCTGCTTCATCAAGACCAACCGCTTCTTCTGGAGAAGGGCACCAACGGCAGGGGTCAGACCCATCGTCTCAACCCTCTTCTTGATCTCCGAAGAGTTGTCCCGCATCTCGAGGAGCCTCTCCTCAAGCTTGTCGTTCTGTGCCTGAACCTCCTTCGATTTCTTCTCTGTATCGATGAGTTGCTTGAGCATCTCAACATTCTGTGTGGCCAGATCCTTCATCGTAAGCGTCCAAGCCTCCGTCATGGACCGCTTCTGAAGATCCTCAACCTTACCCAACCTCTTTTCATCGGCGACGATCTCACGCTCGAGCTCTTTTTCCAAGGCCTTGTCGGAGATCGTGGGAACCGGTTCGTCCAGAGCAGCCTCTTTCGGCTCATCCGCCTTCTCTTCTGTGATTTGCGGCATGACACTTTTCATGACCGGAGCCAAATTCTGGCAATATCCAGAGGTGTACGTGGTAAACAAGACTGTTGCGGCAACAAAAAGCCTAAATAGGTGGATAGTCATCTCTCCCCCTTATTCTGTTGGACGGTTGTAGTCGAATGATCCCCAAATTGGCGGAAATAGTAGCAAACGAGACAGTTTCCATCAAGGAATTTAAGAGAGTAGATATGATGCTGAAATTATATATGTTCGGTTTTGAGTGAAAACTGTTCAACAAGCCCCTTATGCTCTAATAGACAAAGTGTACTGGTAAGCTGATTACTAACACTAAATATTGGATAGAAGATAAGGTCCCCTTCGTACTTGAGGATCCCGCCCGACGTCACATTCTCCTCGACGACAATATCTCGGGTATTTTTCAACTTCCCAACAATCTCTGAAAAATTCACACCGGAAAAAAGGAGTTCAAATGAAGACTCAACAACATCATTACTGCTGAGACTCCGTTCATGAAGGAGCTTCTTACTACAGTCAAGCGCCTTCCCAGTCGGATCAAGACCAATCACCGACCACCGACTATTTTCGAGAAGAAATTTAATCACAATAGACATCGAACTGATTTTTTCCGTCTTCATAACATTGAGCTTATTAACATCCGAATAGATGTCATTAATCTTTGTGCCAAGAAGCCCCAATCGACCCAAATAATTACTAAGATCACTCTGACCAGAACTAACGTAACTCAATATCTCCCGCGCCCGATCCAACTTCTTATAAACATCTCGACTCTTCATATAGAGCATGAAGAACATAAAGATTAGAAAGATGAAAACAATGATCGTTATATAGACATGTGTCTCTGCAATAAATTTCAGTTTGTGATTTTTGAGCTCATCGAACTGATCAAGGGCAGCATAACCATAAATACCGTAAAAAAGCACCGGCATGCTCATAATCAAAAAGGAAATAAAGAGAATTGATTTTCGGATCAATAACATCTAGACCTCCCTAAAACCATCAACATCTTCGTTACTTCCAATCACCACAATAACATCCCCCGATTCAAACTGATCCACATGCTCTGGAGATATCACCTGTTCCTCCTTGACCGGATTTCCAAGATCATTAATCTGGGTGATTGAGCGTTTTATTGAAATAACATTGAGGTTGAATTTTTTTCGTATTTCAACATCCTCCAACCTCTTCCCCACAAAACTATCTGGGACAACAAGCTCCGCCAGGGTCTGACTATTAGAAATGGCTATCCTATCCAAAACATCCGGCGACATGAGACGACGACCCAAACGTTGTCCCTCACTGGTTTCAATATTGATAACCTCTGTTGCCCCAACCTGCTTGAGAACATCGGCATGAATATCCTTAACCCCCCTTGCTATAATGTAAGGCACCCCATACTTTCTCATTAGCGCCGTTGATATAATGCTGTCGTCGAGGCTATCACTGATGGCAATAATCGCGACATCAATCGTGTCCAGAGGCAAGCTTTTCAGGGCATACTCATCAGCACTATCAATCAAGACAGCCTGAGCAACGACATCCTTCACCTTGTCGAGCAAGTCGAGCTTATTGTCGATGGCAATAACACTCCCGCCATTCTCCGCAAGCGCGCGACATACCGCCCTACCAAAATGACCCAGCCCAATCACAGCAAATACACGTTCATTCGACATAAAACCCTCCCATTAGCAATCAATCCAAATCATCCCAACCCATCCCAACCCA
>CAYWXY010000150.1:0-5291 GCA_964462555.1 uncultured Pseudomonadota bacterium | reverse complement strand
CATAAGGATTCTTTTTCAGCTTTTTCACAAGTTCACAGAGAATATAGCAGCCAATACGGTCATCAAGACTCTTGCCAACGACCTTTTTCCCAAACTGAAAAAATGTCGACATGACAAGCTCAACGTATGATCCAACGTCGACACCCTTTCGCCTCAGTTCTTTCTTTTTGAGACCAGTATCGATAATGAGGTCACCAATCGTGGGGAAATCTACAATTTCCTCATTATTACTCATCTCTTTTGTCGTGACGATTCCCCAGATATGCCCCTTTTTGCTGAGGATTTGAACATGAGCGCCGATCAGACTGACGGCCTCTAGGCTTCCAACATTCGAACAACGAATCAGACCATCGTCATTGATAGCGCGAACCATCAACCCGACCTCATCCATATGGGCTGCGAGCATTCCCCTTGGCGCCTTTCCCTTTTTGTGTGCGATAAGGTTACCCATTCGGTCGATCTTGACCTCGTCGACATAGGGTTCCACTTCACGTTTGATAATGTCACGGACTTCGGCTTCGTAGCCACTAATTCCAAAGGCCTTAATCAGCTCTTCAAGTAATGCCATCGACATAAATAACCCCCGTATTATCGGCTGCGGTTTCGAAGCCTGTATCGGTTACGTATATGGGTTTAGGTACTGTATTAAAAAGAACGACAGATTATAACAGCAAGATAAATAAGAGACAAGTGCCATGTAACGGCTCATAAACCCCCACCGAAACCGATAGACGATACGAGCATCGTTACCCAAACCGATGAACGAATATCATGGGGCTTTACAAGGGTAGGTCCATCTGTTACTTAGCCCTCCGAGGTCGATATGGTAAAAAACGAAGAATATAAGGGGTATCGGGCAAAGGGTCTCAAGATTCTCAAGAAATTTGGCGTCAAGGTTTGGTCCGATGTTGAAATTAAAACCACTGAAGGTCCATTTGCGGGCCTAATCCTTCCGCGCTCCGAAACTGAAGATGCCGAGCATATTGTGATCAAGATGTCCAATGGTTACAATACTGGCATCCATGTCGACAATATTCAGGATATAAAAGAAGTTGGCTATCGTGAGGGGAAGTATCAAATTCCGGAACAAGAGTTTCCTTATGATCCCAAAAAGAAGAACGTCACACTCCTCGGAACCGGCGGAACGATTGCTTCGCGTCTCGATTACACAACGGGTGCTGTGATTCCAGCTTTTTCCCCAGGTGAACTCTATGGCGCCGTTCCCGAGCTGGCCGATATTTGCAATCTTAAAACCCGTAAACTTTTTGGCGTTTTCTCAGAAGACATGGGGCCAATGCAATACAAGGTTCTAGCCGAAGAGATTGGTAAAGAGATTGAGGCGGGAGCCGACGGTATCGTTATTGGTCATGGCACCGATACGATGCATCATACGGCCTCGATATTGTCATTTATGGTTCAAGATCCTCCTGTCCCGATCGTTTTAGTTGGATCCCAGCGTTCGTCGGATCGACCCTCTTCGGATGCGGCACGAAATCTTCTTCATGCGGCGAATACGGCCGCCAACTCCGACATTGCTGAGGTGATGGTCTGTATGTTTGGGCCCACATCGGATGATTTTGGCCTCCTTCACCAAGGGACCCGTGTCAGAAAAATGCACTCCAGTTATCGGTCAACCTTTCGGACGATCGGTGACGTTCCTCTCGCGATGGTCTGGGCTGATAAAATTACGCCACTTAAGAAGGATTATAGACGTCGGTCAATGGATCGAAAAGTTAAGATTGATCCAGTCTTTGAAGAAAAAGTGACAATCCTTTATTACTATCCCAATATGCAACCTGATATAGTTGATGCCATAGTGGAGAAGGGGTATCGTGGTATTGTTATTGCGGGAACCGGTTTGGGTCATGTGAATCACGCTCTAAATGATTCACTGGAGCGTGCAGTCAAAAAGGGTGTGCATGTTGTCATGACCGTCCAGACTCTTTGGGGTTTTACGCAGATGTATGTTTATGAAACAGGCCGCTATCTCTTGGAGCTTGGTGTTGTTCCGTGCGCCAACATGCTCCCCGAGGCAGCCTATTGTAAGTTGGCCTGGGTGTTGGGTCAGACGGATGATCCCAAAAAAGTGAAAGAGATGATGCTTGAGCCGATCGCACATGAGACGACCGAACGCGAACCACATAATGGTTATCTCATCTATCAGGGCGGCATTCCAGAAGTTGAACAGTTCATTTCAACTGTCAAAAAATAACAGAAAATGGAACATAAAACAGCATACAACGTTAGATTGTTCAGCAGTGCTAGATCCGGAAGGTCAAAGCGCGTAGTTCTAGCGCCGCCATTCCTGATTTATGCCATTTTTGGGTTGAGCGTTCTGCTTCAGATTCCTGCCGGTTACGTTATTCATCATTTTTCGTTCACGCTGGGCATGCTCTTAAACCAGATCGGAACCCTCTTGGTTCCAGTTTTTGTTGTGATTCGAATCTTTGGTCTCACAGCAAAAGAGGTTCTTCCATTCAGGCGTGTCTCTCCACTCAAGCTGATTCTGGCAGTCCTCATGATGATATCGCTAGCAATTATTTCCGACTATTTAATGTATCTGACCGAACTGGTTCTCCCGGTATCCAAATCGATAGATGAGGCCTACAAGGAGTTGATGCAGGTTCACGGTGTTGGATCGTATATACATAAATTTCTTCTCCTTTGTCTGATCCCAAGCTTTTGTGAGGAAATCTTTTTTCGCGGTTTTTGTCAGACCGGGCTTTGCCGACACTATGGTCGAACAATTGGTATTGTCATTGTGGCAGCGCTATTTGCCGTTGCCCATTTGAGTCCGTGGTATCTTCATCTCTATTTTCTTTTAGGTCTCATTCTAGGTTGGCTCTTTGCGACGAGTGGCTCACTCTGGATTCCGATTATCTGCCACATAGCCAATAATCTCTGGACATTCACCGTTCATGCCGCGGGGTGGGAATTGCCGGTTCGGAATTCTCATGTGGTGAGCAATATTGCCATTCTAATAGGCGCGATTGGTCTTTTAGTTATTACGGTCTACGGCTGGCGCCGATTGATTCCAAAGGAGAGATAGCAACGCATCAATTGTTGCGTAAATTTCGTCACTGTTCGTCCAGAATCAGACCCATTGGGTTTCGAAAAAAACGCCCTTTTTAGAACTTACTGAAATATAAGCGCTTTTCAGCTTTCCCTGCCTCTTTGAGAGTGGCACGAATCTTGTTTAGATTCCCTACGAAATCTGTTTGCAGATGTACATATATTGATGTACAATTAAGGGGCATCAGGCATGAACGCAAAGGAATTAAAGAGAATAATTCGATCGCATGGCTGGTATTTTTTGCGAGAGGGAAAGAAACATGAAATCTGGACCAATGGTGAGGCGAGTGAAGCGATACCGAGACATGTCGAGATTTCTGAAAGGTTGGCGAGGAAGATATTGAAAAACGCCAAGAACAACCCAGGGAAGGACGAATAATATGTATCTAAATGGTCATATCTGGAAAGAGGGGCGGCACTGGTTAATAGAAATTCCAGCCCTAGACATAATGACACAGGGAGATACGAAAAAAGAGGCCTTTGAGATGATATCCGATGCTGTAGAATCTCACATCAACTGTAAGGGGTTCAAAACGACTCTTATCGTAAATGCGAACAACTCATTCTATCTCACTGCAAACACGTTATCCTATTTAGTGGCACTGATGCTCAAAAGACAACGTATAAAAAATGGACTCTCACTAGCAGATGTTGCTAATCGTTTAAATCTTAAATCAAGAAACGCATATGCCCAATATGAGCAAGGAAGATCTCTTCCCAGCTTAACTAAAATTCACGATTTTCTAAATGCCATCAATGAAAACATGATTATGACAGTTGGTATTGAAGAAGAGTCAGCCAACGACGCGGCCTAGGTTTTTTAGTTATAACGGACTGTGGTAGAATCCCGTGCCAACAATTTCATTGGCATCAGAGACGACCATAAACGCGTCAGGGTCGATTTGTTTCATTGCCCCCTTGATGCGTGTCAACTGTGATGTGGTAACGATGCAGAGAATGACCTTTTTAGGACGCCCCCCATATCCTCCCGTACCCTCCAGGAAGGTGACGCCACGATACATCCGCTCCATAATGTATTGGGCAATTTCATCGGCATGATCTGAAATGATTGTTACTGATTTTGCCGTATTGAAACCGGTGACGACGCGATCGAGCGTCTTCGCGACAACAAACTGGGCGAATATCGTGAGGAGGCCGAGTTCAATGCCGAATCGAATTGAGAGAAGGGCAACTAGGATGATATTAATGTAAAAAGCGAACATGCCAATCCCAATGGAAAATTTCTGTCGGATGACAACCGAAATAATATCCGTTCCGCCGTGTGAACAGCGTGCCCGAATGGCGATACCACCCCCGCCCCCACACAGCAAGCCCCCGCAGGGGGCAGCAAGCAATGGATCCGAAACAAGTTGAAGGGCATGCATTTGATCAAAAAAATAGACAGCGCCAGATAACATGGCGACACCGATCATACTGTAGATGCAAAAGTGGAGATCGATCTTGCGCCAAGCAATAATAAAGAGGGGAATGTTAATTGCAACGATCCAGATGCCGGTATCGATCGGTGTGACATACGAAAGGAGCATTGACGTACCGGTGACACCACCGGAAAGAAGTTTGTGGGGGCCGAGGAAGAGACTGATTCCGGTGGCGGTCATTATTGATCCGATAGACAACAATATCAGTCGCCAAAGTGTCAGTACAAATCGTGATTCGAGAATGTTATGTTTCATGAGGGCCTCTTGGATTAGGTCTCTATCAGGTCCCTGATGTGACAGAAGGTCGCATTCAATGATCGATAGAGGGCGATTGTTTCATGGACCGCGTTCAAGGTCTCGGTTCCAGTTCTAAATCGGCAATCCCACCGAAGTTTTTCTCCCCTGAGGTCAACAAATTCCCATGGATGTACAAAAAGGACGATGGGGTCTTTGAGTCTGGGTAAAATCAATTGCCTAAGGAGGCGGGATCTGAGGACGATCGATGTCGTCGAGACCGGAATTCGGGTGATACCCTCTTCGACGATGGTTTTGACTAATGGATTCTTATGTTTGGCAAGCGTCGAATCAATCGTGTAGCCCTCCTCCTTCAGATATTTTAAGAAGGGCTTGGGAAGCTTGAGATTGGGGCCGCGAAACGAAACGACGGGATAAAATCTTCGGAGGATCTGCGTCGCCTCGCCGATCTCTGCCCGTGCGCCCCCATCAGAGATGCGATCGTAGCGTTGGGGCGTATGGCCTTGACAGCCATTTTCATGACCT
>CAYWXY010000149.1:0-5351 GCA_964462555.1 uncultured Pseudomonadota bacterium | reverse complement strand
TTAACCTTAAATTCGCGCATCCGGGACGACGCAGAGGGCCGCGTACGAGTCATGACGTTTGGCTGAAAATTGAACTGCGGAACAGCGAGGAGAGGGTCGGCACCGTGGATACGTCAGCCGAAGGCTGATCCGCCTCCGGCGGAAAATCGTGGAGGCTGGAGCGACCGTCTTGGAACCCTGGTATCGGAACGTTTCCGAAAAGCTCGGTTTACGGAAGCTGGACTTGTTCGAAGTCCCGAGCGAGATGCGAATAAGAACATATATGGTAAAGGGAGTGGTGTGTGTACTAATTAATACGGTTGTAAATTATATCATTTAAATTACCAATAATGACAACGTGTTATATTATATTTCGTGTACAAATGAATACGGTTTATGAAAAATAGCCTTCGGTCCTCCTGGTTAAAGCGGTAAAATAGAGACATGAAAAGACAAACAACAAAGGAGGCCACAATGAAAACGAAAGGACACATAGTTGCACTACTCATCATGCCACTCTTTCTCTTTATCATCTCATGTGGCGGGGCCGGCGGAAGCGATCTTGCAAAAGCCCTCGAGGAAGAGATCGAATCGGCCGAGGTCAGTGGTGAAAACGAAGAGACGATACTCGACGACGAACCACTCATCGGTGACGCCGAAGATAACGGCGGAGAGCCCGTTGTCATTGACGATGAACCTGATGACGTTGTTGCTGGTGGCGGCAGTGTTCCAGAACAAGCCGCACAAGAAGAAAGCATTCCCGAAGCCGCACCTGCAGCTGCCCCCGCCGGACCCAGCAATTTCAAAGAAGCCTGCCCCGATTTCAATTTGGAACTCCCACTCGAGCACACCTTTGGTGACGACGGTCGACTCTATACAATCGTCAATGGCGAAGAATTCATTACCGAATTTGGTGCATGGGGAACACACGGTGCCGGCCACACCGGACACTTAGAGGGTGACGCCAAGACCAACTGGTCGATCTACATTCGCCCTCAAGAACATCTGAAAGAAATATCCAGCGGTCAAAATGGTACCGACATCGATGGTGATGGCATCTGTGAAGAGGGAGAGACCTGCGGGGTAACCGCTGAAGTCGCCCTGGCCAATGCTCCATGGTATGTTGCACAGCATGATGGAATGGTGCTCACCGCAGTGACTCACGATTCAGGCCAAGTCAACATGCAAGATTATGTCGTGGGTGAAACGATGGAGTGGATGCTCGCACTTCAGGTCTGCGGCATCAACTTCAATATTTTCCACATCGGACAACTTTCTGATGAACTTCTAACCCTTCTTGCGGAACGCTATGGAAACGAGGTTATCGATGCACCGCAAGATGTTAACTTTGATTGGCTCTGGATGGACCCCATCGAAATCCCAAGAGGGATGATTATGGCGAGACCTCAAGTCACTTTTTCATTCTCGACTGAAGTTGATGGCGAAACTCTTTACTATGCACACGCCCAGGCTGAATGGAATGCCAACGACTCTTACGCCTGTGACAACATTGGTGGCTTCTGCAGCGAGTGTAGCTACCAATATTTCAGCGAAGACGATCAGGCCGAACTGCAGGGCGCACTTGACATCAACCTGATGGAACCCATTACGTATGGTCGCTTCTTGAGCTATGGCCCTTCCACGGGCCAGCCAGCAACGATCTATTCTGCCGCACACGGCGAACTATGCGCTGCCGACAACTTTGTAAACGATGGTAGCCCAGAGAGTTTTACTAAACTATCAAACAGCGGTTCGTACACATGGGTCGACACACCAATGGAAAATCCCGTCCGCGACTACTTTGCCATCTTCGAAATCAAAAAGGATGGTGGTGCCTATCAAAGCATTGAGGAATATTACACAAGCTCTGATGTCGACTACATGTTCCTAAGAAGTCACGTTGACGATATAAGCGGTCGGCCAAGTGGATATACGAGCGGCCAAGGTGAAGTTATTAGCATCGACGACAATGCCGATGAAGGAAGCTTCATTGTCCGAACAAGAAGTCCGCACACGCTTCCCGAAACCGATCCCGGAAGTCAATATTTCGCGGCCAGTTATCGCCTAGAGTCAGACCGCCTCATCGTTCACTGGGGCGAAAGCAATTCAATGCTTGAGAGCGTGGTAACACCAGACCCGATCCCAGATGAGGTCACCTGCAACGGCGACCCCTATTTCTGTTATAACCACGACTTTTCAAACTTTTACAATTAGAAAGGGGGCGAATCATGTGTACTTATAATACAGGGATAAACATAATAATACCAATACAATCAATAAATACGGTGAGTTATATGATTGGATGTGTACAGATGAATACGCTAAATGCTAATAGCTCTTGGGGGAGGATAGCCTTTTCGGCTATAATATAGGTATGAAAAACGAAACAAAAAAAGTCAGCGTTTTCAGATACAAGGATTATCGGCAATACTTAAACGACTGGTACCACAACGCCAAGGAAGAGAGCCGAACTTTCTCGCACCGTGCCTTTGCCAAGCGAGCCGGCTTTCACTCGACCAACTTCTTCATGCTGGTGATGCAGGGCAAACGAAACCTGACCGAAGCAAGCCTTAAAAAAATGATGACCGGCCTCAAGCTCAATAAGCAGGAACAAGATTTCTTCAGAAACCTCGTCTTCCTCAATCAGGCAAACACTCATGAAGACAAGAACTTTTACTACCAGAAACTCCTTCAATCACAAAAATTCAGAAAGCTCAAACCGGTCGAACGCCAACAATATGAATACTATTCGAAGTGGTATCATCCAGTAATCAGAGAATTGGTCATCTCGAAAGACTTTGACGGAACATCCGAATGGTTGGCCGAAAAAATTTCACCACCTATCACCCCAGCGCAGGCTGAACGATCAGTGGAGCTCTTGAAAGAACTTGGCTTCATTGAAAGCGATGGCAACGGGGGATGGAAACAGACCAACTCAATCATCTCAACCGGACCTGAACTTCAATCAATCGTTGTCCATAACTATCACAAAACACTCCTCGATCTTTCAAAGGAGGTTATGGACAAGTTGACCATGAAGGACCGGGATACCAGCGCCATGACACTTGGCGTAAAAAGCGAAAAGCTCCCCGAAATTCGAAAAAAGATTCGTGAATTCAGACAAGAAATCATAAAGATCGCCTCTGAAGACGTTGAACCGGAGGAGGTCGCGCAACTTAACATCCAGTTTTTTCCAGTAACCCGCCGAAAAGGAGGGGGTGATCCTGATGACAAATAACAACATCATCAGTACATTATTTTTACTTCTGTTCATCATCATAACAGGTGCCTTATTAATTCTGGCATCAGGATGTGGCAAGGGTGTCACCGAGACAGGCTCAACTGATCCAACAGAACCACTTGTCTTGTCAAAAGTCAGCGCACGGATCGAAAATCTTTCCGATGCACTCGTGCCCGATGTGAATGGTGACGCTGTAGCCAGCCTTAGCAGCAAAGCCATCACATATGAATCGAGTGACGACTGGTCGGTCTATCTCGAGGATGATAACCTCTTCGTCCTCACCGATATTTTTGGACCCGCAGGAGACGACGCACCGGTCACACGGATTCGAGTCTTAGTTGATCAATTTGCGTCGCAGGTTGAAACAATATTCTCAAGCGATACCGAAGGCAATTGTGGCGGAGGCAGCTCAACACTGGCCGATGCCGACACAATTGACATCGCCTTTTACGGCGAACTCACAAACGGCTCAGAAGGCGATCGCAACTTCGACTGTGTTCTTCCATTTGACGGCGGTGAAGATGACCAGGCCGCGACCGTTTATGGCATAGACTCTGACAACGTCCTTCGCTTCGCCTATATGCGCGATGTGACATCGGCAAACACAGAGGAAACCGACACGCGTGGAAACTTTGCCCGCGGCATGTCGGTCACGCTGGCCACCTATTCAGAGACAGAAGAGTCGAGCACCACTTATGGAAACATTGATATACGCTACAACCAGGCATCAATCTACAGCGGCCCCGATGATGTCTTTGGCACTGACGACGATATCTTTTTCAAGAGCCGAAGCCGCATCACCGGACAAGGCGTGGTTGCCGACTCAAACGCCGTGACACTCGCGGTCGGTGACTTTAATGTCATCAAATATGACCTTGATTCATGGGAACAGACAACAAAGACGATTGGCCGTGGTAGCTATGAGGTTGGTGGATATTCGATCTTCAATATCGACTCCGACGTCACAAACGTTGCCGACAAGGCCGGATTCTACTGCATTGAAGGTGAGGCGGATGGAATTCCGGCTTATGCCGATTCGACCAACTGCGAATCGTATGAAGATGCCGTCCCCTGGTCGACAACAGCATTTCCATTCACGCCCACGCCAGCGATCGAAAGCGTCTTTGAAGACAAGTCCTTCTTTGAGGCGAACGACACCGATCTCATCGAAGATGACGGCGGAAACTTCACAATCCCCACTTATGTGACCTCCTAAAACTAAGTGGCCTTGAACGCACCGGGAGTGAGCTTATTCACTCCCGGTGTAGTATTTATGCCCTCAAACCAGAACTTTCACCATTTTCTGATGTTCGATACCGATCTCCGTGAAGGGATCACCCTCGGCGACATAATCAAGAAGCTCATAGAAAGTAACGACCGGCTTTCGCGCGTGAAGATAAACAGATGTATAACCCCTTAAGCGAAGAGCCTCTTCCATATAGTTAATCAACTGTTTTCCGATCCCACCACCTTGTCGCTCGGGAAGAATCGCCATCTGAAACAGGCGCCCCGTCTTTTCCTCTGGATGAAAAAGAAGACAACCGACAACGACCCCATCATCGATCGCCACGAGATGAAGGCTCTCGCCCTCGAAGGGAAACTGTTCGGCTCCCCTTGAAAAACCAAGCGGCTCCCGAAGAACCTTCGACCGCAACGCGCACTCCGCATCATACAACGGATCATCTACCCCTATAAACCGCATCTCCATACAACCGTCCTATATGCTATTTCTTAACGACTTCCCACTCAACACCCGTTTTTTCCTTCATCCAGTCGGCGAGAAATTTGAAGTGGCGTTTTCTAGGCGCTGCGTTGACACGTTGATCATTCATAACGTTTTGGTCCTTGGGACGTGGCCGTCCTGGACACATTGCTGGATCGTAATACTCATCATCCCGCCCCAGAAAGTGACCAAACTCATGAGCCGATGTAACGCCAAAGTCACCGGCATACCACTCCTCCACATTCCAACGACCCTCTCCCGGATAAACACTGACCGTGTGACAAATATCACCGGCATCCGCAAACTGTACATCTATATCAATCTTCATCGGCTTACTCTTGCAACCCTTGCGTCGGAGCTCAAACTTATCGTTCCAACTCCCCTCGATAAAGACTTCCCACTCACTCT
>CAYWXY010000148.1:1671-5417 GCA_964462555.1 uncultured Pseudomonadota bacterium | reverse complement strand
CACATACGAAGTTGTTATCGCAAGCAATGCAAAAACAATGCTGACGGTCAGAAAAAGTGTTGAATCGAGCAGTCTCGCAAGTGGAATCGTCGCCGGAAAATTATGCTCAAAGGCAAAGAGAAGCGTATTTCTTCCAATACCTTCAAGTGGAATCGCACCAATAACGGTCACCGTCCAAACCATCATGAAGAGCCAGGGAATAAAGGTCCCCACAAAGAGGGCCTTGTGAACCGATTGCCGATTATATTCTAAAATCCGGCAGGCCACAGGAACCGTGTTGTGGTAGGTAAAGGCAACCAACATAATCGGCAACGTCGCCGGAAAGAACGACCAATCGGTATATGTCAACCGGGCCGGATCAATATGCTGTCCCGCCAATACCGTAAGCAGGATAAACGATACAAAGAGAAACGTCATAAGAAAAAAATTGCCGTGACGAACGACGTTCTCGCCAAAAAGTGTAAAGCCGGTAAAGAGAACAAAGAGAATAAGCGTCAAAACAACGGGCGATATACCAACCGCCCCAGGAAAAAGTTTCACTATAATAGCCGTCGCCCCTGAAAGATACGCCACCGTAATACCGTAATAGTTGATCAGGTACCCGAGGGTTGCTATCCCTTTACCGGATCGACCCAGCTCGCCCCGATAAAGACTTGGAAGATCCGGTTGATGATTGCCCGGCATTGTCATCCGCTGAGCAATGATATAGCCAGTCCCCCACATAATGAGCCAAATAAACGTAAGACCAACCAGAGCTGGAACACATCCCGCAAGTCCCGTAAGGATTGGAAAACCAAGAATGCCAGCACCAATTGTATTGCCGGCAATCAACAACGCCGCGGTTAGTATTTGATAATTCCCATGTTTTTTATGTGAACACCCCATTGAAGGTCGCACTATATCACCTTTTTTCCGACCCGTCACGGGACAAATCCCTAGAGTGACGCAATGCCCAAAAAGCTGATATTCATCCTTTACTGGCACGTATGGATATGCTAGCCTTCCGCTCACTTCAATTCAGAAACAACAACTTCAAAAAGGAGGGGTAATATGAAGAAATTGTTAGTAGCTCTAGTGGTCGTCGCGGTTGTACTCAGTGTTGCAGGCGTTGCGAGCGCAAAGAAAGAGAAAATCAAAGGTTCAATAACAACAGAAGCCGGAACAACAAATTTCAAGGTCATCAAGATGAACAAAAAAGGCTATACGACTGAAAAGGGTAAAGTCGTCTCCGTCAGCAACCCAAATATCGACAAAAGCCGTGGTGTCCGTGTTGAGACCCTGAAGTTCAAACAGTATCACGACAACAAAATTGGAAACGCTGATTTCGTGACCATGGTACACGACAGAGGTCAAACCATCCGTCAGGTCTCCAAAAACGCCAAGGTCAATCATCTTATGAAGGGCGCAACGAACAAGAAGATCAAGGTCTACTCGACATATAACCTAGTCGACAACGCCTGGAAGCTTCATGCCGCAGAAGTTGATGAAATTTTGACACCGACCAAAAAGAAGTAAGCTGTTTTAGATACAATAAAACCCCCTCTGCCCCGTGCAGAGGGGGTTTTTTATTATCCGGATACTTCCTGGACTGACATAGTGACTCATCCAACTCATTATGCTAATCTACGACCATCTATGACAACTAAACTCAAATATTCTGTTCTGGCGTTGACGATCATGACATTTTTAATCGCCCCGACCTATGTAATGGCAGTAGGCCTTAGTAAGGAATATATTGAATACCAGAAAAAATGTTGGGCGGCCAAGGCCACATGGGCCCTTCTCCCCACAACCTGCGAGGACCTCTGCCGAGACGAAGACGACGAAACAATCTGTAAATACGATTTTACGTGGGGCTGCGACTGTGGCCCAAACAAATGTTGGAATGGATCAACATGCCAAGTCGAAGAGGGGGCAACGATGCCCAAGCCACCCGACTACGGCAAACCCAAAAGATAATTAAGTAGAAATGAACAGGTAAAGCCTAATGTTTCAGAAGAGCCATCTTGAAAAATTGCCATCCCACTTCGCCCGCTATTTCAAAAAATCTGGCGAGCTAAAAATCGACCTCTGGAACGCTTTTATGGATTCCGATCTGATCGGTATTTGCGATGACGACTGTTCTGCGATCCCAAGGATCCTACCAGCATCCTACCTACCAACCATCAAGCAAACATCCAAAGAGATTCTCCTCTTTCTGATGAAACTACTTTCCCTCCCGAAAAAAGAACTCCTAGCCATCCTTCCACCGACACCAGTCACGGATTATCTAATCAACGAACTAGCACTCCTAAAGCATCGGCCCCGGAGACTTACCGGAAGTCTGCGCTATGACATGGCGATTGTTGGAAAGCCGCGCCCGTCAAACCCTCCCAAACTATTTGAAGTCAACGAAATCGGATTTGATGGAACGGGACGATCATCCTATATCCAAGAAACACTCCTGCGCCTCATCCCTGAATTAAAGGGAAAGGTTCTCTGCCTTGACACTGCCGCCAACGAAATAAAAAACATGCGCCGCCTAGGAAAGAATATCGTCCGGTTCCAATGCGATCATTACAATTGGGAAGAGGAAGTCCTGCTTATGAAGGCCAAGAGACATGGTCTAAGTATCCGCCTTATCTCCCCCACTGCATTCGATGTTGATATTGATGAGGAATACACAAAACTGACGCGCGAAAAAATTCATCTCAAAAATAACAGACTCACGATCGGCAAAAACAAATGGCGCCCAGATGCATTCCAAATATCGGACAGCTTTGAACTCAAGGATTATATGGAGGCACCAAAACTTTATAGAGACCTGATCCGAACATCGACGCCCCATTATAGTCCTTTTTTTACGGCACTGATCGCACCCAAAACAATTTTACCACTCATCTCCGACAACTCTCTTGTACAGAGACTAGTCGGTTCAAGAATCGCCAAAAGTCTCAAGAGATCGATACTTCCAGCCTATCTTCTGGATGGGCATACAGCCGCCGTTCAGCGCAATGCAAATAATCTGGTCATCAAACATGCCGATGGCATGGGCGGAGAAAAAGATTATATCGGAAAAGAAATGAGGCCCATTCTAAAACGAATTCGAAAGAGCGAACGAAACCATTGGGCCGTACAAAAACGTATCCATATGAATTCGATGAAAGTGGATGGGATTCTTTCTCGCCCGAGGAGAGTCATCGCTGACCTCGGCGTCTACCTCAATTATGACTGGAACGGTCGGAAATTTACGCACCTTACTGTCGGTGGATTTATTACTCGCGCAACAAACCGAAGCCTCAAGGTTAACGTCAGTGGCGGCGGCATCCAGGTTCCCGTCATGTTCGATAGGAGCAAATAACTAACTCCCCAATATCATTAACAATATAGGTCCACTCAAAACTATCTTCAAAATATCATTCGTAAATAAATCTCAATGGAACTTTTCAGTCTCCTGTGATAGCCGTGTAACAAAAGGAGAACAAATTATGTCAAAAGAGATCGGCTTTGATAACGAAAAATATTTGACCGAACAAACCGAGGCAATCCTCGAAAGGGTGAATCGCTTCAACAATAAACTATACTTAGAGTTCGGCGGAAAGATTCTCTTTGACTATCATGCCACACGCGTCCTCCCAGGTTTTATGCCGGATGTCAAAATGAGACTCCTTCAAAAACTGAAAGATCAAGCCGATGTTATTCTCTGCATCTATGCAGGCGACATCGAAAAGAAAAAAGTCCGTGCAGACTTTGGCATCACGTACGAT
>CAYWXY010000148.1:0-1661 GCA_964462555.1 uncultured Pseudomonadota bacterium | reverse complement strand
GAAAACGATCGATGACTTTAAACGTTGGGGAATCAACATCTCGGCCGTCGTCATCACGCGATATGAAAACCAGGCATCCGCCAAGGCCTTCAAGAATAAACTGGAACGCCGCAATATCCGAGTTTATACACACAAATTCACGAAGGGCTACCCAACCGATGTCGATACGATTGTTAGTAGCGAGGGTTATGGTGCCAATCCCTATATTGAAACCAAAAAGCCGATCGTTGTCGTCACGGGGCCGGGACCAGGAAGCGGCAAGCTAGCCACCTGCCTTAGTCAGCTCTATCACGATCACGCACAGGGGAAAAGTTCGGGATACGCCAAGTTCGAAACCTTTCCAATCTGGAATCTCCCACTCAAACACCCAGTCAACGTTGCCTATGAAGCGGCAACCGCAGAACTTCGAGACGTTAACGTCATCGACCATTTTCATCTAGAGGCCTACGACAAAAAGACGGTCAACTACAATCGGGATATCGACGCCTTCCCCCTCCTCAAAAGAATCATCGAAAAGATTACTGGCGAAGAATCATTCTATAAATCACCCACCGATATGGGAGTCAATCGAGCCGGCTTTGCAATTACAAATGACGATGCCACAAAGGCTGCAGCAAAACAGGAAGTCATCCGAAGATATTTCAGATACGCCTGCGAATATGTTATGGGGCTTGTCGACAAGGGGACGGAACAGCGACTTGAATTGTTGATGGATGAACTTGGCGTAACACCTGAAGACCGCAAGGTAGTGACCCACGCACGCTCAGCGGCTACAGAGGGACAAAAGAAAGAAAAGGGAAATGAGGGAATCTATTGTGGTGCGGCAATAGAACTTTCAGACGGAAGATTCGTAACGGGAAAAAACTCTCCGCTGATGCATGCAGCGTCCGCGCTCGTTTTAAATGCAGTCAAAACACTGGCGGAAATCCCCGACAACATTCACCTTCTCTCTCCCAACATCATCGAATCCCTAAGTCACTTCAAAAAGAACGTCTTAGAAGGACGGATGCTAAGTCTTGACCTGGAAGAAACGTTGATTGCACTCTGCATCAGCGCCACATCCAACCCAGCGGCCGAGCTTGCAGTTGAAAAACTAAAAGAGCTTCGAAACTGTGAAATCCATATCACCCACATTCCGACACCGGGCGACGAAGCCGGACTCCGCAAACTTGGCGTCAATCTGACCAGTGATCCCAACTTCAGCACAAAGGACCTATTTGTAAGTTAATGATGTAATCAAGAATCTTTATTTGGACTGACTGGACGGCGACCTTTTTTCTTTTCGGACTGTTTCCGTTTCTCCTCGAGAACTTTCTCTTTGGCACGCTTGGAACGTTTTCGTTTCTGCTTTTTGATTTTCCAACGTTTCTGTTCGGCTGCACTCTTCTTTCCCAGCTTAATTTTTTCAAGTTTCTCGACCAATCGACGTCGCGCCAAAAAGCGATTAAGGGCCTGGCTCCGCTCTTTTTGACATTTAACAATGATACCACTGGGAACATGTTTCAAGACAACACAGGTCGAGACCTTATTAACATTCTGGCCACCACTCCCCGACGACCGAATAAACTTCTCCTCAAGGTCATCCTCAGAAATACCGAGGTCCTCCATCCGACGTTCGATATCCTCTTTTTTAGTCGATGAAACAGCCATATCTAGTATAG